>DATCLN010000210.1:0-15208 GCA_036563895.1 Paenibacillaceae bacterium
GCTCATCACCATCCCGGTGTCGGGCATGCTTGGCGCTTTGGTTTACGGCGTCATCATGCTGCTCCGGTGAACGGTGAACGCCGGTCTGCCGTGACAAGCCGAATGCCGCCCGATGCCGATTCCCGGAAGGCGGCTTTGGGCCGAAGGACTGGAACGCGGGGAGGAAACCGTACTAAAATGAAAGTAAGCGAATACGCGAAATTCGCGCGGGAGGCCGGCCGATGATCGCCGCGGCACACCGGGCCAAATCATGCGTGGAACTGGTACGGGCGTTCCGCCAGAACATGCCGAAACGGCGCGGCGAGAAGCTGCGTTTCGAGGGCGTCGGGGAGCGCGACGTCTACAATATCACCGCCCCCTTCATGGATGAAGGCGAATGGGTGATCGCGGGGCGGGTGGAGCATCGGAACGACGAGCGTTCGCAGGTGATGTTTTTCGTCGAACGGGGCGGCGTATGGGTGCCCCGGGAAGGCGCGCCGGTTTTTTCGTTGCAGGATCCGTTTTTCACCTTTATCGGGGGAGAACTCGTTTTCGGCGGCGTGGAAGTGGAGTTTGATCCGGACGATCCGTATTACATCACGACCTGGAGGACGGTATTTTACCGGGGGCCGCGCATCGTCGACTTGAGGCGGTTCGCGGTGGGCCCGCCGGCGATGAAGGACATCCGTCTGGTGGAGATCGGCAAGAACCGGATCGGCATGTTCACGCGTCCGATGATCGTGGGGAGGACCCGCGCCGTGATCGGCTACACGGAAATCGCTTCCCTGGACGCGCTGACGGTGGAGGCCATCGAACGGGCGGACCTCCTGATCGGCCAGTTCGCTCCCGACGAATGGGGCGGCGGCAACGAAGCGATGCTGCTGCGCAACGGCTGGATCGGCGTGCTCGGCCATATCGCGTACATGGACGAAGCCAACTACCGCCATTATTATCCGATGACCTTCGGTTTCCACCCGGATACGAAGCGGCATACGCCGATCAAGCTGATCGCCACGCGGGACATGTTCCCGCCGGGACCGGCGAAGCGGCCGGACCTGCAGGACGTGCTGTTCAGCGGCGGCCTGCGCCGCAACGGGGACGGCACCGCCACGCTCTACACGGGCGTGAGCGACGCCGAGGCGCACCGCATCGTGATCGAGGATCCGTTCCTGGAATATGAAATGCTGTGACGCAAGGCGCCGGAACGCGGAAAGCCCGCTCCGGCGCCCGATTTTTTCGGGCCGGGCAGGCGTGGTATGGCTGTGTTGCGGCCGGCGGCGGAGGCTGCGGAGGGATCGGCGGCACCGTGTGCGGTAGAGAGTGTTGTCGGGAGGGTGTTGCGGCACAGGGCTGCCGGGGCGGAACACCCGCCCGGGCAACTCGCCGTGAAGGTCAGGCCGCCCTCACGGCAGGAAAAGGTCGTGCGGCGGGAGATCGTCGGGGTCGCGGCCGTGTTCCGGAAGCCGGAAGCGGTCCCGGCGGCCGGTTCTTTTTCCCGCCGGACCGTCCGCCGCCCGGACCCGCGCGTAACCTCCGGACCGCCTGCGTCCGCCCCCCTGCGGCCGACGCCCGGCGCCGCGACGGACGCGGTTCCGATGGCGTCCGCCGCGACCGGCCGCATGCCGGGCGCCCCGGCCGCCGCTCCGCTTTCTTCTGCGCCGCGGAATCTCGAGATCCGCGTCTGCGTCCGCGGTGCTGCTTTTCTTGGCCAGCAGCAGGCGCATCAGCGGGGCGAGCTGCTGCATGGTGCCGAACAGTTTCTGCATTTTGCCGATCGTGTTCAGGATGCCGTCGAGCCCGCCCATCCGGTCGACGAACGCCTTTAGCTGCCCCAGATTGAACGGCAGGCCGAAAAGTCCGCCTCCGCCGTAAGGCTGGGAGTAGCCGGCGGGGGATCCGCCGGAATATCCGCCGCCGTATCCCGTCGGTCCGCCGAACGGTCCTCCGCCATAGCCGGACGGACCGCCGAAAAACCCGCCGCCGGCCGGCGGTCCGCCGGCGGTTCCCGGGAAATCGTCAACGCCCGGATACATCCCGCCGCCCGGAGGCTGGCGATCGGGCAGCCAGCCGCGGACGGCGGGCCATTTGCCGTTGTCCATGGGTCGCATCCCACCCTTCCTGGTGACAGCGTATGTGCGAATGTGCGTCCGCGCATGGACGGATGCCCGACCCGTTTGAAAAGCCGCAGGCCGGGGTGCGGTGGCGCGGAGCTGCAGGCTGGAATGCGGCGGTCGTGAAGCCGCGGGCCGCATCCGGCGCTGGGCTGATTTACTTCGGTGAAGCGTGAATACTGTAATGCTTGAAGAAATGCAAGAGTCAGCGTACAATAGACAGTGAAAATATCGCCGGAGGGGCTGCCCATGCCGCTGTCGAAGCTGAAGGACAAGACGATCGACCAGCTTTTCGAGGCCATTCTGACGCTCAGGTCCGTGGAAGAATGCTATCTGTTTTTCGATGACCTGTGCACGGTGAACGAGATCCAGGCCCTTGCGCAAAGACTTGAGGTGGCCCGCATGCTGGGGTGCGGCTATACGTACAGCCGGATCGAGGCGGAAACGGGAGCCAGCACCGCGACGATTTCGCGCGTGAAACGCTGCCTGCTGTACGGCAACGACGGATACAAAATGGCCCTGGAGCGCCTGGGACGTTTCGGCCCGGGCACGGATACGGACGGCGCCGGCAATCCGCAGGAAGCGGAAAAGGCCGGCAGCGCCCGAGGCGCGGCCGATCCGGGCAGCCGGTAATGGCACGGGGGCTGAAGGCACCGGCATTCGCAGCAAGATTTTCGGATCCGAGTCAAAAATCGCGCAAATTTTACCAATTTAGTGTCACCAAATGCCATTGTTTTGGCCGAAACCCCGTTTCAAGCCAAAATAATGGCATTTTTGTCGTTTCGAGGCGAAATGGCAGGCCGTGGCCGCTTGGGAGGCGCCTTTTTCCTTGCTGCCCGCCGGACAGGTTTTCCGTATGATACAAGTATCCCAAAAGGTGGGAGGAACTTCCGTGCGCAACTGGAGATCCGTCCGCTTCCGGCTGGTGATCGGGTTTCTGGCGATCCTGTTCCCCCTGGTGCTTTTTCTGCTGTACAACAACCTGTACGCCATGCGCATCGTGCAGGAGCAGATCACCGGACATTACAGCTCCCTGCTCAGGGAGCAGCTGGCGCACCAGGACCGCCTGCTCAAGTATGGCATCGAGTACCTGACGCAGCTGGAATACGAGCCGGATCTGCATCTGATCCAGGGCCTGTCGCCGGGGGATGACGAATACGAACTGGCGAAGATCCGGATGCACCGACGTTTCACGCTGGATGTAAACGCATTCAGCCTGATGGATACCCTTTTTTTGTACATTGAGAAGGAAAACGATCTGCTCTACGCCACCAACCTCAGCTACAACGCGGAAGCGAAGCGGGAAGCGCTGCTGCGGCGGCTGGTGGGAGCCGGTGCGGCGGGCACGGGAGCGGCCGGCGCGGGCCAAGCCGGTGCGCCCGGCACGGGAGCGGCCGGCATGGGGCTTGCCGATCAGCGGTGGGAGTTTCTCACGGTGGGGGATACGGATTTTCTGGTGGCCATGGTCCCCTACGACAACGGCGTCATGGCCGGGGTTCTGGTGGCGGCCGTCCAGCTTCAGGAGATGCTGGGCAACTTCGACGTCGGACCCGGCGGGGGCTTTTTCCTGGCGGATTCGGAAGGGCGGTTGCGCTCGCCGGGCGATTTTCCGCCCGCGCGGAGCGAAGCGTTCCGCCGCGCGGCTGTCGTTTCGGAAGGGGTCATCCAGGGCGTCCGTCACGAAGGCCGGTCCTACATCGTCATTTCGCACCGGTCGCAGGAGGCGGATCTGCATTTCGCGCTGGTGACCACGCGGTCGCACCTGCTCAAGAATCTGCCGTTTTTCCAGAAGATGATGTACTTCTGGATTCCGCTGGCGACGGCGGTGCTGCTGGCGCTGTATCTCGGTTTTCTGCAGCGCGTCATGTTCCGCCCGCTGGCCCGGCTCATCCAGGGCATGCGGCAGATCGGCCAGGGGAATTTCCAGATCCGGCTGCCGGTAGGGCCGGAGAATAACGAGTTTTCTTTCGTCAGCGGCACGTTCAACCGGATGGCGGAGCAGATCGAGAAGCTGAAAATCGACGTGTACGAGGAGCAGCTGCGCCTGCAGGAAGCGGAATACCGCCATCTGCAGATCCAGATCAACCCGCATTTTTACATGAACAGCCTGAATATCATTTACAACCTGGCCGCCCTGAAAGATTACCGCGCGGTGCAGAAGCTGTCCCTGCATCTGGCCGAATATTTCCGCTTCCTGATGCTGTCCCACCGGACGGTGGTGCGGCTCGAGGATGAGATCCGCCACATCCGGCACTACCTGGAGATCCAGAAAATGCGCTACGTCTCGAAGCTGGAGTACGAGATTCACGTAGATCCGGCGCACGGGGCGGTGCCGGTGTCCCCGCTGATTTTGCAGCCGTTTGTGGAAAATTCGGTGATCCACGGCTTCGGCGGCCGGAAGCCGGACGGGGGGCCCTTCCGCATCGTGATCCGGTCCGAGGACGACCCGGAAAACCCCGGCATGATCCGGCTCACCCTGGCCGACAACGGCCCGGGCTTCCCCGAATCCGTGCTGGAGACGCTGAACAACGGGGCGGAATTCGGGCCGCACGGCCGGGAACGCGTGGGCATCTGGAACGTGCTCAGGCGGTTCCGCATGCTGTATGGCGGGGAAGGCGACATTACGTTCCGCAACGCGCCGGAGGGCGGCGCGGTGGTGGAGGTGCTGCTGCCGGCCAGGAGCGCCCATGCGGAGCGATTCGAAAGTTCGGCAGGGTGAAGGGCAAAAGCGGGAAACGGAGCGGGTCGCGCCACCGGGAAAGTAAAAAATCGGACACGGGGAGGTGAGAACGGGATGCTGACCATGCTGGTCGTGGACGACGAACTGTACGCCCTGCAGGGGATCACCCGCGGCATCGACTGGAGCGATCTGCCGTTCTCGGAAATCCTGGAGGCGGAAAGCGCGGAGGAAGCGATGCGGATCATGGCGGAGCGTCCCGTCGACCTTGTCATTTCCGACATCGAAATGCCGGGCGGCAACGGTCTGGATCTGCTCCGCTGGATTCACGAACGCGGGATTGCGGCGGTGACCGTGTTCCTGACCGGACACGCCCGTTTCGAATACGCGCAGGAAGCGCTGCAGCACGGCTGCTTCGACTACGTCCTGAAGCCGGTGGATCACGAGGCGCTGAAGGACGTGGTGCGGCGGGCGGTGCGGGAAATCGAGGAGCGGCGCCGGCGGCGGTCGTTCGAGGAGATGCTGGAGACATACCGCCGGCAATGGGAGGAGCAGCTGCCCGTCCTCGTCGACCGGTTCTGGCAGGAGCTGCTCACGGGCCGCGTGGCCGATTCGCCGGAGCGGCTGAACCTTCGGCTGCGTCAGCTCGGTCTTCCGCTCCAGGCGGACAGCCCGGTGCTGCCGGTGCTGCTCAGCGTGGAGCAGTGGGACATCGAGCTGGACGCCCGGGACGAGAGCATCATGGAGTACGCCCTGCGCAAGGCGGCGTCGGAAACGATCCTGGGCGACCGGCCGGGTACGGTGCTGCAGGACGTGGCGGAGCTGAGCCTGGTGCTGCTCTACGACCCGGACCGCACGGAGCAGGGGCGGCGCCGGCTGCTGGAGGACTGCCGCCGCTTCGTCAGCGCTTGCGCCGCGTACTTCCACTGCCGGCTGTCCTGCTACGTGGGCGAGGCGGCGGCGCTGGGGGGCCTCGCGGAAGAGGTGTCGCGGCTGCAGCAGCTGGAAAGCGCCAATATGGTCAGCCGGCAAACGGTCATCGACGCGGCGGAGCACGGGGCGGCGGAGGAGGACCCGTCCGGAGGCGGCGCCGCGCTTCCCCTGATGCCTTTCATGGAGTGGGGGGTGCTGCTGGACATCGGAGAATACGAGGAGCTGTCCGCCCGCATCGGCGCGGCGCTGGACGCGCTGGCCGGAAGCCAGGCGGGCCGCGGCGGCATGGAGACGTTCCGGCACGGTTTTCTCCACATGCTGTACCAGTTCGCGGCGCGCCGGGGCTGGCCCGCGGAGGAAATTACCGCGCTTCCCGGCATGGGCGACGTGCTGGGGGCGCGGACGCTGCCGCAGCTCCGGCAGGCCGTCCTCCGGTCGCTGGAGGCGGCGGCGGAAGCGGCGCGGGACCGGCAGCGGGAGTGCTCCGCGGTGGTCGCCAAGGTGCAGTCGTTCATCCGCGAGCGGCTGCACGGGGAGCTGAGCCGGGACGAGATCGCCGCCGCGGTGTACCGCAATCCTGCCTACGTGTCGCGCCTGTTCCGCAAGGAAACCGGCATGTCCCTGACCGAATACATCGCCCGGGCGCGGATCGAGGAGGCCAAGCGCCTGCTGGTGGAGACCAACGACAAGATCAGCCACATCGCGGAATCGGTGGGATACGTCCATCTGTCCTATTTCGCCAAACTGTTCCGGAAAGTAACCGGCCTTACCCCGCAGGAATTCCGGAAAAAACACCGTCCCGTGGATTGAGCGCGAAAAGCGCCTTCTTTTTTTTTACGTGCCCGCCTCCATTTTTCATCTTCCATGTCACCGGAGTGTCAAAAAGGTCACCCCGATAGATAGAAGCGCTTCCGGATCGCCCCTAAAATGGAAAACGAATTCCCGGTCGCGGACCCGGAAGCCCAGCCGACACCTGCAAACGGAAAGGAACTGGTCTTAAATGGCATCCCAATCTCCGGCGTCCCCCCCGATTCCGAAAGCGGGCTCAGGCGCCATGGAAGCCGAAGCCGCGCCCGCGAAAAAGAAAACGGCCTATCGGGTGCTGGTCCACTTCCGGAAATTCGGCGCCTTTTACATCATGATGACGCCCACCATCGTGTTTTTGATCGTCAACAACTACATCCCGATGATCGGTTCGCTCATCGCCTTCAAGAATATCAAGTTCGCCTATGGCGAGACGCTGATCCAAAGCTTCCTCAGGAGCGAATGGGTCGGGTTCAAAAACTTCGAGTTTCTGTTCCGGACCACCGACTCCTGGATCATCACGCGCAACACGGTGCTGTACAACGCGGTGTTCATCTTCCTCAACACGGTGATCGGCATCGCCTTCGCCATCATGTTCAACGCGATGCGCAACCGGCTGCTGGCGAAGTTTCACCAGACGATGATGTTCCTGCCGTTTTTCCTCTCCATGGTCATCGTGAGCTATCTGGTCTACGCGTTCTTGCAGCCGGAACTGGGCCTGCTCAACCGGGTCATCCTGCCGTTCTTCGGGTTGGACAACACGATCGACTGGTACTCGGACCCGACCTGGTGGCCCGTCATCCTGCCGATCGTCAATACGTGGAAAAACATCGGCTACTACGCTGTCATCTACCTGGCGGCGATCATCGCCATCGACAAGGAATACTACGAGGCGGCCATGATCGACGGCGCCTCCCGGTGGCGGCAGATCCGGATGATCACGATTCCGCTCATCCGTCCCGTGATCATCGTCATGGTGATGCTGCAGGTTGGCAGAATCTTTTACTCCGATTTCGGGCTGTTCTTCCAGGTGACCCGGAACTCCGGGGCGCTCTACGATACGACGCTGGTCATCGACACCTATGTGTACCAAAGCTTCATCGGCGCCGGCGACATCGGCATGTCGTCCGCCGCGGGCCTCTACCAGGCCGCCGTCGGATTCGTGCTGGTGGTGCTCGCCAACCTGGTCATCCGCCGGATCAGCAGGGACGACGCCCTGTTCTGACGCAAGGCCGCCGGGCGGGAACAACGCGGGCCGGAGACCCGCGGTACGAACCCGAAGCCGAACGCCGGCGGACAAGGACCGGAGCCATGCACCGGACATCTACCGGACATCTACGGAGGGAACGAGATCCATGCCCCAGCTGCAAGCGGCCGTCCGACGCCCCGTACGTCGCCGGACGGAAGTACCCGTGGTCAATCGCATATCCAACACCGCCAACACGGCCATCAACATCTTTTTCGCGTTCTATACCGTGCTGTGCGTGTTTCCGCTGATCGTGGTGCTCATCGCCTCCTTCACCGACGAGAGAACCATTCTTGTAAACGGCTACAGCCTGATGCCCGAAGTCTGGAGCCTGGAAGCGTACCGGTTCCTGCTTCAGGACTGGTGGGCGGTGGCGGACTCGTACATCGTCTCCATCGTGGTCACCGTGGTCGGCACCATTGTCGGACTGGCCATGATGTCGATGTACGCGTATCCGATTTCCCGGCGGGATTTTCCCCTGCGCAACGTGTTCGCCTTCTTCCTGTTTTTCACGATCCTGTTCAACGGCGGACTGGTGCCCTTCTATCTCGTGTATACGCAGGGGCTGCACCTGCAGAACACGCTGGTCGTCCTCATCCTGCCGATGCTGGTCAACGGTTTTTTCGTGCTGCTGATGCGGACGTTTTTCGCCAACACGATCCCGAAGGAGCTGTTCGAATCGGCCAAAATCGACGGCGCCGGGGAGTGGCGGATCTACACGCGGATCGTGCTGCCCCTGTCGCTGCCGGCGCTGGCGACGGTCGGGCTGTTCACCACGCTGAACTACTGGAACGACTGGTTCCTCAGCCTCTTGTTCATCAACGACACGGACGCGCCGGTGACCATCCAGTTCCGCATGTACAAGACGATGCTGGACATCCAGTACCTGAGCGCGAACACTTCCGCCTATTCCGCCCTGCTCGCGGCCAATCCGAATTTCACGATTCCGGGCGAAACGGCGCGGATGGCGATGGCCGTCGTGGGGATCGGGCCGATCATTTTCGCGTACCCGTTCTTCCAGCGGTATTTCGTGCACGGCCTGACGGTCGGGGCGATCAAGGGCTGAAAGGCGCAAAAACAAGGGTTGGACTCATGCTGGCTAAAGCCGGTTGAGTATATTTCAACAATTTCAAAATTTCAAAAGGAAAGGGAGGCCTTATTGCATGAGCAAGCGAGGTACTTCAAGAAAGTTTCTCCTGCTGCCGATGGCCGCGCTGCTGGCGATCGCCATGGCGCTGTCGGCCTGCGGCGGCAATCGGGGCGGAGAAGGGGGAACGTCGTCTCCGTCGGGATCGCCGTCTTCCCCCGCGCCGTCCGGGACGCCGGAGTCCGGTTCGGAAACGTCGAATCTTCCGCCGTACGAGCTGACGATCTATTTCCCGGGCACGCCGCCGAAGGACGAAAAGCTGGTCGAAGAAAAAATCAACGAGTATCTGGTGCCCAAAATCAACGCGACCCTCGACATCCGGATGATCGACTGGGGTCAGTACGACAACAAAATGAACCTGTCTGTCTCCAGCCGCGAACCGATGGACATCATCTTCACCGCGTCCTGGAACGGACACGCCACCAACGTGGCCAAAGGGGCCTACCTGGCGCTCAACGACCCGAACGGCCCGCACGGCAACCTGCTTGAAAAGTACGGCCAGGACATTCTGAAGGCCCACGATCCGGAATTCCTGAAAGGCGCCCAGATCAAGGGGCTGAACTACGGCGTTCCGGCGCTGAAGGAAACGGCCGAGCAGGGCGGCATCCTGTTCCGCAAGGACATCGCCGACGAGCTGGGCCTGACGGAGCGCATCTTCGCCGCGAAAACGCCGGGCGATCTCATTCCGATCCTGGAAGAAGTCAAGCAAAAGAGACCCGATCTCATCCCGCTCCACCTGAAGCAAGGGGAGACGTTCAACGCCCACTATTTCGGGAAGTACGACTACATGGGCGACAACGAAGTGGAAGGTTCCGTCCTGAAAGACGGCACCGAAGCGATCGTGAAGCCCTCCATTGAACATCCGCGGTACCTGGAAACGCTGCGGGTGACCCGCGAGATGTACCTGAAGGGACTCATCAACAAGGACGCCGCCACGTCGCAGCTGTCGCCGCAGGACGCGCTGCGCAAGGGCAACGTGTTCATGATCGTGTCTCCGCTGAAGCCCGGCAAGGACGCGGAGATGGTCGCCGGCTCCACGCTGGAAGGCAAAGTGGTGCAGCACGGCATGACGACCATCACCACGTCGACCGGCGAGGCGACGGGCTCGATGCTGGCCATCTCCTCCACCTCGAGGGACCCGGCCCGGGCGATGATGTTCATCAACCTGCTGTTCAGCGACAAGTACCTGAACAACCTGATCAACTTCGGCATCGAAGGTGTCCACTTCACGCGCAACGGAGACATCATCTCCCGCACCGAGCAAAGCGCGAACTACAGCATCGGCGCCACCTGGATGCTGGGCAACCAGTTCCTCAACTACATCTGGGACAGCGAAGCGCCGGACAAATGGGAGCAGTTCAAAAACTTCAACAAAGGCGCGCATTTCTCCCCGGCATTCGGGTTCACCTTCGACATCGAGCCCGTCAAGTCGCAGGTGTCCGTCCTAAAGAACATCTACAAGGAGTACGTGCCCGGTCTGGAAACCGGCACGCTCGACCTGGCCAAGGCGGACGAGTTCTTCGCCAAGCTGAAGGCGAACGGCCTGGACGAAGTGATCCAGGAAAAGCAACGGCAGCTCGACGAATTCCTCGCGTCGAAAAAGTAAGCCGGGAAGCGGGAATCCGCAGCCGCCGCAACGCCCGTGCGGGCTTGCGGCGGTTTGCTGTTTTGGGCGGAGGCGCAAATGTGTATTTCATGAGAAAATAAAAATGTACTTTTGAAATTGAAGGAAGCGGAGGGCGGATTCCATGCTGGTCCGGTCATTCGATCCCGTCGTCGATGCGCGCACCAGGGTGCTGATCCTGGGCACGGCGCCAAGTCAGACTTCATTGGAAAAACGGCAATATTACGCGAATCCCCGCAACCAGTTCTGGAGAATTGTCTATGCCTTGTTCGGCAAGACGCCGGATGCGGACTATGCGCAAAGGCTGGCATTCCTTTTGGACAAGGGGATCGGGCTTTGGGACGTGCTGGAGAGTTGCTGGCGGGAAGGGAGCAGCGACGCCAAAATCAAAAATCCGGTGCCCAATGATTTTGAGCGTTTTTTCGACAGACATCCGGCCATTGAACGGGTGTATTTCAACGGAAGCAGGGCGGAGGAGTTTTTTCGGCGGCTGGTGCACGGCAGGACGGGGCTCCGGGAAGGCCTCGCGTTCAACAGGCTGGTTTCGACCAGTTCGGCCAAAGCGGTGCCGTTTGAAGCGAAACTGGCCGAGTGGAGAAGCATAGTGATCTAAACAGCCGCCCTACATCGGCCGGCAATCCGGGAAAGAGGAACGACGACGCCTTCTCGCCGGTTCTGAACGTCGCCTGGTTCGCAATGTCCTCGTTTTGGAAGAAATAGACGGTGACTTCCCTGGTCAGCGGATTGACGATCCAGTACTCCTGAACCCCGCAGGTGAGATACAGATTGAGCTTGCAAATGAGGTCCTTGCGCCGGGTGCTCTCCGACAGGATTTCCACGACGAGGGAAGGGACACCGGTGTAGGAATCTTCTTCATTCAGATGCTGTTCCAGATCGCATATGACCATGAGATCGGGCTGGACGACGTGGATGCTGCCATCCGCCTTGCGGCGAAGTTCGATCTCGTAGGGGGCCATAAACGGCCGGCAAGACTTGCCCGCAAACCAGCTGTAAAATTGGACGGAAAGTTCCATCAACGCATACTGATGCGCCGTCTTGGGCGAAGACAGCATAAAGATCTGTCCGTCGATATATTCGTAGCGTTCCTCGGAGTCCCGGTACAGGGCGCGAAACTCCTCGTAGGTGGCCATCCCCAGGCTGTCCGGGTATTTTTCCGCCTTTTCCATGATGATCTCCGCGGAGGAGAACCGCTCCCCGTACGCCGTCTTTTCCGGGAAGCCCACCAGCTTCGCCACCGGCGTCCCGTTCCGCGTGATGATGATCTCTTCCCGCGCCGCGAGCGGGATTGCATAACGGACATGGAGTCCGTTAGACGGCAAAAAAAAGGCCGTGCCGAAAACGTAACGGACATATAGTCCGTTGGAACGGGTCCGGGGCGTCGGGAAAACGGTTTCCCGGAGTCGAACCGTTCGCTGACGGACCATATGTCCGTTAGGCTTTCGTGATATCGACGTCGGCCGCTTGTAACGGACTATATGTCCGTTACGATTTTCACGGGGCTGCTTCGGCGCAGCCTGCGGACCGGCCGTCCGCGGGGCGCATGGCGTCAGACGCCGAAATACGCCTTTTTGAACTCTTCGTTGTTTTTCAGCTCTTCGGCGGTGCCGGACAGGACGATCCGGCCGTGTTCCATCACGTAGGCCCGGTGCACCGTGTCCAGGCAGCGCTGGATGCTCTGCTCCACGAGCAGGATCGTCGTGCCCCTGCGGTTGATCTCGACGATGGCCTTGTACAGCTGGTCGATGACGACCGGCGCCAGACCGAGGGACACTTCGTCGAGGATCAGGAAATCCGGCAGCGACATGAGCGCCCGGCCGATGGCCAGCATCTGCTGCTGGCCGCCGGAGAGCAGGGTGCCCAGCTGGTTTTTCTTTTCCTCCAGGATGGGGAAAAGGTCGAACACTTCCCGCAGCGTCTGCTTGCGCCGCTGGCGGGCCCGCTTGTTGTATGCCCCGAGCTCCAGGTTCTCCAGCACGGTGAGTTCGGGGAAAATCTTGCGGCCTTCGATGCTCTGCGAGATGCCGAGTTCCGCCAGCTTGTGCGCTTCGACCGTCGCCAGATCGATGCCCTTGTAGCGGACGGTGCCGCCCATGAGGGGAATGCCCTTGGTGATGGCGCGGATGAGGGACGTTTTGCCGGCGCCGTTGACGCCGATGAGCCCCGTGATTTCCCCTTCGTAAATCTCCAGGGACACGTCGAACAGGGCGATGAATTTGTCGTAGCCGGCGGTCACCGAGACGACTTCCAGCAGCGGCTGCACGGACACGGCAGGCGCGGCGGAAGCGGCGGCGCGGGCTGTGCCGGGCGAGGCTGCGGTATCGGCGCCTGCGGCTGAGGCGGTTTCGGCCGGCGCCGAGGGCGCGGCAGAGCCGGCTGGCGCAAAGGCCCCGGCAACAGCCGGTTCGGCGGATTCGGCCGGAGCTGCGGTCGCGGCAAAGCCGGTGGGCGCGGCGGCTTCGGCCGATGCGGCGGCAGCCGGTCCGGCATCAATAGAGGGTGCGCCACGCGCGGCACCGCCGGCCGGCATGGCCGCCGCCACCGACGGCCCGGTCGCCGGGCGGCCGTCCCGGCCCTCCTGCGCATGCGCGGTGCCGAGATAGGCCTCGATCACCTGCGGCTCCTCCATGACTTCCTTGGCGGTGCCCTGCGCGATGAGCTGGCCGAAGTTCAGCACCACGATGCGGTCCGACAGGTCGAACAGGATGCCCATGACGTGCTCGATGACGAGCATCGTCACGCCTTCCTTTTTCAGGTCTTCCAGAATGTCGCGAAGGACGACGATCTCGTTTTCCACGAGTCCCCCGGCGATCTCGTCCAGCAGCAGGAGCCGCGGGTTCATCGCCAGCGCCTTGGCCAGCTCCAGCCGTTTCAGATCGAGCAGGCCCAGGGAGCCCGCGATCTTCTCCGCGCTGTCGGCCAGGCCGACCCGGTCCAGGATCTCGTAGGCCCGGCGCCGCGCCCTGGACAGGGAAGCGTGCCGGCCGCCGAACATGTCGCCGACCATCAGGTTTTCCACGACGGTCATGCCCCGGTAGGGCTGGGGAATCTGGTACGTGCGGCCGAGCCCCATGGCGGCGATCTCATGGCTGGAGAGGCCGTGGATCGGCTTGTCCTCGAAGTGGATCGTGCCGCGGTCCAGGGGGAACTCGCCCATGATCAGGTTAAACAGCGTCGTTTTGCCCGCGCCGTTGGGGCCCATGATGCCCAGCACTTCGCCTTTCTGCACGGCAAACGACACGTTCGAGATGGCGGCCACCGCGCCGAAGTTTTTCGATACGTTTTCCAGTCGCAGCATCATTTGGCCTCAGCCCCCGATTGTTTCCCGGCGATCTTGCGGGCGGACCGTCCTTCGGTCAGCAGCCGGTAGAGCGCCAAGACGGCTCCCCACAGGCCGCCGGGGAAAAACCGGATGACGGCGATCAGGATGACGCCCATGATGATGAGGTGGATCGTCGGATAGTGAATGAGCAGTTCGCCCAGCAGTCCGACAATGAACGCGCCGAGAATGGGTCCCGTGAGCGTGCCCATTCCGCCGACGATGACGATGACGAGCGCCGTCAGGGTCCAGTTGATGGAGAATATCGAATAGGGCTCGATCGTGCCCGAATATTCCGCGTGAATACCGCCGGCAAGCCCGGTGATCAGCGCGCTGATCAGAAACGCCTTCAGTTTCGTCCGGTAGATGTTGACCCCGCTGTTGCGGGCGGAACGCTCGTTGTCCCGGATGGCCCGAAGGCCCATGCCGAGCTTGCTGCGCAGGATGACGACCATGATGATGATGGACGCGGCCGCAAGGACGAACGCGATGTAGTATATGGTGGTGTAGGGAAGCGCCGTTTCCAGGGGCAGATTGACGCCCTGGGCGCCGCCGGTTTTTTCCCAGTTGATCATCCAGATCCGGAGCGCCTCGGCCAGCACCATCGTCCCGATGGTGAAATAGATGCCGCGCAGGCGGAAAATCGGCTTGGAGACGATGAGGGCAAAAAGCACGCTGGCCGCCGCGCCGAGGATCAGGGCCGCGAAAAACGGCCATTTCAGCCAAATCATCACCAGCGCGGTGGTATAGGCGCCGATCCCGAAGAAGGCCGCCTGCCCCAGCGAAATGAGTCCCGTGTATCCGGCGAGCAGGTTCCAGGCCTGCGCCAGCGCGACGTTGATGAACAGGAGATAGAAGAAAAGTTCCGCGTAAGAGTCGCCAACAACCGGAATCAGAAGCAAAATCGCCGCCAGAACCAGCAGGCCCGCCAGTTTTCCGAATGCCGTCTTGTCCGGTTTGAGCTGCCGCAAATTCTTAGCCATGTGACCTCCCAAACAATCCGCTTGGCCGCATGATGAGGACGATCAGGAAAATGATGTAGCCCACCAGTTCCCGGTAACCCGTGCCGAAGATGGCGCCGCCGAGCCCTTCCGCCGCCCCCAGCAGAAAGCCGGCGCCGAGGGTGCCGAACACGCTGCCCAGGCCGCCGAGGACCACCACCACGAAGCCCTTCAGCAGCCACACCAGGCCGGTCGTCGGCACGAAGGAGAAGGTCATCGCGACGAGCGTGCCGCCGAGCGCGGCGACCGCGGAGCCCAGGCCGTAGGTGAAGGCGTAGACGAATTTCGGGTTGATGCCCATCACCCGGGCGGTGTCCGCGTCCAGGGCGGCCGCGCGCATCGCCTTGCC
>DATCLN010000211.1:0-13180 GCA_036563895.1 Paenibacillaceae bacterium
GACGGGAACCGCTTTACATGTACATCCAGGTATTCGACGCAGAGGGCAACGAGTTGGCGCGGATCCCTGAGTTGTCGTTCGGAAGCAAGCTGGATTTGAGCGAAATCTATCAAACGCTGCCCTGGAGCAAGACGTACATGATTTCGGACGCTTTGACGCTTCCGGGCGGCATGCGCACCATTGCCGTGGCTTACCCGGCCATCGACGAGGAGGGTACTTACCGCGGAGGCATCGTTTCTTTCATCAATTTGGAAACGTTTTCAGATTATTTGCAGGAAGTGAACATCGGCAATGAGGGGTTGAATCTGATCATCGATAACCGGGGGACGATCATCGCCCACAGCAACAAACAAATGATCGGCGAAAACCTGCATGGGCACGTGCTGACAGATTATCTGCGGAAGGAACGGTACGGAATCTGGAAGGGCATGCTGTTTGGCGAAAAAATGATCGTATCCTACAAGCCCTTGTTTCTGGGCAAATTCGGGCTTATCGTGGCGGAGCCGGTGAAGCAGGCCAACGCCCCGGCCCGCGAAGTGGCCTTCGTGCTCTTGCAGGTATTCTTGATCGTCCTTCTCATCGCCGTGATTCTGACCGTCATTCTGACATCCCGGGTGGTCAAGCCGATTCTGGCGCTGACCAACCAGGCAAGAGCCTACAAAAAAAACCGTAACGTCCACTTTGAGCCGGTGAAAACGAACGACGAACTGGAAGTGCTGGCGCTGGTGATGGACCAGATGGCCCGGGAATTGATGGATAAGGAGCGGCGGCTGTTTTATATCCTGGAGTCCATTCCCTATTGCGTCATTACCACCGACAATCAGGGGATCATCACCACCTTCAATCGCGCGGCCGAGGAACTGACCCTTAATTCCCGGGAGGATGTGATCGGCAAATCCATTTTCGAGATTCCCCTGAAAGAGGACAAGGAGAAGTTCCTGCTGAAACGGACGCTGGAAGAGGGGAAAGAGTTTGACGAGGCGGAAAGCTACATCATCGACCGAAACAACAACAGGCACGATGTCAAGATATATTCTTCTTTGCTTCGCGGCGTCGATCAAAGCATCATCGGCACCATTACCGTGATTCGGGACGTCAGTGAAATCAAAAGGCTGGAAGAATATGTAAGGCAAAAGGAAAGGCTTGCCGCACTGGGACAACTGACGGCGGGCATCGCCCACGAGATCAAAAATCCCCTCAGCATCATACAGGCCGCCGCCGAAGCCATCGAGCTGGAACGGGGGGAAATGCATCGGACGGGGACGGAAGACACCATATCGGAATTCATTCGGGACATTCTCGACTCGACGGAACGGATGAACCGCCTCCTTTCCGACTTTCTGATGCTGACCAAAGGAGAAGGGGACGGCGAAAAAACGGAATGCGACATCATCTCCGTGCTGGATGAACTTGTCCATTTGATGCGCAAACGGTTCAGCGATGCGGGCATTGAGGTAATCCGTTCTTACGAGGTGCCTGCAGCGACCGTGATGGGGAACCGGAACCGGTTGATTCAGGTGTTTCTGAACGTCTTCTTCAACAGCATCCAGGCCATGGAGCAAACGGGAGGAACGCTTCAGATCCGTGTCAAGGAAAGAAGCCGGGACTGGCTGGTGGAGATTGAAGACAGCGGAAAAGGAATACCCGCCGCCCAGCTGAAATGGATCTTTAATCCATTTTATTCCACCAAGGAGAAGGGAACGGGACTCGGGTTGTCCATATCCCACGAAATCATCGTGAAACACCAGGGGAAAATTTGGGCGGAGAGCATGGAGGGGAAGGGAACAACGATCTTCGTGCAGCTTCCCAAAATGGCATCCATGGAGGGTGAGGTGCAATGAAAAGCATCCTGTTTGTGGATGACGAGCTCAAGCTGCTGAAAATTTTGCGATCGTCCATGGAGAAGAAAGGGTACGTTGTTCATACCACCCCTCATCCCGAGGAAACCCGGAATATTCTGAGCGAGTTTCCGATCGACGTTGTTTTTCTGGATTTAATGATGCCCGGAATGACGGGGCTCGAGCTGCTTCAGGAACTGACTCCCCTCTATCCGAACAAAGCGTTCATCGTGATGACCGCTTACGGAAATATCGAAAGCGCCGTATCGGCCATGAAAGCGGGGGCTTTCGATTACATTGTGAAACCGACGAAATTGGACGAGCTGTTTCTGGTGACGGAGCGGGCTTTTGAATGGCTCGGCATGAAATCGGAAAACGAGTTCCTGAAAGAAAAGCTGAAACAGGCGGGAACCCCCGCCGATTCCATCATCGGGGTCAGCCCGGCCATGAAATCCATTATGCATCTGGTCGAGCGGGTCGCTCCCACCGACGCCTCGGTGCTCCTGACGGGGGAGAGCGGAACGGGAAAAACGAAGGTGGCGAAAATCATTCACCAGTGGAGCGATCGCAGCCACCGCCCTTTTATTGCCGTCAATTGCGCGGCGATCCCCGAGCAATTGCTGGAAAGCGAGTTGTTCGGGTATGAGAAGGGAGCCTTCACCGGCGCCCATGCCCAGCGCAAGGGCAAGTTTGAGGCGGCCGACGGGGGTACGATTTTCCTGGATGAAATCGGGGAGATCTCCGCATCGCTTCAGGCCAAACTGCTCCAGGTTACCCAGGAAAAACAGTTCATGCGGCTGGGCAGCAATGAACCGGTCAAAGTGGACACCCGCATCATTGCCGCAACAAACCGGAACCTGAAAAAGATGGTCCAGGAGGGAAGTTTTCGGGAAGATTTATATTATCGGCTAAATATCGTGGATATCTATATTCCTCCCCTCCGCGAACGGAAGGAAGACATTCCCCTGCTCATTGAGGAATTTCTCAACCGGCACCGGCAAAGGTACAATCGCCAATTCGAGATATCCAGGGAGTTGCTGCAGATTTTGATGGAATATGATTGGCCGGGAAATGTCCGCGAGCTGGAAAACGCCATCGAACGCGCGGTCATTCTCTGCCGGGGGGATAAACTGTCGATCGAGGATTTTCCGGAGAAAATCCGGAACCCCAAACGCCGGAAGGAAGCGCAGGAACCGGTGGTGTTCGATTCCCGGCAGACGCTGTACGAACAATTGGAAGAAATCGAAAAACGATTCATTTTGAACGCCCTGGAAGAAACGGGCGGGAACGCTTCCCAGGCCGCCAAAAAACTGGGGATTTCAAGACAGAATCTCCTGTACAAAATGAACAAATACGCGGTTCATTTCCAAAAATCTTGATATGGCGAAGGGATTTCTGCATGAAAAAGCGATTTTGCGCAGCCGTGACCGTCATCCTGGCTCTCTCGATCACGCTTTCGGGATGCCGAGTGAACTTTCCGGGGCCCAACGAGCCATTGCCGAGCGTGCAACATGAAAAAAAAGGCACCTTGACGATCGGAGCCAAATTTTTTACGGAGCAATTTCTTTTGCTCAAAATCACGTCCATCTATTTGAAAGAAATGGGCTACGAAATCAAGGAAACCAGCAACATGGAAAGCCTCGTCGTGCGCAAGGCCATGGAGAACGGATTTATCGATCTGTATTGGGAATATACCGGAACGGCGCTCGTGAATTACCTGGGTGAAAAGTCGGAAGCCGATCCCGAGAAAGCTTTTGAGATCGTCCGTTCACGCGATATGGAAAATGGCATCGTATGGCTGCCGCAATCCGAATTGAACAATACCTTTTCCCTCATGATGAGCAAAGCGGAAGCGGACAAATACGGCATTCGGAGCCTTTCCGATCTGGCCGCCAGCGTCCGGCAGAATCCCGAAGCGTTCAAAATCGCGACCACAAAGGAATTTTTCGAACGGGATGACGGGCTCCGAGGGATGGAGGAAAAATACGGGTTTTCCTTTCTAAACTCCCATATCATTCAGATGGACGCCGGATTGACTCACATCGCCATGAAAGAGGGCCAGGTCAATGTCGCCCTGGTCTTTTCGACGGATGCGATTCAGTACGAGAGCAGGCTGAACGGACAGTATATTCCGCTGGAGGATGATCTCCGCTATTTTCCCGCCTATCGGGCCGCCCCTGTCGTACGGCTGCCCGTGCTGCAACAGTATCCGGAATTGGACGGTCTGCTGGCGAAAATCAGGGAGCGGATCGATACGGAAACGATGATGGAATTGATCTATCTGGTGGACGTCAAGCACAAAGACGTGTCCGAAGTGGCAAGGGATTGGCTGCAAAAGGAAAAGTTGATCGAATGAAGGGGGGTCATTATGAATCCGGGACCATCGTTGACCGTCGAAACAAATGTACAACCGGCCCTCAATCCAAGGTTCATGCAGTTTGTGAAAATCCTGAGCATGCCGGTTTTGGATTTGAGGCAGTTTTTGCAGAAGGAAGCGGAGGACAATCCTTTTCTTGAAGTGGTATGGTGCGATGGTGATTTGTCGTGGGGTGCGGAGAACAGGCGAAACCGACGGGGGGGTTCCCTCCGGGCGGGTTATGTTGACGGGCTGGAGAGGTTTGGCCGTCGGGAAGAAACGCTGGAAGAGACGCTTGCGGGCCAATTGCGGTTGAAATCCTGTCCGTCTGCTTTGTACAGGATAGCCGAATACATTATCGGCAACCTCAATGACAACGGGTATCTGGAAATGGATGAACGGCAGATCAGCGAGGCGCTGGGTGTCTCTCCGAAAGAAGTGGAAGAAGCCTTGCGGACGGTCCAGTCCCTTGATCCGCCGGGAATTGCCGCCCGAAATCTGAAAGAATGCCTTTTGTTGCAAATCGAGCGGGATGCAGGTGCACCTCCGGCGGCGTCGGCCATGGTGAAGGATTGCCTGGAAATGATGGCGGCGAAGAAATGGAAAGCCATTGCCAAAACCCTGGGCATCCCCGTCGAAGAAGCGGTAAAAACCTTTAATTATATACGCCGTCTGAACCCCAGGCCAGGGCTTCCCTTCGCTCCTTTTCAAAGAGAAACGGTTGTTCCCGACGTGACGATTCGCCGGGAAGGCGGAACACTGAACGTCATGCTGAATGAAACGCTGCATCTCAAGGTTGCCGTCAGGGAACCCGAATTCATGAAGCATCCCGGCTTGGCATGCGAGGAGGCGGTGCGTTATTTTCATGAAAAGAGCCGGCATGCCCGAAATCTGCTCCATTGCCTGCGTCAAAGAAAGCAGACATTGTTCCGGGTGGTCGGCGTCATCGCGGAGCGGCAAAGCGATTATTTTGCCCGCGGTCCCGGCGCTTTGAAGCCCATGCAGCTCGCCGACGTCGCCCGGGAATTGGGTCTGCATGAATCCACGGTCAGCCGGGCGATCCAGAACAAATATGCGCAAACCCCCTGGGGAACGGTGCCGTTGAAATCCTTCTTCCCCCACGGAATGATGACGGAAGACAACGGGATGGCGTCAAGCACGCAGATTCGATTGCGCATCAAGGAATGGATCGAGCAGGAAGACAAACGTTCGCCCCTGTCGGATCAAAGCCTGGCCGAATTGCTGCAAAAGGAAGGCATTCGCATCTCCCGAAGGACGGTCATGAAATATCGGGAACAGATGGGCATCCTGTCTTCCCGGCTCAGGGGGGAGAAGCCGTTGGGGAAAGCCTCGGGGGATTGTCACGCTTCAGTCTGAAGCATCGCGGAAAGCGATGCTTTTTTTTGGCCGGACGCGATTCTCCCCCGGGCTGTACAGACGCCGTTGCAATGGGACACGTTCAACATACGATGCTGATAAACGGCAGCCCGACTGGGGGGAACGCGGTTGGCCGACGTGTCCGTGGTCATTCCCGTCATGAACGAAAGGCGCACGCTGCGCAGGGTCATCCGGGAAGCGTTCCGGGTGGACCGCGGCGCGGAAGTGATCGCCATGGTCAACGGTTCGACGGACGGGTCGGAGCGGATTGCGCGGGCATGCGGTGCAAAGGTGATCGTTTTCTCCAAACCCCTCGGGCATGATGTGGGCCGGGCGATCGGCGCGAAAGCGGCCGGAGGCCGGATCCTGCTGTTCGTCGACGCGGACATGGTCATCCCCGCGCGCCGGCTCCGGCCTTTCGTGGACGCCGTGCGGAACGGGGTCGATGTCGCGCTCAACGATTACTCCGGTCCCGTGCGCAAGATGCGTGTGCACGGCGTCGTGCTGGCCAAGCATGCCCTGAACGCGCTCCTGGGCCGTCCGGATCTGGAAGGCGCCTCCCTGACCGCGGTGCCCCACGCCATGAGCCGCCGGGCGCTGGAGGCGATCGGAGCGGAGTCGCTCAGCGTTCCCCCCCTCGCCCATGCCCGGGCGATCTGCGCGGGGCTTGTCGTCCGGCGGATTTGCCGCGTCAACGTGGGCGCGCTGAATCCGCGCCGCGGCCGCAAAGGTCGGGGCCGTTCCCTGGAACGCCTGATCGTGGGCGACCACCTGGAGGCCATCGAATGGTGGACGCGCCATGCGGATCCGGCCGGTGCGTACGGATTGTGCGGCCTGAGAACGATGGAAAGCGGAGGAGTGCCATGATCCGAAACGGCCACAATGCGCGGCGCCCGGGCGCCGGATTTGCGCCGCGGACCCGGAAGGGCGGCGTGCGCCGGGCGGAAACAAGGAGCATCCGTCGGGGGCCGTACGCCCGCCGCGGACCGCCCGCCCAACGGCGGCGGCCTGCACGCAGCGGGCTGTCTGTCCAAGGGCGACAGCCTTCCCGCCGCGGCTTGCCCGTCCGCCGCACCCGGTCCCGCCCCGGCACCCTTCACCGCAGGCGAAGGACGCTCGCGGCCGTCCGCCGCCCAGTAGGCCGGCGGCCCGGCATAAGAAGCGCCGGCGCATCCGCCGTCCGCCGGTGGCGTGACCTTGGGTTCCGCAGCGGTTCGGCCTGGCGGGAGGCCCATCCCGCGGCTACCGCCGAAGAGGCGCGCGCGGCGCTTCACGGCCATGTGAACCACGCGTTCGCCCCGGGCGGCGAAGGCGGAGCCGCTTCAAGTAAGCCTGCAGGGGCGATGTCCTCGGCCATCCGGGCATACGCCGACGGATTCATGCGGGGTGCCGGTTTTTCATTGCCCGTCGAGCCCGTTCCGCTTAAGGGAACGGCCTCCGCCGTCGTGTGCGCGGGGCGGAACGAGGCGGCGCTGGAGGCGGTGCTCGGCCAGCTGGAACGCCTTCCGCTGCGGGAATGGATCGTGGTCATTCCCGACCATGCCCAGACGGCGCTGGCGATCGCGGAACGCCACGCCCGTTCCGTGATCGTCCCGGCCGGCGGATGGACCGGCGGCGCGGCCGGCCGGGCCTTGGGAGCCGCAAGAACCGGTGCGGACACCGTGCTGTTCGTCGACGGGGAACAGCCGGCGCCGGCCGGCGAGCTTGCGCGTTTTTTGCGGGCGGTGGACGGAGGCATGGACGCGGCGCTCAACGCCCGTCCGTCCGGCATCGCCAAGTTCCATCTGCGCCCGCCGGCCGACCGGCTGATGGAGTTTCTCAACTTTTCCCTCGGCAGGCGGGATCTCGGCGTCCGCTCGCTGGCCGCGCTGCCCTTCGCCCTGTCGCGCCGCGCCATCGACGCCATCGGCGCGCACACCCTCGCGCAGCCGGCCAAAGCCCACGCGCTGCTCCTTCTGCGGGGATTGCGGGTGGGCCTGGGCGGCAGCGTGCCCTGGCGGGCGATGTCCGATCCCGACATCCGGGATCATCTGGAAGCGTGGCGCGAAGCGATGGCGCTCCGGGGCGGCCGCATGTCGTTTCCCGACCGGCGGCGGAACCGCGCCGCGGCGGGAGAACCGGCGCCGTGACGAACGCGGGCGGCGCCCGGAGCCATCACGGGAAAGGAGGAAATGCCGTTTGAGAGCGGTCATACTTGCCGGCGGCACGGGAACGAGGCTCAGGCCCCTGACGTACTGGACCAACAAGCACCTGCTTCCGGTCGGCCATTATCCGATGATCTGCTACGGGGTGGCCAGGCTGCGGCAGGCCGGCATCCGCGACATCATTCTCGTCACCGGCCGGTCGGCCGTCGGCGGATTTGCCGACGTGCTCGGCAGCGGACGGGACTGGGGCGTGTCGCTGACGTACCGGCTGCAGGAAGAAGCGGGCGGCATCGCCCAGGCCCTCGATCTGGCGCGTCCGCTCCTCGGCGCCAGGGAGAAGTTTGTCGTTCTTTTGGGAGACAATCTGTTCGAAAAGACCCTTGATCCGTACATCGAGGCTTTTTTGCGCCAGCCGGAAGGGGCGATGGTGCTGGTGAAACGGGTGGACGACCCGCACCGGTACGGCGTCGCCGAATTCGATCCGAAGACGGGGCGCATCTTGCGCATCGTGGAAAAACCGGAGCATCCGCCGTCTTCCTATTGTGTGACGGGAATCTATTTCTACGACGGGGACGTGTTCCGCATCATGGACCGCATCGAACCTTCGCTGCGCGGGGAACTGGAAATCACCGACGTCAACAACGCCTACGCCGCGGAAGGGAAACTCGCGCACATGGAGCTTGACGGATGGTGGACGGACGCAGGCACGTTCGCTTCCCTGGAAGAGGCGGGACGCAAACTGAAGGGGATCCTGCCATGAGCGCCGGCGCCAGACGTGCGAGCAGGACCGCTTCCCGGCGCCCGAAAGCGGGCGGCGCATCCCGCCGCGCCGGCCGCCCGACCGTCGCCGCGCCGCCTCCCTGGCTTCCGTATTACGACCGCGGTTTCAACGACGGTTACGGAGCAGGCGTACAGGAAGGCATCCGCAGTTTCGGCACCCTTTTCGAAGGAACGAGCATCGTCATCCCCACCTGCAACCAGCTGGGCGTGCTCCGGCTGTGCATCACGAGCATCATGCGGCACACCGGCGTTCCCCACGAGATTATCGTCACCGACAACGCCTCGACGGACGGGACCGACGCATATCTTCGCGATTTGGCGGGCCGCGTCCGCTACCGGCGCCTGGAATCGAACCGGGGATTCGCGGGAGCGGTCAACGTGGGGCTCATGATGGCCAAGGGAACCACCATCGTGGTGCTCAACAACGACACCATCGTCACGGAAAACTGGCTTTCCAACATGCTCGCCTGCCTGAACAGCGACCCCCGCATCGGCATGGTCGGTCCGGTGACGAACATCATCAGCAACGACCAGCAGCGGGTGCACGTGTCCTACCGGAACGCGAGGGAACTCATGGCTTTCGCCGCCAGGAACAACCGCCCGGACCCCGCCCGCTGGGTGCCGGCCGACCGGCTGATGGGGTTTTGCCTGTTGTTCCGCCGCGAAACGCTGGAGCAGGTCGGGTATTTTGACGAAGGATACAAGGTCGGCAATTTCGAGGACGTCGATTACAACGTGCGCATGCAGCTTCTGGGCAAACGGCTGATGATCGCCCGGGACGCCTACATCCACCATTTCGGGAGCGTGAGCATCCGGGCCCTGGGCGGACGGGCCGCGCAGATCACCCGGCTCAACGAGGCGTATTTCCGGGAAAAATGGAGGGACCCCGGGGAACTGATCCGCGCGGTGCACCGGCATGAGCTGTTCGCCCGCCACGGCGGCCAGCTTCCGGACATGCGCCTTTTGTATCCGGAACGGGTGGCCGTGCGGGGCATCAGCCCGGCCGTGTACTGGATCGAGGACGGGGTCCGCCGTCCCGTGAGCGGCGTCATCACCTTTCCGCCGGTCCGTGTGTCGCAGCTGGATTTGCGCCGCTGGCCGCTGGCGGAGCCGATCGACGCCCATGAAGTGGAAATCCGCTGGCGGGGGCTTACCGACGAGGCCGGCGTCGCCGTGGCCCGTCTTCCGGACGGCACTTTCTGCCACCTGGAAGGGGGCAGCTTCCGGCGGATTGTCGGACCCTTGGCGCTTCAGGCCTGGAACCTGCATCTGAAACCGTCGGCCGAAATGACGCCGGAACAGCTGGCGCGGCGCATGGAAGGACTGCCGATCATCGCGCCGGTCCAATGCGGCAGCCAGCTCTGACCCGCCGCAGGCCGCGGGACTTCCCTCGGGACTTCCGAATGGCGTTCCTCCAGGCGTTCCGGTCGTCACGGCGGCGCCTTCCGGCCGCCGCGGCAAGCCCGTGGCAAGCGGCGGACGGCGGCATATGCTGTATAGAACAAGGCGGTCCGGATCCGGACCGGAAAAGGCCGCGGGAGACGAGGTGAGCGGGCCGGCATGCGGGATCTTTTGACCGAAATCATCGTCCACTTGGCGAATTCCCACCGGCAATTGGCACGCATTCTGGACGCCGAGCGTCACGTCATCGTGCGCATGGCGCAGCTGACCCACGCCATCCCGGACCTGCACCCCGACCTGGGCGGCCTGACCGGACTCATCAATGTGTCATCACGGGTCACGCGGAACGTCATCGCCTATCTGGGCAGCGTGGCCGATCTGGAAGAAGCGGTTGCGGACAGCCTGGAACAGGTGGTCAGGGTGGCGGGGGAGACGGACGAAGAATAGGTCTTCCCTTTGTGCTCCGCGGAGCGGAAGGAGGAACCAGGCATGACCCGGGAAGAGGCGGGGCGAGTCGCGCTTGACGCGCTGGCGAAAATCCAGTGGAACGTGTCCATGATCCTCGAGGCCAAAGCTGTGGAAGCCGAAAAGGTGCGGAACTGGCTGATCAACCATTTGACCCATGGCACGTTTGTGTCCCACCAGGACCAGGTGACCGCCTCCCTGCAATTCGGCAGCTTGAACGTGCAGGTCATTGAAGGTCTGGCCAAGGTGATGGGCGGCCTGACGCGGAACCTGAAAGCCGCGCTGCAGACGGGCAGCGACGGCGATGACCTTTTTTCCGCGTCCGACGAGTCGAACGCGGAAGGCGATGGACTGTGAGCCTGCTGCAGAAGGAGTGGGAGGCGAAGCTGGAAATCCTCGCTTCCGTCGCCCGCAGCCAGTCGGCGCTCGCGCGCATTTTGAGCAGCGTGGCGGATGTTTCGGAGCATGTCGGCATTGCGCCGGCGGCGATCCAGGAACACGTGCGGGCGCTTGCATCGATGCAGCGGGCGCTGTTGCGGACGGTGACCGGCGTTTCCTGGCGCGCCCCCGCACACGGAAAACCGGCTTCGCCTTGGCTGGCTGATACGGTAAGAACGCGGAGGTGTCGAACCGGTGAGAAAACGTAAATCCTCCCGCCGGAAGGGCGCCGGGCGCCGGAGGACGAGACCCGCGAGGGCCGGCAGGAGATTGCGGAGAGCCGGAAGGAAGGCGGTTCGCGGCGGTTCCCGCCGGCGCGCAGGCTTGAGGAAAAGACGAAGTGCAGGCCTGGCGCGTCGCGGTGCCCGGCGGAAACGGCGCGCGTCCGGGAGAAGCGCCTACCAGATGGGTTTCCAGGAAGCCTACAACAAAGGGTTCAATGAAGGATTCGCCAAGGGTTTCGAGGACGGACACCAATTGGCCTACGAACAGCAGGCGTGATCGTTCGTCCGACCCTTCTTTATATAAAAATATGAAAATTTTGCCGAGACCGGTTGACTATTGTTGGAATTTAAGTATAATGAAATCAAAAATATAGTAAGAAGAGGAAGCACCTCCAAAGTTCGACATTCTGCGACGGAAGTGCTTCTTTTTTTTCCGTCCGCGCGGCGGAAAATCTCCAAAACTTTTTTAGGGAAGGTTGAGGACAATGGAGAAGAGGCCGTTTGACGCGAACGACAGGAAAATCAAAATGTTCAGGGCCGGCCCCGGGAACGGGGCCGGGCATGCGCGCCGCAAAGGCATGGACGGCGCCGTGCGGCATGGCATCCGCGCATCGGTGAGGAACCGCGGCAAGAAGGGGCCCCTGCCGCCGGAACCCCGATTCGTCATCGGCGTACTTGGCCACGCCAGCGGGATGACGGAAAGGGGAGTCTTTCCCGGCAACGTGCGAAGGAATTCCAAATTTCCCGCCGGCAAGGCGAAGAAAGGACGGATCGGAGCCCCAGGCCCCCTGTTCCTTCCTCCGTTCATGTTTGATATCCCGATTCCTCCGAAGCGCCCATCCAAACCGGGCAAACAGGATCTGGAGGCGGAATACCGTCTTGAGCGGGTATATCACAAGTTTTTCCGGCGTCCGTTCAAACCCAAGTGACATGAAGCCCTGATGATATTCGGGGGCGGTCGTCCGCTTCAAACTTTCAGCCGGAGTGGTTGGGATGAAAAGGGCATTGGCCGTTTTCCTTCTGATTATCATTGTCCTGCCCGGATGGCTGGCTGCCCACGCGCATGGAGAAACTTCCTCTGCGGCTCTTGCCGTTGTCAGCGCAGATACATAAACGGCGGTGGAAGGCGTCGTTTCGATAAGACTGAACCAAAAGGAGTGTGATGGTGGAGGCATTGAAGGGGCACTTCCCCTTCGCTGATTCCGGCGAAAGGGGGTGACGCGGGATGCGGTGGATGTACCTGCTCTTTGCCGGGCTGGCGGTTCTCGGTTTTGCGTTCAGGCTTGTTGCTGCAGTTATTTCATCGTTCAATGCATGCCTGACGCAGATCGAGGTTTCCTTGAAGCTTTTGCGCCGTCTAAGCCGACGACGAAGCAAAAGCAAAAGGGACGCCAGCCCCCGCAAAGGTGGTCGTCCCTAGCCTCGCGATGGAGCGGCGCGCCAACGCCGTTCCATCCCTTCACTGCCTCCATTATACACTCCGGTCCAATTTCCATCAATGGAAAAGTTTTATAGTGGAGGGATTGAAGGGTCACTTACCCTTCGCTAAATCAAGCGAAAGGGGGTGACGTGGGATGCAATGGATGAACGTCGTCTTGTTGGGGCTGGCGGTTCTCGGTCTTGCATTCAAGCTTGCATCTGCAATCCTGTCATCGTTCAATTCGTGTCTGGCACAGATCGAGACAACCCTTGATCTTTTACGACGCTTGACTTTTCGGCGAAGTAAAAGAAAAAGGACGCCCAACCCCAAACAGGTTCGCGGACGTCCATAACCCCACGAAGGAATGGCGTTTGATCGCCGTTCCTTCCCTTCACTGCCTCCATTATACACTTCGATTTCCAACCATTCAATGGAAAAAACATTGATCGTCAATTGTTCAATTTTCCTTATCTCGCTCGATAAGGGGAGGATGTCATGCTGAAACGGAACTTCAAGCTGTGCCTGATGATCTTTGTCATGGCTGGTTGCCTTTTTCCCGCAACCATGGCCAGCGGCGAGCCTTCTGACCAACCGGTCAAGGCCGGTTTTCCCGACGTTCCGCCCACCCACTGGGCCTACGAGGCGATCCAGACTGGCGTGGAACTTGGGTATATCAAAGGCTTTCCCGACGGCACCTTTCGCCCGAACGACCCCGTGACGGCGGCGCAGTTCATCAA
>DATCLN010000212.1:0-2458 GCA_036563895.1 Paenibacillaceae bacterium
CCTGCAGGTCAAGCCCGGTCCGTCTCGCGATACGTGAAGTAGTCGAAATCGGCCCAGATGCCCCGTCCGCTCAGATCCTGCGCGCACATGCCGACAAAAGCGCCGGTGAAGCCCTGATCGATCCGGCATCTGCCTATGGCAAGTTCCGCGTATTCATCGGACAGAATGCTGGCGTCCAGCTCCGGACCCACAGGCATCCACTCCGCGCCGTCCCGCGAAATCCAGAACCGGAGCTTGTCGTAACGGATCGCGGCCTTGAGGTGCACCCGGTTCCAGCCTTCGATGGAAACGGGACGATCCAGCGGTTCGTCGTATTCTCCCTTGTTCCGCGACATGATGTAGACGCATTTGCCGACTTCCTCGTCGCGGCTGATGCACAAATAATGGAAGTTCTTCGTGTTGTAGTAGCAGATCAGCCCCGCCATCTGCTGAAACGTCTCCGGCTCGAACTCCACCGCCGTTTCCGCTTCCGCCTCGAAGGCTTGCACCCGGCGGGCGACCAGGCTTTGCCGGTGCTCGGACACCGGCGACTCCCTGCCCTTCAGCCGCAGATACCCGGGCCGCTGCTTCAGGGACGCCCATTCCTCGGTCATCGGTTCCCTGAGCGTCTGGAAGTGGATGCTGATCGTGTCCCCGTCGAAATGGTCCGTCTCCGGCTCGGGCTCAAACGGATGCTCCGGCAGCGCGGGCGCCGGCACTTCGACCCGCGGCCCGTTGCCGCCGCCGGCCAGCCGCAGCCAGCCGTCTTCGGTCCACTCCACGCGCTGCAGGGCCGTCTCGCGGCCCAGGATGCAGCGGCGCGAGGGCATGAGCGGCCGGCCGCACAGATGGGCGAGATACCACTCGCCGGTCTGCGTTTGCACCAGGCTCGCATGACCCGCCCGCTGCAGGGGCAGATCCGGTTTGTCGGAAGAGGTGAGCATGGGATTCTGCGGATCGACCTCATAAGGCCCAAACAGCGACTTCGAGCGGGCAATGGTCACCGCGTGCTCGTAGAAGGTGCCGCCCTCGGCGACCATGAGATAATACCAGCCGTTATGCTTGTAGATGTGCGGACCTTCGGTCAGACCCAGATGGGTGCCCCGGAAAATATTGTACACCGGTCCGACGAGCCGCTGTTCTTTTTCCGAATACTCCTGCAGCAGGATGCCGCCGAAGGGGTTTTTCCCTTTCCGGTGATCCCAGACCATGTTGACCAGCCATTTGCGCCCGTCGTCGTCGTGGAAGAGGGACGGATCGAAGCCGCTGCTGTTCAGGTAGATCGGTTCGGACCACGGGCCTTCAATGTTCTTGGCGGTCACGAGATAGTTATGGGCATCCTTGAAAGGTCCGGTGTGGGTTTTCACGTCCGTGTACACCAGATAGAACGTCCCGTTCGAATAGCTCAGGCAGGGAGCCCAGATGCCCCCGGAGTCGGGATTGCCGAGCATATCCAGCTGGCTCCTGCGGGTCAGCGGCCGGGCGATCAGGCGCCAGTGGCGAAGGTCCCTGGAGTGGTGAATCTGCACGCCGGGGAACCACTCGAAAGTGGACGTGGCGATGTAATAGTCGTCCCCCACCCGCAGGATGGAAGGATCCGGATTGAAGCCGCGCAGCACGGGATTGCGAATGACAGCCGTTTTTTCCATTTCAGCCCCACCCTCTCCGTTTGGAATCAAGCGCTTTCATACTTTGTTTATCGGATAAACTATCCTGAAACCATCATAAGGCAAATGGAAAGGCGGGGCAAGCGGTGATCCGAAAAAAAATCGGCGCATCATTCGTACAATTTGTACAATGCCTGCGTGCCCCTGTTCGCTTCCCCCATTTCCGCCAGTTTTTCGTAGAGTTCGCTGGCCAGCTTCAGCCCGTGCGCCCGAAGTCCGATCTCTTCAGCCGTCTCGAGGGCGATTTTCATGTCCTTGATAAAATGCTTCACGTAAAAGCCCGGTTCGAAATCGCCCTGCACGATCCGCGGTCCCAGGTTGTTCAGCGACCAGCTGCCGGCCGCCCCGCTTCCGATGCTCCGGAGCACCTTTTCCGGGTCGAGGCCGGCTTTCCGCGCGTACGCGATGGCTTCGCAGACGCCCATCATGTTGGACGCGATGGCGATCTGGTTGCACATTTTCGCATGCTGCCCCGCGCCGGCTCCGCCGTGATAGACGATGTTGGTTCCCATGGCCCGAAAAACGGGCAGGGCGGCTTCAAAATCCGCCGCTTCTCCCCCGACCATGATGGAAAGCCGGCCTTCCCTCGCCCCGACGTCCCCGCCGGATACGGGAGCGTCCAGCGCGCGCAGGGACCGCTTTTTCGCTTCCCGGTAAATGATCTGCGCCAGATTGGGGCTGGACGTCGTCATGTCGATCAGCAGGGTTCCCGGTTTCGCATGGGAAAGCAGACCGTTTTCCCCCAGGTAGACTTCCGCCACGTCGCGGGGAAATCCCACCATGGTGATGATGACGTCGGCGTGCGGCGCAAG
>DATCLN010000213.1:0-8860 GCA_036563895.1 Paenibacillaceae bacterium
CGCCGGCTTCCCGCGCCCGCGAGAGCCGGTCGATCAGCCGGCGCAGCGCGGCGCCGCGGTGGCTGATCCGGTTTTTCTCCTCGATGGGAAGCTCCGCCATCGTGCAGCCGTGGGACGGAAGCCAGAACACCGGATCGTAGCCGAATCCGCCCGTGCCGGAGGGCGCAAGGGCAATCCGCCCCTCCACCGTGCCTTCTTCGACGATGGTTTCGCCCGTCGCCGGATTGTACAATACCAGGCAGCAGACGAAACGGGCCGTGCTGCCCGCGTCGCCGGTTCCGTCCCGTTCGGCCGCACGGCGCAGCTCTTCCAGCAGCTTGGCGTTGTTTTCGGCGTCGGTGGCGTTCGGGCCCGCGTACCGGGCGGAATGGACGCCGGGCGCGCCGCCCAGCTTGTCCACGCATAGGCCGGAATCGTCGGCCAGGGTGATCAGGCCGGTGGCTTCGGCCACCGTCCGCGCCTTGATCCGGGCGTTTTCCTCGAAGGTCGCGCCGTCCTCGACAATGGGCGGGATGTCCCGGTCCGCCAGATCGTTCAGATCCACAACCCGGACGCCCAGCGCCGCGAAGGCCTCGCGGAATTCGCGGGTCTTGCCGCGGTTCTTGGTCGCCACCAGCAGCGTGTCGCCGGCACGGATCACGCCAGGACGCCCCCGATCCGTTCCCCGGCGGGCCCGAGCACCTGTTTCTGAAGGGCGATCAGCTGCCCGATGCCTTCCTGCGCCATCGCCAGCATTTCGTCCAGCACGGCGCGGCTGAAGGGCGCGGCTTCGCCCGTTCCCTGGATCTCCACAAACAAGCCCGACCCGGTCATCGCCACGTTCATGTCAATGGCCGCCCGGGCGTCTTCCTCATAGATCAGGTCCAGCAGCAGTTCGCCGTCCACCGACCCCACGCTGACCGACGCGAGAAAATCGGTGACCGGATATTTGGCAAACGGTTCCTGCTCCGCGAGCTTCTCCACCGCCAGCACCGCGGCCACGAACGCCCCCGTGATGGAAGCCGTCCGCGTGCCGCCGTCCGCCTGCAGCACGTCGCAGTCGATGGTGATCGTCCGCTCGCCGAGGGCTTCCAGATCGAACACGGAGCGCAGCGCCCGGCCGATCAGCCGCTGGATTTCCATCGTCCGCCCGGCCGGGCGGCCCTTGGCCGTTTCCCGCGGGTTGCGGATCTGCGTGGCCCGCGGCAGCATGGCGTATTCGGCGGTCACCCAGCCTTTGCCCTGGCCTTTCAGAAACGGCGGGACCTTGTCTTCCACCGTCGCCGTGCACAGGACGCGGGTGTCTCCCGCCTCGATCAGCGCGGAACCTTCCGCGTATTTGTTCGGATGGAGCGTGATGGCGTACTTCCGCAGCTCGCGGGGCAGCCTTCCGTCCGATCTCATGCGACAAGCCTCCCACCTTCGGAATCTTCACCATTTTACCAAAGTCCGCCGCCAAGTGCATCCGCATCCGTTTTGCGGAGCCGATTTTTGTAGTAAGATGAAAACGTCCCCCAAAGGTCAACCGATCCCGAAGAGGTGTTCATGCCATATGCATGCGTACAATCCCATGAATTACCGTCCCAGCACCGAGGAAGTCGCGGAGACGGCCAGGGAGTGGCTGGCCAAGCGCGGCGTCACGGTCACGCAGATCGCCCAGCTGACCCTGATGCTCCAGAAGGATTATTATCCGGATCTTACCTTGGAAGAATGCGAAAAAAACGTCGAGGCGGTGCTGAGAAAGCGGGAAGTGCAAAACGCCCTGCTGACCGGCATCCAGCTGGACATGCTGGCGGAAGAGGGGAAGCTCATGCAGCCGTTGCTCAGCATCATCCGCAACGACGAAGGGCTGTACGGCTGCGACGAGATCCTGGCCCTCAGCATCGTCAACGTGTACGGCAGCATCGGGCTCACCAATTTCGGTTACATGGACAAAGTGAAGCCCGCCATCATAAAAAGGCTGAACAACAAAAAAGGCGACGAGGTCCACACGTTTCTGGACGACATCGTGGGCGCCATCGCCGCCGCGGCGGCCAGCCGCATGGCCCACAACCATGCGGACGGCGACAAGGAATGATCCGGCGGGCAAACGGTCCCGGCGCCGGGACGGCCGGCACAAGGCCCGAATCGGCCCTGCTTGTCCGGCCGCCTCAGGCGCTTTTTCGTGTCGGGCATTCCTTGGCATCCGTCTTCGCTTCCGCACCCGGCGTTTCTTCCGTGCCCGGCCACATTGCCGAGCCCGGCCCCGCTTCCTATCCCGTCCTGGATTCCGGTTCCGTCTTCGCTTCCGTCTCCGCCTTTCCTTCCGCGTCCGGTTTCGCTTCCGTCTCCGGCGAAGCGGCGGCGGACGCCTTGATCCCTTTGTACCCCTGCTCCGTCAGCTCGTTCCAGGCGTCTCCGATGATCCGCTGCACGTCCGCCAGAAGCCGCACCAGCCGCTGTTCGGCTTCCAACACGCGGCGCACGCCGGTATGCAGCACGATCACTTCGTACAGCCGGCCGACCTTTTTCTTTTCATCTTCGGAGACCTCCCGGCCTTCCGACAGCGCCTTGGCGATTTCCTCCTGTCTGCCCCGGAAATCCTCCAGCATGCGCCAGCCGTCGGCGTCCCTGGCCAGCTCCTCCTGCGCCGCGAGCCAATCCTTCGCTTCCGCGCATTCCTTCAGCGCTCTGGCCAGTTCATAGGCCTTGTCGTAAGGATTGATCATGGACAAGTTCCTCCCTCGGGCGGCTGCCGCGCTCCTCCCGCCGGACCGCCGTTTCCGCCCGCCGCTTCGGCCGTGCTCCGGCGGCTCAGCGGTTGAACAGCAGCCACAGGATCGTATGCAAAAGCCCCACGACGGCGCCGAGCAGCGCGCCCAGCCAGGTGATGGCGCGCAGTTCGCGCCCCGCAAGGCCGACGATGACCGCTTCCAGGCGTTCCTCCGGAAACTTTTTCACCTGTCCGACCACGATGTCCCGAAGCCGGATGCCGGCGAGCAGATCTTCCGCGTGCCGGGCGACGGCATCCAGCGCGAACGCGGCCGCCCGCTCCGCCAGGCGCCGCCGGTCTTCATCCCGCTCCCCCATGATCCGGGCCAAAGGCAGGCGGAGAAGGCCGCGAAATACCCCGCTCCAGGGAACGTTCTCCCCAAGCCTGTGCGTCAGCGCCTCTTCCGGCGCCCCGTCGTCTCCCGCGATCCACGCGGCCGCTTCCGCCAGCGGACGTTCCGCCCATTCCCGCATGCGCGCGGACAGGAAATCCGCGACGAGACCCCGCGTCCGTTCGTCTTCCAGGAGACCGGCCAGGGCGGGCGTGAGCCGGCGCACCAGCCTGTCTTCGTCCACGAGCAGTCCGGCGACCAGCCCCGCCCATCCGCCCGTCCGCGCGATCAGGCCGCCGGCCAGGTTCCTGAGCAGCCGCTGGCCTTCCGCGGATACGGCGTATTCCCGCAGAACGCCGAGCAGCCAGCCGGCGGCGGCGTCCGCGAGACGCTCTGCCGTCCGGCCGTCCCATCCCGGGATGGCGGCGCGCAAAGGGAGATTCCCCCAGCCGTTCGCGCGCCAGGCCCCCAGCGCGGCGGACGCCAGTTTTCCTCCCCACGCGGGAGCTTCGTTTTCCAGCCAGCTTTCCACGCGGTCTTCCCCGGCCCAGCGGCAAAGCAGATCATACAGCGAAGGCTCGCCGCCGGAGGGCGTTGCCGCGGACAGGTTTTCCTCAAGCCATTCGCGCAACCGGTCCGCGGCGGCACGGCGAACCGCGGGATCGTTCAGGATGCCGCGCAGCCCTTCGGGCGTGACCAGATGCCCGGCCACCACTTCGCCGAGAGCGGCGGCGATGTCGTCTTTCCGCTTCGGAAACAGCCCCGGGGTCAGCGGCACGCGCCAGCGTCCGATCCGCCACGGGCGCCGCGGCCGAAACAGCATCCGGATGGCCAAAAAGTTCGTAACGCCGCCGACGATCGCCCCGACGGCCACATTCAGCGCAAGCTGTGCCAAAACGTTCATCGTCCGATCCTTTCCCGAAGGCCGGCAGGGCCAATCACCGAAGGATAGATGTCCTCATATGATGAAGTACTTTCGTTGCCGGCCATGACGATGGGCACGGCGGAAGGGGAGCTGTCATGCCCGCCCGGAAATTCCACGTCCAGGTCGGTCCGGATCCGGCGGACGACCACGTGCTGATGCTCGGCGAGGCGGTGATGAAACGGCTGCGGATCTCGCCCCGCACCCAGCCGGTGCTCCGGTTCGGGGCGCTGCGCCTGCCGGTGCGCATCGCGAAGGCGGCGAAGCGCGACTGCATCCGCATCAGCCAGGGCCTGGCGCGGAAAATGGGCCTCGTCGCGGACTGTCCGCTTCGCGTCCGCCATCGGCCGGAGACGGGCGAGATTGCCTTCGGACCGCTGATCGGCGTGCTGATCAGCCGGGACTATCCGGCCCTGCGGGACCGGCCGTTCGGTTCCATCACCGCGTTTTGCCAGGAACTCACCGCCGCTTGCAGGCAGCAGGGAGCGTATGTTTATTTTTTCACTCCGCAGGGCATCGGGTCAAGTCCGGAGACCATCGCGGGCTGGGTGTACAGCGGCGGCTGGCGGCAGGTGAACGTGCCGGCCCCGGACGTGCTGAACAACCGGCTGACCCGGCGCAGCCTGGAAAACCAGGCGAACGTCCAGAGCCTGATGCGCGATGTCAAAAACCGTTTCGGGGGCCATGTGTTCAACGAAAAGTTTCTGGACAAAACCGAGGTGTTCGCGGCTTTGGAGGGCGACGCCGCGCTGCGCCGCTATTTGCCGGAATCCCATGCCGTAAGCGGCCTTGCGACCCTGAGAAGCATGCTGCGCAAATACCCCGTGCTGTTTCTCAAGCCGGCGCGGGGCAGTCTGGGCAAGGGGATCATCCGTCTGGCCAGAACCGGACCGCAGCGCTGGAACGCCTCTTTCACCACCGCCAGCGGCATCCGCACCGCGGCCTATCCGGGTCCGAACGGGGTGCTCCACGCCCTGGCGGGCAAGATCAAATCGGTGCGTTACCTCGTCCAGCAGGGACTGAACCTCATTTCCGTCGCAGGCCGGCCCGTGGACTTCCGGGTGCTGACCCAGAAAAACCGCAACGGGCAATGGACCGTGACTTCCACGGTGGCGAGAATCGCCGGCGGACAGCATTACGTCTCCAACGTGGCCCGCGGCGGCACCCTGGCGCCGGCGCGCAGCGCCATCGCCAGGTCGAATCTGCCTCCCGCCTGCAAAGGCCCCGCCATCCTCTCCCTGCGCAAAGCCGCCCTTGACATCGCCAGAGGCATCGACAGCCGCATCCCGTACCATTTCGGCGAACTGGGCATCGACCTGGGACTCGACACCACGGGACGCGTCTGGCTGCTGGAGGTCAACTCCAAGCCTTCGAAAAACGAAAACACGTCGCTGAGGGAAGGGCGGATTCGCCCTTCCGTGCGGATGATGGTGCAATATGCCTGTCATTTGTCAGGTTTTTGAACAACGGGAAGGAATCGGACGGGCCGGCGAGCGGCGGAACGTGGCCGATGCGCGCGGGCAGGCCGGAGCGCGGCGCCCCGCCCTGGGGGTGCTGGTGTGTGAGCGGAACGCCGCCGGTTGGTCCGCGGTAGCGCCCTTCGCCGAAGCGGATTTCATCCGCCGGCTGCAGGAGACGGGCGACCGGATCGGCCTGGAGGTGTTCGCCTTCGATCCCCGGACGGCGGAAGCCGGATCGCGCACGGCATGCGGCTGGCGGTGGGACGCCGCCGAAGGGGCATGGCGCCGCGCCCGAAGGCCGCTTCCCGCGCTGCTCTACGACCGCGCCTGGCCCGGGGGCGACGCGGAACGCCGCCGCTTCAGGTCCGCCCTTCGCCGGCTACTGGACGGGGACCGTCCGCCCCGCCTGCTGAACGCGCCCCTGCCCGGCAAAGCCGCCGTCCACGCCGTCCTCTCCCGCCATCCCGCCATCCGCGGGCACCTGCCGCCGACCGTCCCGTACACCGGGCCGGACGGCCTGCGCGGGCGGCTGGACGGATGGGGCGGCGCCGTCTTTCTCAAGCCGGCCGCCGGCTGGCAGGGGCGCGGCGTTTTGGCCGTCCGGAGGCGGCCCGGCGGGCTTCTGGACCTTGCGGGCCGCACCCGGCGGAACGATCCGTTCCGCCTGGAGGCGAGGGAGGAAGAGGCCGCCCTTGAGCGCGTCAACCGCTGGATCGGCGCGCGCCCGTACCTGATGCAGCCGTATCTGGAGCTGACCACCCCCGAGGGGGACCCCTTCGACCTGCGCCTCCTCGTCCAGAAAAACGCCGCCGGCCGCTGGACGCTGACCGGCGCCGCCGTGCGCCTCGGCCGGCCGGACGGCGTGACGGCCAACCTGCACGGCGGGGGAACCCCCTTGCCTCCCGAAACCGCGCTGGCGCGGTGGTTCGGGGAGGACGCCGCCCGGGAGCTGATGCGCAAGGCGCGCCGCCTGGCGGCGGAGATCGTCCGGCAGCTGGAATCGTCTTTTGGCCGATTCGCCGAGCTGGGTCTGGATTTCGGCATCGACCGGGCCGGAAAGCTGTGGTTTCTGGAAGCCAACGGCAAACCCGGACGCGCCGCGGCGCGCCGGGCGGGCCGGCGGGAGGACGCGCTTTCCCACCTGCGGCCGCTGATGTACGCCAGATCCATCCTTTTGCGACTTTCCAGGGAGGGTCATCCATGAGTCTGACCAGTTGCACCGTCCACTTCACCCGCCAGCCGGAACGAATCGTCTGGTTTTCCGGGCCCCTCGCGCGGTCCCTCGGCCTGAACGGCCGCAAGCAGGTCCGCATCAAGGTGGGCGGGGAAAGGGTGTCGGCGCGGCTTCGCACCATCAGGCGTTCGGGCAACCATGTCTACATGTCGGCCGGACTTCGGCGCTCGATCCGCATCCCCCAGTCCGGCGACGTCTATCTCACCCGCGAAGACGAGGAGGTGCGTTTCGGCCCCCTTGTGGGGGTGCTCACCGACGGCGGCCGGTCGTCCAGGGAACCGTTCGGATCCCGCACGCCTTTCATCAAACAGCTGCTCCAATACGCGCGGGGCAAAGCCTACATGTTCGCGTTCCGGCCCCGCGACATCAACTGGCAGCAGGAAACCGTGCACGCCTGGTTCCTCGACGGACGCGGCAACTGGGTGCGCCGGGTCGTCCCGCTGCCCGACGTCGTGTACAACCGGCTGCCCAGCCGGCGCGCGGAAACGGGGACGGAGATCGTGACGCTGCGGGAACGGTTCGTCGACCGGCGGATTCCCTTTTTCAACTGGAGTTTTTTCAACAAATCGGACGTCTACAGGCTCCTCGACAAGGATCCCGAAGCGCTCCGCCATCTGCCGGAATCCGTGACGGGACCCTCCCCGGAGAAGCTCCGGGAAATGCTGGAAAAGCATCATTTCATCTACTTCAAACCCACCGGCGGCAGCCTTGGAATCGGGATCTACCGGCTGACCTACCACCCCCGGCGGGGCTATTTCGTGCGATACCGCCGAAACGGCCAGAACATCCTGCTCCGGTTCACGAACTTTGGCAGCCTGTGGCGCATGATGCGGGGCCGGCACGGCAACGGGCTTTCCCGCTATGTCGCCCAGCAGGGGATCCGCCTGATCGAGATCGACGGCTGCCCCATCGATTTCCGCTTCCACATGCACAAGGACGGCGACAACCGTTGGGTGGCGGCGGGCATCGGCGCCAAGAAGGCGGGCCGCGGCAGCGTCACCACCCACCTGAAAAACGGCGGCACGCTGATGACCCCCGAGCAGGCCCTCGGCCGGGTGTTCGGCGACCGCGCCGGAGAAATCCTGGAAAAAGCCAAAGCGACCGCCATCCGGCTCTCGGAAGCGGTGGAGCGCAACTACCCTTACACGCTGGGCGAACTCGGACTCGACCTGGGCATCGACCGCGACGGCGAGGTGTGGATGTTCGAGGCGAACGCCAAGCCCGGCCGCACCATCTTTAAGCACCCCGAATTGCGTGAACAGGGCCGCGCTTCGCTCCGGTACATCCTGGACCACTGCCTTTACTTGAGCAAGTTCCGCAGGAGGGAAGAACCATGAGCGATTCTCCTCCCGCGTTTACCGCGGCGGCCGGCGCGCCCCGCAAGCCGGTGCTGGCCATCCTCACCGTCGACGACGAGCAGCGGAGCTTCCGGGGCAACCGGCAAAACTTCGCCGATCTCATAGCCACCGGAGAAAAACACGGGTTCATCACCTATGTGGTCACCGTAAAAAATTTCCGCCTGAAATCCGCCACCCTGCCGGGCTACACCTACCTCCCGCGGGAAAAAGTTTGGGTCCGCGGCCGTTTCCCCTATCCGGACATCGTCTACAACCGGATTCCGCAGCGGGAAGACGAACGGCAGCCGAGCGTGAAAAAGAAACTGGACCAGCTGGCCGGACGACCGGAACTGCTTCTTTTCAACCGACGCTTTTTCAACAAATGGACGCTGTACAAATGGCTTCGCCGAAACCGCGCCACCCGAAAGTGGATTCCGGAAACCCGCCGCCTTACCCGTCCGGCCGTGCTGTCCGGCATGCTGCGCAAACATTCCTTTCTGTTTCTGAAGCCGATCAGGGGCAAGGCCGGCGTCGGCATCATGACGGTGCGGGTGTTGTCGGAAGGGCGCCGGCGCTACCGGCTGCAAATCCAGGAAGATCAGGGCAGCCGAACGTTCCGGTACCGGTCGCTGAAAACGCTGTGGCGGAGGGTTCGCCGCGAGTCCCGGCTCCTGGGCGAACCGTACATCGCCCAGCAGGGCATCCCGCTGGCCACCGCGGGCAAGAATCGCTTCGATCTCAGGGCACTGGTGCAAAAAAACGGGGAAGGGCGCTGGGAGGTGACCGGCATCGGCGCGCGGGTGGCGGGGGAAGGCTCCATCACCACCCACGTGCCGCGGGGCGGA
>DATCLN010000214.1:0-11523 GCA_036563895.1 Paenibacillaceae bacterium
GCGTTCGGCCGGGAAACGGCCCAGGCGTGGCTGGACGTCCTGCAGATCCGCGCCCAGTCCCTGGCCGGCATCCCGCCCATCCTGGCCATCGCGCTCAGCCAGTCGGTCATTCCCGTGGTCGCCGCGGCGTATGCCTCCGGCGACGCGGAGCGGCTGCGCGGCCAGGCTTCCCTCGCCCTGCGCATCGCCCTGTTCACGGGGCTGCCCGTCGTGGCGGCGATGACGACGCTCTCGCACGCCATCACCGGGCTGTTGTTCGAGGACGCCGCCGGAAGCTGGATCGTCGGATGGCTGGTGGCCAGCTCGCTGTTCCAGATCACGATGATGACGTCCAACGCCATCCTGCAAGGGATGGACCGCGTCCGCACGGCGATGCGGCATACGCTGTCCGGCGTCGGGCTGAAACTGGTCCTGAGCCTTGCGCTGACTCCGTTTTTCGGAGTGGGCGGGCTGCTGGCGGCGACGACGGTCTGCTTCGTCTTTGTCACCGCCTGGAACTTCGCCGTCATCCGCCGCGTTGCGCGGGTGTGGCCCCTTGGCGGCCGGACGGCCGGATTCGCGGCGGCGGCCGCCGTGCTTGTCGCCGTCGGGGCTGCCGCGGCCTGGGCGATGCCTCTGGCGGTCGGCGGGCTCGGCGGCAAATGGCCGTACCTGCTCACAACCCTGGCCGGAGGCGCGGCCGTGTTCCTGGCGTATCCGCCGCTGCTCGTCGCGTTTCGCGTCATCCGCCCGGGCGACCTTGCGTCCTTCCCCGGGCCGCTGGCCATGGCGCTGGCGCCGTTCATGCGCCTCGCCGGGGAGAGGGGCAAACGGCGGGCGCGGCAGCCTTGAAAAGGCAGGCCCGGCAGCCTGAATCGGCGGGGGCCCCGGCTGAAAACGGCAGGCCAGGCAGCCCCGAAACGGCAAGCGCCGCAGACCCCACGGCGTTCCGCAACGCCTCCGGGTTCTGCGGCGCTGGATTTTGAAGAGCCGTACAGGCCGGCGCCGGCCGTCACGAAACGACCAGCTTGGCCACCATCTGGGCGTGCCCCGTTCCGCACTGGATGGAGCAGCGGATGGTATATTCGCCTTCCTTGAGCTGGACGACGGCGGATTCCTTGCCGGGGCGCAGCTCCAGGTTCAGGCCCTGGATTTCGATGCCGTGGACGCCCTGTTCGTTCACCAGGGTAAGCTGAACCGGCGTGTCCTTGGGAATTTGGTAGACTTCCTGGTCGAACTTCCAGTTGGACGCCTTGATGACCACTTCCATTTCCGGCGAGGCGTCGGGCGAAGCGGCCCCTCCGCCGGAGTCTTTCTGTCCGGACGAACCGCAGGCGGCGAGAACAAACACAAAAAGACCCAGGAAAACCGCGGCGGCGATTTTTTTCATGGGACAGACCCTCCTTTCTTTTCTTTAGCCATCATACCACATTCTCCCGTGATATCGTTCACGCGCGCTGTGACATCTTGGTGAACAAAAACGCATCGTTTGGTGAACAAAAACGGGTGAACAAAAACGCTCCGTCTGGCAACGGAGCGTCTGGGCGGCCCGGGCTGAAGCCGGACCCGTTACGAGTGGCTGCGGCCGGCCTTGTAGGGGTTGGCCTTCGGAATGAACAGGTCGACGATCCCGATCACCAGCGCCGCGAGGATCGCGCCGAGGATGGACGTCTCCACCCCGCCGACCACGAACTGCGCCAGCCAGATGATCAGGGCGCTGGTCAGAAATCCGACGATCCCCCTGCCGAAGGGCGTGACTTTCTTCCCGAAGATCGCCTCGATGATCCAGCCGAACAGGGCGATGACCAGCGCGAGCAGCAGGGCGCTCCAGAAACCGCCCACGTCAAACTGCGGCACGATCAGGCTCACCAGCATGATGGCGATCGCCGACACGACAAATCGGACCACATGCCCCAGAAATTCCATGCACAAGATCCTCCCTTTGCAGCGTTGTGTGGAGAGCATCCGGAATTGTACCTAGTATTCCGCTCCCGGCGGAGAGCTATGCGTCGGGCCGGGGGACGGCAAGGATTCCCGCGTCCCGGCCGGGCCGCGCCGGACGGCGGTTTCGCAGGGCGGAGGCGTTTCGGCTATAATATGGACATAAGGGGTGGGATTCCTCCGTGGACGGGAAAGCGCTGGAAACGCTGGAATTTGACAAGATCGTCGCGCGCCTGGCCGACCTGGCCGCCACCCCGATGGGCCGCGAAGCGGCGCTTGCGCTTGCGCCCTCTTCCGACCCTGAGGAGGTGCGGCTGAGGCTTGCGCATACGGACGAAGCCGTCCGCGCCGTCGCCCTGAAGGGCGCGCCGCCCTTCGGCGGCATCACCGACATCCGCCCGGCCCTGCGCCGCGCCCGCATCGGCGGGGTGCTGTCGGCGCGGGAACTCCTGGATGTCGCGGACCTGATCGCCGGCGCGGAAGCGATCCGCAGGTACCTGCGGGCCGCCGCGGAAGCGGGACAGCTCCCGCATCTGGCGGACATGGCCGCCCGTCTGGGCGAAGCGAAGGCCCTGGAGGAGGAAATCCGCCGCTGCATCGACGAAAACGGCGAGGTGACGGACGCGGCCAGCGAGGAGCTGGCGTCCGTCCGCCGCGAAATCCGCCTCGGGGAGAACCGGATCCGGGACAAACTGGACGAAATGATCCGTTCGCCGTCCGTGCGCCAGATGCTGCAGGACGCCATCGTGACCCTGCGCGGCGACCGGTTCGTCCTGCCGGTCAAACAGGAATACCGCGCCCGCTTCGGCGGCATCGTGCACGACCAGTCCGCCAGCGGCGCCACGCTGTTCATCGAGCCCGAAGCGATCGTTGCGCTCAACAACCGCCTGAAGGAACTGCGCCTGCGCGAAAGCCGGGAAATCGAACGCATCCTGCGGCGGCTGAGCGGGCTCGTCGGGGAAAAGGCGGAGGAACTGGCCGCCGACACGGAAACCCTCGGCGTTCTCGATTTCTGGTTCGCCAAGGCGGCTCTGGCCGGCGAAATGAAGGCGACCAGGCCGGAGATGAACGACTCCGGCATCATCCGGCTGCCCAAGGCGCGCCATCCGCTGCTTCCCGCGGATCGGGCGGTGCCCATCGACGTCGAGCTGGGCGGCGCTTTCACGACGATGATCATCACGGGGCCCAACACGGGCGGCAAAACGGTCTCGCTCAAAACCATCGGCCTGCTCAGCCTGATGGCGATGGCCGGCCTCTTCGTGCCCGCCGGCGAGGGAAGCCGGCTGGCCGTGTTCGACGGGGTGTACGCTGACATCGGCGACGAACAGAGCATCGAGCAAAATTTGAGCACGTTTTCCGGCCACATGAAAAATCTGGTCGCCATCCTCCGCCGGGTGACGCCGCGCAGCCTGGTGCTGCTCGACGAGCTCGGCGCCGGCACGGACCCGGCGGAAGGTTCGGCGCTGGCGGTGGCCATTCTCGAGCATCTGCACGGGATCGGCTGCCGCGTGGTGGCGACGACCCATTTCGGCGAACTCAAGGCATACGCCTATAACCGGGAAGGCATCGTCAACGCCAGCATGGAATTCGACGACCGGACGCTCCGTCCCACCTACCGCCTCCTGATCGGCGTGCCCGGCCGCAGCAACGCCCTGGCCATCGCCCGGCGCCTCGGCCTTCCGGAAAGCATCATCCGCCGGGCGAGGGGGGAAATGCGCGAAGAAGAGCTGAACGTGAGCCGCATGCTCGCCTCCCTCGAGAAGGACCGGCGGTCGGCGGAAGCGGACCGGCAGGAAGCCGAACGGCTCCGCCGGGAAGCGGAAGCCCTGCGCCGGGAACTGGAGGAAGAACGCCGCAAGTTTGCCGAGCGCAAGGAGAAGCTGATGGCCGCCGCGCGGGAAGAAGCGCGGACCATCGTCGCCCGGGCCAGGCGGGAGGCGGAGGACATCCTGGCGGAGCTGCGCCGGCTGGCCCGGGAAGAAGCGGCTTCCATCAAGGAGCACCGGCTGATCGAGGCCAGCCGCCGGCTGGAAGAGCTGGTGCCGGACCGCGCCGGCGATCCGGAGGGAGCGGCCGCCGGTCTGGAAAAAGCCGAGCCGGGCGACGAGGTGAGGGTGCGCAGCCTGGGCGGGCAAACCGGCCGGGTGGTCGAATCGGAAGGCGACTCGGCAACGGTGCAGATCGGCGTCATGAAAATCAGGGTGCGGCTGGAGGACCTGGAACCCGCCGGCGGGACGAAAACCGGACGGAAGCGGCAGGAGCCGGTGCCCGCGGCGACGGTCAGGCGCACGCGCGATGCCGCCGTGCGGACGGAACTGGACCTCAGGGGGCGGACGCTGGAAGAAGCCCTCGTCGAGGTGGAGCGTTTTCTGGACGAAGCGGTGCTCGCCAATCTGCATCAGGTCCGGCTGATTCACGGCAAGGGGACCGGGGCGCTGCGCAGCGGCATCCAGGATTATCTGCGCCGGCACAAGCATGTCCGGGGTTTCCGCCTTGGGGAGATAGGCGAAGGCGGCTCCGGCGTCACGGTCGCCGAGCTGAGGTAGCTTCAAGGTCGCCGCGCCGAAGCGGCTGCCTGAGCCGCTTGCGGGCGCGGCGGCGCGAGAGCGGGCGCGCCCCGGAGCGCGCGGCGTGAAGGAGGATTCCGGTGGAACAAATCGCGGATCTGATCATGTCCAATCCCTATCTGGCCGTGCTGGCCTATTTTTCCGTCGGCGTGCTGGCCCTCATCGTATTTTTGTACATTTTTGAATGCGTGACGCGCTACGACGGATGGAAAGAAATCGGGAAGGGCAACCTGGCTGTGGCGATGGCGACCGGCGGGAAAATTTTCGGGATCTGCAACGTTTTCCGCTTCTCGATCCAGGCCGGGGACACCATCTACGAGACCCTGATCTGGGCCGCCGTCGGGTTCGTGCTTTTGCTCGCGGCCTATTTCATGTTCGAGTTCATGACGCCCCTGTTCCGGATCGACGCCGAAATCGCCCGAGACAACCGGGCGGTGGGTTTCCTGGCCATGATCATTTCGGTGTCGCTTTCCTACCTGGTCGGCGCGGTGGTTGACGTCATGGGAAGCGGGAGGCCCTGAGGATGAAATATCTGACGCGAACGCTGCTCGTGCTGGCCCTGGTTTTTTTTGCGCTTGGCGTCCTGTATTTGTGGTTGAGGGAGGCTTGATGGATGAACCCGATCGTTTGCCCCTGGTGCCAGAACGAGATCTGGCCGGATGAGGACGAAACACCGGAATACTGTCCGGTTTGCGAAAACGAGCTGGGCGACTACCGGACCGTGGAGATTACCCTGGATCTGGACCCGGAAGAAGCCGAAGAGGACGGCGGTCCGGAGGGCTTGGCCGAAACGGCGGGGACGGCCGGAGCGAAAGCGGCGTCCGGCGCATGGGAGCCGCCCCGGGCGGCGTCCGGAACGGCGGCAGCCGGAGCTGCGGCGACCGGAGCGGCCGCACCCGGGGAGAATCCGGCGGCCGGGGCCGCGGAAGGGAAACGCGCGGAAGCCGGCAAGTCCGGCGAAGGCGATTTTCCGGGGGACATGGAGCTGCGGGAAATCGGCGGCGAAGAGATGCTGATGTTCCGCGCGGCGGTGGACAAATGGCTGGAGACGCAGCGGGAAGTGCCGGAATGCCCTTCTTGCCGGGAATACATGATCGAAGGCGGTTCGCTGCGCATAGGGCCGGAGGGCTTCCGTCCGTATACGCCGCCGAAGGCCGCGCACCCGGTGCTGGATGCGTCGTTCGAGGCCACCGTGTACGTGTGCCCCTCCTGTTTTTCCGTCCACTTCGTCCTGTCGGACGAAGACCGGGCGGCCGTCATCCGCAAGGGCGGCCTCTTTTCACAAAGCCTGGATTTGATGTAATATGGAGATTAATTCAGGAGGGGATCTCCCTTGGACGATTTGCGGCTGAAAATCCTGGAACTGCTCCGGGAAGACGGGCGTCTTCCGCCGTCCACCATCGCCACCATGCTGGGCGTGGACGAAGAGACGGTGCGCGAGGCCATCGCCGACATGGAGAAAAAGCACGTCATCGTCAAGTACGGCGCCACCATCAACTGGAGCAAGGTGGACGACGACAAGGTGACGGCGCTCATCGAGGTGCAGTGCACGCCGGAGCGCGGCCGCGGTTTCGAAAAAATCGCGGAGCGGATTTATTTGTACCCCGAAGTCAAATCGGTTTACCTGATGAGCGGAGCCTACGACCTGCTGGTGGAAATCGAGGGCAAAACCCTCAAGGAAGTCGCCTCGTTCGTGTCCAGCAAGCTGGCTCCCATCGAATCGGTCATTTCGACCAAGACGTTTTTCATCCTGAAAAAATACAAGCAGGACGGCGTCATCTTCGAGGAGCTCAACGGCGATCACCGGCTGGCCGTTTCGCCCTGAGCGGCGCCGCGTTTCCGCGCGCTTTGCCGCGCCGTCCCGGCGCCGGGCCAGCCGTTCCGGAGCTTGCGTCTAAGTCTGGCAGAAAAGAAGGACGATGCCCATGATCAAACAACCGGTAAAATCCGAATCCGAACCGTCAACGGAGCGGAGCCGCCGCAAGTCCATGGCGGATTATCTGGCGGACAACGTCAAGGCCATTCCGCCTTCCGGCATCCGCCGGTTCTTCGATCTGGTGAGCGGGAGCAAGGACGTCATTTCCCTCGGCGTCGGCGAACCCGATTTCGTCACGCCCTGGCGGTTCCGCGACGCGGCGGTTTATTCGATTGAAAAAGGCCGAACCCAGTACACCTCGAACGCGGGGCTGCCCGAGCTGCGCGAGGCGATCGCGGAATATCTGCACGGGCGTTTCGGGCTGACGTACGATCCCGCCAAAGAGGTGCTGGTGACCGTGGGCGCCAGCGAGGCCGTGGACCTGGCGCTGCGGGCCCTGGTGAATCCGGGGGACGAGGTGCTCATTCCCGAGCCCAGCTACGTCTGCTATTCGCCGATCACCAAGCTGTGCGGCGGGGTGGTGGTTGGCATCGAAACGCGGCCCGAGGACGGGTTCAAGCTGACGCCTGCCGCCCTGCGCGCCGCCCTGACGCCGAAATCGAAGGTCCTCATCCTTTCTTTTCCGAACAACCCGACGGGCGCCATCATGACGCGGGAAGAGCTGCTGCCCATCGCCAGGGTGGTGGAGGAGCACGACCTGATTGTGGTGGCCGACGAAATCTACGCGGAACTGACCTACGGCGCGAAGCACGTCAGCTTCGCGTCGCTGCCGGGCATGCGCGACCGGACCGTGCTCGTCAGCGGGATGTCCAAGGCCTTCGCCATGACGGGATGGCGGATGGGCTACGCCTGCGGCCATCCGGAAATCATCGCGGCCATGCTGAAAATCCACCAATACACCGTCATGTGCGCGCCGATCATGAGCCAGGTGGCGGCGATCGAGGCGCTGCGGGGCGGCATGGAAGAAATGGAACGCATGGTGGAATCGTTCAACCAGCGGCGGCGGTTAATCGTCCAGGGGCTGCGGGACATCGGGCTGCCGTGCCACGAGCCGCAGGGGGCGTTTTACGCTTTCCCGTCCATCCGGCACACGGGCCTGACTTCCGAGCAGTTCGCCGAGCGGCTGTTCCGGGAGGCGAAGGTCGCCGCCGTGCCCGGCAACGTATTCGGCAAGGGCGGCGAAGGGTTCCTGCGCTGCTCGTACGCCACTTCGCCCACGCTGCTGCAGGAAGCGTTGGAACGCATCGGGAAATTTTTGAAGACCCTCTGAGGCCCTCTTTTCTCATTTGGGCGCGGAGGCGAAATAACGACAAAAGTGCATTTATTTATTCGTTTTCATGGCCGATCGGGCAAAATAGCGACATTTATACACTTGATTTCGAGTCGCTTGCCCAAAATCGCATAAATATTTCCAATTTAATGGTACAAAGGGTAATTATTTTCCCGGAAATCCCGTTTTCATGCGAAAATAATTGCACTTTTGTCGCTACTGCCGAAATGACACGGGAGGTCAGGCCATGCGCCTTTACACCCGCACCGGAGACCGCGGCGAGACCTGGGTCATCGGCGGACGGACGGCGAAGGACGACCCGCGGGTGGAAGCGTACGGCACCATCGACGAGCTGAACGCCGCGGTGGGGCTGGCGGCCGCCATGATGGCGGAGGAGCCCGGGGATCTTTTCGCGGATTTGCGGGAAGATCTTTATCGCATCCAAAACGAATTGTTCGACTGCGGGTCCGATCTGTCCTACGCCGAGCCGGTGCCGGAAAAAATGAAGGTGCACGGGGACATGGTCCGGCTTCTGGAGGAACGGATCGACCGGCTGTCGGAGGAAACGCCGCCGATCAGGCGGTTTGTTTTGCCTGGCGGAAGCCGGATTTCCGCGTGCCTGCACCTGTGCCGCACAATTTGCCGCAGGGCGGAGCGGCGGGCCGTGGCGCTCGGCCGTGTCGGGCCGTGTCCGGAAGAGGTGCTGCGGTATCTGAACCGGCTGTCCGATTATTTTTTTGCGGCGGCAAGGGCGGCCAACGCCCGGCTGGGGGTGCCGGACCAGGAATACGTGCGGTCGGCCGACGTGTTCGGCAGAGGTCCGACGGAGCGCGGGGAGCCTGGCAGGCCGGCGGAAACGGTGAATCCGGCACATGCCTCAAATCCGCCCGAACCGGCCGCGCCCCCCGCTTCGAAACCGACCGAACCGGACGACGCCGCGCCCCGGCCGGACGGACCGCGCAGCGCCCCGCCTCAGCCTCCCCAAACGGACGAAGCCGGGAAAAAGCGGTGACGGAATCGGATGGACAAGCTGACAACCAACGGCGATTATGCACCCGCGCCCGAAACGGCTGGCGCCGACGGCGTCATCGTGCACGTCGTGGACGGGGCGGACGCCGGGCGACGGCTGAAAGAGGTGCTGCGCAGAAGGCTGGGGATGTCGCGCCGCATGCTGATCCGCCTGAAAAATACGGAGGGCGGGATCAAGGTGAACGGAGTCCCCGTCCGGGCGGACGAGCGGGTGTTTCCCGGGGACGTGGTCGAACTTCGCATCGGAGCGGAAGAGTCGGAGACCATTCAGCCCCAGCCAATGGATCTCGACATCGTGTTTGAAGACGCCTATCTCATGGTCATCAACAAGCCGCCGGGCCTGATCGTGCATCCCACCAAGGGACGCTACGAAAACACGCTGGCCAACGGCGTCGTGCACCACTGGCTGCAGAAGGGCGAACGGCACCGGTTCCGGGCCGTCAACCGGATCGACGAAAACACCTCCGGCCTGGTGATCGTGGCCAAGCACCCCTTCGCCCACCAGCAACTCGCCGTGCAGATGGAAAAAAACCTGGTCACGAAGCGCTACTGCGCCTTTGTGTACGGCTGTCCGCCCGAGCCGGAGGGGGAAATCGACGCGCCGATCGGGCGCGATCCCGCCAGCCGCCGTCTGCGCAAGGTCCGTCCGGACGGAGCGCCGGCGCGCACCCGATATGCCGTGGAACGGCGGTATGCAGGCGCGGCTTCCCGCCTCGCCGTCTGGCTGGATACGGGGCGAACCCACCAGATCCGGGTTCATATGCGGCATATCGGCTGCCCGCTCATCGGCGATCCGGACTATGCGGGGGACGCGCCGGAACGGTTTCCCGCGGTTCCCGGGGACGCGATCGCGCGGCAGGCGCTGCACGCTTCGTATCTCGCTTTTCGCCATCCGGTGTCGGGAGAGCCGCTGGAGCTGGAAGCCCCCCTTCCCGCCGACATGGAACGCCTGGAAATGCTGCTTTCGAATCTGGAATAGGGAGTGTCGAAGGATGAGCCGGAAAGACTCCGGGGGGAAAACACTGAAAGTGTACTATCACGCCGCGTGCGGGACCTGCCGGAAGGCCATCGGCCATCTCAAGTCCCTGGATGTGCCGATGGAGCTGGTTCCCCTGAAGGAGGCGCCGCCCTCGAAGGAGGAACTGAGGCAATTGATCGCCCAAAGCGGCCTTCCGGTGCGGAAATGGTTCAATACGTCGGGGGAAGCGTACCGTTCGATGGGGCTGAAAGAACGCCTGGAAGGCATGCCGGAGGAAGAACAGATCGCCCTGCTGGCCGGCAACGGAATGCTCATCAGGCGTCCCGTGGTCACGGACGGCCGCCGCGTCACCGTCGGGTACAGGGAAGACGAGTTCAACCGGGTGTGGGGCGCCAAAGCGGAGTAAACAGTCTGCCGGGTCCGGATGTCCGGTTCCAGGAGCCGTCAATCGGTGAAGGTGACGGCGCCCAGCACCATCGTGAGGAACTCCGCCAGTTCCCTGGCCTGTTCCTCCGAGATGCGGAACACCGACTCCAGCACCCCTTCCTCTTCCAGATCATCGGGGCCGAGGATGCCGCTTCTTCCCGTCTGCAGGTCGATGACGATCTTTTTCCCGTAGAACCGGTCGGTCGTGAGCACGGCGAGATCAAACCGGTTCAGCTTCGGCGTGATGAATGTTACATAGCGGGTGGATGTCTGTTCGTTGATGTCCAGCAAAAAGTCGAAATCCGGCTGTTTCATGGGAAAAACTCCTTTGCGGTCTTTCTTGCATTATACGACCCCGCGGGGAACATCCGCCACCGCCCGCTTCGCGCACGCGCGTTTTCCGCGGCAAAAAAATCTTACCTCCGCGGTCCGCAATTGTCCACCCATCGGGGGACTTTGGGCTTCCGGCTTTAGGAGCCCCATTTTTTGCGTTCCGGCGGGCATTGGGCTATCATGAATCGGGGAGAAACGGAGTGAAACGGATGGAAAGCGCAACGAAAAAGGCATGGCCGGCACCGGAAGCCGTCATTTTCGATCTGGACGGGACGCTTTTCCGGTCGGAGACGCTGCTTGAACCGGTTTATTGGCGCATCTTCGACACCCTGCGCGACGAAGGGCTGTATGTGAAGCCGGCCCCGCCGGTGGAACGGTTTTACAGTTCCCTCGGGATGCTGATCGATGACATCTGGCAGCGGGTCATCCCCGACGGCTCGCCGGAGGCCCGGGAGCGGGCCAACGAGCTGCTGATGCAATACGGCGAGGAAGAACTGGCCGTCGGAAAAGGGGATCTGTTCGAAGGCGTGCCGGAAACGCTGCGGGAGCTGAAGCGGCGCGGCATCCGGCTGTTTGTGGCCAGCAACGGCCTGGAATCCTACGTGCGGGAAGTGACGAGGCAAAAGGGCATCGGAGACCTGTTCGAGGGCTTGTACAGCGCCGGCCAATACGGCACGGCCCGGAAAGCGGATCTGGTCCGGCTGCTCATGGACCGTCACGGCGTCCGCGACGCCTGGATGGTGGGCGACCGCTCGTCCGACGTGGAGGCCGGCCGCCGAAACGGCCTGCGGGTCGTCGGATGCGCCTATGCCGGATTCGGCCGGGAAGAGGAGCTGGCCGGAGCGGACGCGGTCATCCGGCGTTTTTCGGAACTTCTGGAACTCATGGAGGAAAACACCGCGTAACCCCCGCATTCCGCGGTACGGCCGGTCTTCGGCAAAACGAAAAAAGCCCTGCGGAGCAAGGCTTCGGATGGTCGGTAATGGAGCGGGTGATGGGAATCGAACCCACGTCTCAAGCTTGGGAAGCTGGCGTTCTACCATTGAACTACACCCGCATGTTCCGCTTCGCGCCATCATGCCGAACGGGCGAAGCGTAAAAAATAATAGCACAGCCTGCGCGT
>DATCLN010000215.1:0-103391 GCA_036563895.1 Paenibacillaceae bacterium
GCCCAGCCGCGCGCGAGTGCGTCCCTTTCGTTCACCGTCTCACCCTCTCCCTGAGGACCTTTCCCGGTGTCAGGGTTTTCCGCGCCAATGCATGCGGGGCGCTTCCTTTGCCGCGGCGCCGGCCGCTAGCGGTCCGCCGTCACGGCGCTTCGCACCAGCGCATGGGTGTCGCGGGCGATCATGAGCTCCTCGTTGGTCGGGACCACGAGCACTTCCACCTTCGAGTCGTCGGCCGAAATGCGCCTCGGTTCGTTCGACGCCGCCTCGTTGCGGGCGGGATCGAGCCGGATGCCGAAAAACGTCAGGCCTTCGCAGACGCATTTCCGGAGCCGGGGCGAGTTTTCCCCGATTCCCGCCGTGAACACGAGCGCGTCGAGCCCGTTCATGGCGGCGGTGTAGGCGCCGATGTATTTCCGGAGCCGATAGACGAACATCTCGAAGGCCAGGCGCGCCCCTTCATGCCCGCGGTCCATCGCCTCCAGGATTTCCCGCATGTCCCCGCTGATCCCCGAAATCGCCAGCAGCCCGCTGTGCTTGTTCAGCATCGAGCTGACCTCGTACAGCGTCAGGTCTTCCTTGCTCATCGCGTACGGGACGATGGCCGGATCGAGGTCGCCGCTGCGGGTGCCCATCATGAGCCCTTCCAGGGGCGTCATGCCCATGCTGGTGTCGTAGGATTTGCCGCCGAGAATCGCGGTGCAGCTGGCGCCGTTGCCCAGATGGCAGGTGATCATCTTCAGCTCGTCCAGCGGCCGACCGAGAAATTCCGCGGCCCGCCGGCTCACGTATTCGTGGGAGGTGCCGTGGAATCCGTAGCGGCGGATCTTGTGCCGGCGGTACAGGACGGTCGGAATGGCGTACATGTAGGAAGTCGGAGGCATCGTCTGATGGAAGGCGGTGTCGAACACCACCGCCTGGGGAATTCCGGGCAGGACTTCCTCGACCGCGTTGATGCCCGCCAGGTGGGCGGGATTGTGCAGCGGCGCGAGATCGAACAGTGCGCGGATTTCCTGCTTCACTTCGGGTGTCACCAGCACCGAATGTTTGAACGTTTCGCCGCCGTGCACGACCCGGTGGCCGACGGCTGCGATTTCACCCGGGTCCGGCAGGACGCCGTGCTCCGGGTGGGTGAGCAGCTCCAGCATTTTGCGCACCGCCGCCGTATGGTCCAGAATTTCCGACACGTCGCTGATCTCGCGGCCGTCCTTCGTTTCATGGACCACGATGGACGAGTCCAGCCCGATCCGCTCCACGCGGCCCTTGGCCAGCACCGTCTCGTCGGTCATGTCGAACAGCTGGTATTTCAGCGACGAACTGCCCGCGTTGATCACGAGGATGTTCACCGGATCCGGTCACCGTCCCTGTCATACGTGAAAAACCCGACGCCGGTTTTGACGCCCAGCTGTCCGGCGCGCACCTTTTTGCGAAGAATGATCGAGGGGCGATACTTGAGTTCGCCGTACTCGCGGAACATCCGCTCCAGCGCGGCCAGCACCGAATCGAGGCCGAACCGGTCCGCCATTTCAAGGGGGCCGTATTCGAACCGGTAGCCGATGCGCATCGCGTCGTCGATGTCCTCCGCCGAAGCGACTCCTTCTTCCAGCAGGCGCAGCGCTTCGTTGATGAGCAGGCAGATCAGCCGCGTCGTCACGAACCCCGGCGATTCGTAGACCATAACGCCTTTTTTCTCGATGACCTCTTCCACGAACCGCTTCGTTTTTTCAAAGGTCTCGTCGGAGGTCTGAAGGCCGCGGATGATTTCCACCACGTCGGCGTGGATCGTCGGATAGACGAAGTGCATGCCGATCACCCGTTCCGGATGCCGGGTCACACTCGCCAGTTCGGTGAGGCTGAGCGTGGAGGTGTTGCTGGCGATGACCGTTTCCGGACCGAGAAGGTCGCCCAGGCGGGCGAACACCCGCTTCTTGCTGTCCATGTCCTCCGTGATCGTCTCGATGACCAGATCGCAGCCCGAGAGCTTCTCCAGCTCGAGCCCCAGGTGAATCCGGCCCAGGATCAGCTTCTTCTCCGCCTGCGTAATCGCCCAGCGTTCCAGCTGCTTCTCCAGACTCGTCTCCAGGCCGTCCCGCGCGGCGGCCAAATGCTCTTCGTCCTTTTCCACCAGGCGCACCTCCAGGCCCTTGGACGCCAGCATCTCCGCGATGCTCCGTCCCATCGTGCCGCCGCCGACCACGCCGATCGAGCGAAACATGGGCCTCCCTCCACCCTTCCTTGTCTCTTTCGCATCCTTAACGGGCAAAGCCGGACGGCCGCCCGGACCAGTATCATCTTACCATATTTTTTTGCCCCGAAAAAACAAAAGCCGCCTCCCGGCGCGGCGGTCATCGCCCCGCCGGACAGACGGCGGTTTCGGTCAAAGCTTCTTACCGGTCTCCGGATTCCGGCTTCAGCCACAGAGCAGCCTGCCGTTTCCATGCTTCCACGTACTGGTCCAGCGCCCACTGGACCATGACGATGGTTTCGCTTTCCTCCAGGGGCACCGTCAGGGTCCGCATGGCCGCGTCCGGCAAGCGGTACGGCACGACGCGGACGGCGTCGCTTCTCACCAGCGCGGCCAGATCTCCCGCCGGCGAGGTGTACGCGTCCCTGGCCAGCGGGTCCATCGCGGCGATCTCGTCCCAGCCCAGATCCAGCCTGTCGTGGGACACGACGGCGGGCGGCAGCGTCACCGGGAGCGCCCGCCAGATCCGCCGGCCTTCCGTTCCTTCGCTTTCCTCCGGATAGCGGACCGCCCACCGGCCCGGCTCCCGGATGATGGCCCATTCCTCTCCGACGGGACCCGCCGCCTCATCTGGAATCAACTCGAAAAGGGCCACGTTGGATTCTTCCGCCGAAGTCCCGTCCGACACGGAAAGGTCCGCCACCAGCATTTCGACGTTTTTGACCCACAGCCGTTCCTGCGGCGCGGACAGGTCCGCTCCGGCCGACCAGGTCACCTGACGGACGGATACGTACCGGTTGCCCGCAAACAGCAGCTGCTCCTGGATCACGCCGCCGGACGCCGCATCCCGCGCTTCCTCCCCACCCGCGGATTCCGCCGGGACGCCGCCGGCCGCTCCGGACATCTCCGCCGGGGCGGCGATCAGCCGCTGCCCGCCCGCCCCGTCCCGCACCGCGCGGATCAGCCAAAACTCCTGACCGTAAGGCATGAGGATGCCGGAACCTTCCGCCACGACCTGCGGCATCCCGTCCCGTTCGGCGATGAGCATGGTGCGGTATTCGCTGATCACGCCGGCGCCTTCCGGATTCGGCTCGTCCCGCCGCAAGCCGATCAGGAAAGCGGACCGGATCCCGGCGTTCATGAGCGCCTGCCTGTCCGGAATCGTATAGTACCCTTGGCCGGAAACCGCCGCCTGCTCATGGACCGGCAAGGCGAGTTCATCGGCCGGGTGCCGTTCCGTCCCGGCAAAGCGCCACACGCCCATCCATACGGCCGCAATCGCCAGCATGCCGGCCGCGGCGTATACCGCCGCCGAAAGCAACATCCTGCGGGGCGAGCGGCGTGCGGAATCCAGCCGTTCCTCGATGCGCCGGCGAAGCCGCTCGTCGAAGCCGTCCCGCACCAGCGGCCCCCTGGCCAGATCTTCCTTCAGCTCTCGGTCCAACCGGTCATCCATCGGAAGCTTTCTCCTTCAGGCTCATCATTTTTCTGCGGGCGTGGAACAGCCTGGATTTCACGGTGCCTTCCGTCACCCCGAGCACCTCCGCCATCTCCTTGAGCGACAACTGGTAATGCGCGAACAGAATCAGGACTTCGCGGTATTTGCGGGGAAGCGACAGCACCTGTTTCCACGTCTCGTTCACCGCCAGCCGCTCGATCACTTCCTGTTCGGCGGAGCGCAGCTGCCCCCGTTCCGCCGGACGGTCGACCAGCGTCACTTTTCGGAGAAACGCCGAGCGCATGAAGTCGATGGCCGTATTTCGCGTGATGGTGAGCAGCCACGTCCGGACGGAGGCCACGCGGCGAAAGTTATGTAGCGTGCGAAAAGCCTTCAGGAACACTTCCTGGGTGATGTCGTCGGCCATGTCCCATTTCCGGGTGATGCTGAACGCGTAATTCCAGACGTCCCGGCCGTAGGCATCCATCAGTTCCCGGAGGGCGGCGCGTCTGGCTTCCGGATCATCCGGGGCGGCGCAGACGATCCACTCTAATTCGCGTCCCGATTCCAACATTGCCACCTCTGCATTTCCTGACGAACCGGAGAACGCAGCGGTCCGTCGGGCGGTTGTCCTCATCGTACCACACTCCGCCGATGATTTCCCGTGACCGTCGTCCCGTTCGCCACCCCGGCGGCGGCATCGGAAGACGAAACGCATTCCTGAAAGAAAGACGAAAAAAGCCGCCGAAAGGTTCAATTTTCGGCGGCAAATTCATTTTTCGGCGGCATTGGCAACGCCGGCATCTTTCCCGCTCAGCAGTTCCCGCAGCCGGGCGCCCGACATCGTCTCTTCGCGGATGAGCACCTCCAGGGCCCGTTCGAAAGCGGCGCGCTTTCCTTCCAGCAGCCGGCGGGTGCGCTCCGCCAGCCCGTTCAGGATGGCCGCGCTTTCCCGCGACCATTCTGCTTTGGTGAGCGCTTCCGGATGCACGATGCCCAGCGAGGACATGCCCGACTCGATCATGGTGCGCGCGATGTCGGCGGCCTGTTCGAAATCGCCCCGGGCCCCGGTGCTGCGCGTCCCGTACCGGAGTTCCTCGGCGGCCGCCCCGCCCAGCGCGATCATGATCTGTTCTTCCAGATAGGTCTTGCTGTACAGATAGCGGTCCCGGTCGGGACGCTGCCGGACATAGCCCAGGGCCTGGCCGCGCGGCGTCAGCGACACCCGCGCCACGCTCCCGGGGCGGAGCGTCTCCGCCACAACGGCGTGCCCGAGCTCGTGCACCGCCACGCGCTCCCGTTCTTCCCGCGCCGCCTTGCGGTCCGTCTTTTCGCCCATCATCACCTTGTCGATGGCCAAAGCGAGATGCCGCTGTCCAATCCGTTCCCGCCCTTCCCGCAGGGCGTAAATGGCGGCTTCGTTCAAGACGCTTTCCAGCTGCGCTCCGGAAAAACCGAACGTCTCGTCGGCCACCCGGGAAAGCGAAACGTCGTCGGCCAGCGGCTTGTTCCGCGCGTGCAGCCGGAGAATGTGCTCCCGTCCGGCCTTGTCCGGCAGGGGGACGTGGATCAGACGGTCGAACCGCCCCGGCCTGAGCAGCGCCGGATCCAGCATCTCCGGGCGGTTGGTGGCTGCGATGACCAGCACCAGCGGCTCTTCGTCGGCCTGGATGCCGTCCATTTCCGTCAGCAGCTGGTTCAGCGTCTGATCGTATTCCCGCTGCTGGCCGCCGTCGCGCTTGGCGCCGATGGCGTCGATCTCGTCGATGAATACGATGGCCGATTTCTGCCGGGCGCTCCGCGCCAGCCTGCGCGCCTTGCGGAACAGCTCGCGGATCCGGCTGGCCCCGACGCCCACGTACATCTCCACAAACTCGCTGCCGGACGCGGCCACGAAGGCGGATTTGGTATAGTTCGCGGCGGCTTTGGCCAGCAGCGTCTTGCCGGTGCCGGGAGGACCGGAGAGCAGGATGCCCTTCAGCGGACGGATGCCCCATTTGGCAATCTTGTCCCGGTACACCAGAAAATCGATGGCTTCCATGAGTTCCCGCTTGGGCTGCTCCTGGCCGCCGATGTCGTCGAAGCTGACGGGAGCAATCCCTTCGCCTTCCGTCCGCCGGCCGGCAAATTCCGGAAGCCACCCTCCCCGCTGCCGGCCGAAGGCGTAAAGCGCGGCGGCGATCAGCGCCACCAGCGCGACGGGCATGACGGGCACTCCGATATACAGCAAAAAGACAAAAACGGCCGCGAGGCACCCCAAGGCAACTTCTTTCGCATACGACCGGAGGTTACGCATCCGTCTCCACCTCCGGCGCGTCCGTCTCCCGCGGCAGCAGGATGAACTTGACCCTGTCGCCGTCCTTCAGGCGGATATACACGTACCGGTCGTCCATCCGCACCGTCGCTTCGATCCCGGGATGGCGTTCCGCAAGGCCCAGGACAAGATCCCGGACTTCGGAATAGCGCCGGTGCTCCATGGCCTCCGCCACTTCGAAGAACGCGTCCTGCCAGATCCTCTCCAGCCGCTCGCCGGATTCCGCAGCGAATTCGAACTCCAGCGTGCGGCGGCCCAGGGCGGCGCTTCCTTCCGTCTCCAGGCGGCGGACGATGGCGGCCAGATCGGCGTCCGGAGCCAGACGGAGGCGCATCCGCACCCGGTCCGCCTCCCATTCCGTTTCCGCCTCAAGCACGCCGGGCATTTGCTGAGCCAACCGGTGGAGAGGCTGCTCCATGCCGTAATGGCGCCAGGCGGTCCAGCCGCCCAGCAGGGCCGCCAGCACCAGCAGGGCCGCCGCGGCAAACGCGGTCCATTTGAAGTTCACGGCGCTCTCCCTCCCATCCCTTTCCGGCCGGCCGGTGCCGGCGTTTTTTATTTAACGTCGTTAACTGTTCATGGATGATATACACTTCAATACATAAAGAATATATCATAAATTGATAGATCAATGATTATCAAATGACTGGCAATAAAAAAAGACCTGCGGGCCCCGCCGTCCCCGGCGGTTCCTCACAGACCCGGAAGATCATAGGTTTTCCGTTTCGTCCCGTCCCGCGCCGAATAGAAATCGATGGCCTGGCGATCCTCGTCCGGACCCGTCCGGTAGTAACGGACCTCCCATACGGGCTCGCCCTGGAACCAGCCCGGCACGATTCGCAAAATCCGCCGTTCGGGATCGTCATTGCGAATCATGGCCCTCAGCTCCGCTTCGCTCACCAGATCCGCTTCCCGTTCCCGCACGTAGCCGTCCGGGGTCTCCCACACCATCCACCGGACGCCTTCCCCGTCGGTGCCCAGCACCACCCACACCCGGTCGTCCCATACATGAAGGAATGCCCACTCCACGCTGACCAGTCCGGCTTCCCGCATGACGCGCCGGACGGCTTCCCTCTCTTCCATGGCGTAGTCGCTTCCGGCCTGCCTCACAAGCCACACGACCAGGGCGAGCGAACTGAGCAGGAGCACCGCCGCGAGCCAGACCCAGAATTTCCAGGTGATGACGGGTGCCTTGCGGCGCAGGTCACGGCGGCTGAGGTTCATCCCTTGAGCAGCCTCTCAAAGCGCCGCTGCACCTCATGGCGGATCCGCTCTTCGTCCAGCGTGAGCAGCTCCCGTCCCCGCATGAGCTGCCTGCCGTCCACCCAGACGTGCTCCACGTCCGCGCCGCATGCCGCGTACACCGCGTGGGAGACGAAGTCCGTCCGCGGCACGAAATGCGTCCGGTCCGTCCGCAGGGCGATCAGGTCGGCTTTCCAGCCTTCCTTCAGCATGCCGACGTCTTCCATGCCCAACACGCGCGCCCCGTCAACGGTGGCCATGCGCAGCACCTGGCCTGCGGGCAGGACGGTGGGATCGCCGGTAACGCCCTTGTGCAGCATCGCGGTGAGTTTGATTTCCTCGAAAAGGTCCAGGTTGTTGTTGCTGGCGACGCTGTCGGTGCCCAGGGTGACGGCCACGCCCGCCCGCAGCATGTCCGGCACGCGTGCGATGCCGCTGGCCAGTTTCAGGTTGCTGACCGGGTTGTGGGACACCGCCGCGCCGCGTTTGGCCAGGAGGGCGATTTCCTCGTCGGTGAGATGGACGGCATGGGCCAGCAGCGTCGGCCGCGTGAACACGCCGACACGGTCGAGGTGCTCCGCCGGGCGGACGCCGTAGTCGCGCACGTTCTGCTGCACTTCCGCCGCCGTTTCCGACATGTGGATGTGGATTGGCAGGCCGAGTTCGTGCGCCGCCTCGACCACCCGTTCCAGCACCGGGGGCGGGCACGTGTAGGGAGCGTGCGGTCCGAGCATCGCCCGGATGCGTCCGTCCGCCTTGCCGTGCCAGTCGCGGGCGAAACGGATTCCTTCGGCGACCTTTTCGCGCCACTCCGCCTCGGAGCCGAGCCCGATGATCCCGCGGCACAGGGAAGCGCGCATGCCGGACATTTCCACGGCTTCCGCCGCGCGGTCCATGAAGAAGTACATGTCCGCGAAGGCGGTGGTGCCGGTGCGGATCATTTCCGCCGCCGCGAGAAGCGTTCCCCAGTACACATCGTCGCCCGTCATCCTGGCTTCCATCGGCCATATGTAATTGTTGAGCCAATCCTGGAGCTTCAAATCATCGGCGTAGCCCCTGAGCAAGGTCATCGCGGCGTGGCCGTGGGTGTTGACCAGGCCCGGCAGAAACAGAAGATCCTTGCCGTCCAACCGTTCCTGCGCGGCGGATCGCACTTCCGGCGGCGCCTCTCCCTCCCCGAGCCCCGCGATGCGGTCCCCGCGCACGGCCAGCCAGCCGCGCACCACCGGCCGCTCGGGATCCTGGGTGAGAAACGTTCCGTTTTCAATCAGCCAAGTGTTCATTTCCCCACTCCCTTTTCCAGGACATCCTCTTCCATGTAATAGGCCAGGCTGTACAGTTCGGCGGTGAAATCGGCGTAATGGACCCGCACGCCGGGAGGGGTCTTCAGCACCGTCGGCGCGAAGTTGAGAATGCCCCGCACGCCCGCTGCCACGAAGCGGTCCGCCACGATCTGCGCTTCGCTCGCCGGCACCGCGATCATCCCGATGGCGATGCCCAGCTCCCGCACCGTCTCGTCCAGCTCCTCCATCGGCTGGACCTTCAAATGGTTGATCGTCGTGCCGATGATGGCGGGATCCGCGTCGAAAAGGGCGACGATTTTCACATTTTCCTGCAGGTACACCCGGTAGTTGCAGAGGGCGCGGCCCAGATTCCCGGTGCCCACCAGCGCTGCGTGCACCGTCCGGTCCAGGTGCAGGATCTGCCGGATTTTTTCGACCAGATAGGGGACGTTGTAGCCGATGCCCTTGCGGCCGAATTCCCCGAAATAGGCGAGATCCTTGCGGATCTGGGCGGGATTGAGGCTCAGCCGTTCCCCCAGCTCCTGCGACGACACGGTCTGAACGCCGGCCTTCATCAGCTCGTTCAGAAAACGCAGGTAAACCGGCAAACGTCGGATGACCGCTTCCGATATCCTGGCTTGCTTCAACGAACCGCCTCCCTTGCGAACCATTCCCTCACGCGGAGGACCAGATCGCCGGTGGTCACCTGCTCCATCCGGGGACCCGGAAGGGAATGCAGAAAGTATTTGCCGTACCGGGTGTCGATCACGCGGGTGTCGTAAATGATGACGATGCCCCGGTCCGTCTCGCGGCGGACGAGTCGGCCGAAGCCCTGTTTGAAGCGGATGACCGCCTGGGGCAGGGACAGTTTCATGAACGGATTTTCCTTCTGCGCCGCAAGCCGCTCCGCCCTCGCTTCCGCCACCGGGTGGCCCGGGGGCGCGAAGGGCAGCCGGACGATGGCCAGGCACATCAGGATGTCGCCGGGCAGGTCGACGCCTTCCCAGAAGCTGCTGGTGCCGAGCAGCACCGACGCCGGATGCGCCGCGAAATGCTGCGTGAGCAGCGTGCGGCTGGCGCCGTCAAGGCCCTGGCCGAGCACCTGGATGCCGGCGGCGGCAAGCCGCTGCCTCAGCGGCTCGTACACGGCGCGAAGCATCCGGTACGACGTGAACAGGACCAGCATGCGGCCGCCGGTCGCCTCCGCGACGCCGGCCAGGGAACCGGTCAGTTCCGCCGTGAACCGTCCATCCCCGTCCTTGCCCCGGATGTCCGGAAAATCCCGGGGAATGAGCACGAGGGCCTGGTCTTCGTACCGGAACGGCGAAGGAAGCACGGCGGTGCGGAGGCGGCCGTCCGCCTCGGCCTGATCCAGACCCAGCCTTTCCGTGACATATCGGAAGGACCGGTCCACCGCCAGCGTGGCCGAGGTGAGCACGACGCTGGACTTGCGCCCGAACAGCTCTTCCCTCAGGATGCCGCTGACGTCCGCCGGCACCGCGTGCATGCGGACGGAACGGCCGCGGTATTGCGCATGCCCTTCCAGCCAGTAAACGAATTCCGGCCGGTCCAGGGCCAGGAAGGACCGGATGGCGTTTCGGGCTTCGGAGAGCGCCTTCACCGCCCCGTTCAGATCGGTGGCCGCCGCCTGCAGGGCCAGATCGCCGCTTTCGTCCTTGAGCGCCGGCAGCAGGCGTTCCAGCGGGCGCAGCAGATCGGACAGCAGCGCCACCGTGTTCGCCCCTTCGGACACCGCTTCTTCCCAGCCTTCCGGCGGACCGTCCGGCCGGATGCGCAGGGTGATGGCGCCGCCTTCTTCCTGCATCCCGTGCCGGCGCATCAGCTCGAACGCCCGGTCCGCCCACCGGTCCCATGACGCCAGGGCTTCCCGGACCGTCTCCTGGCACGCTTCCAGCCGTTCGGCCCACACCGCCGCCGTATCCGTGCCCTCGGCGCGCAGCAGGTGAACCAGCCGGGGAATGAGGCCGGACGACGCGTCCCGCCACAACCGGAGCAAGGCCTGGACGACGGCGCCATGGCCGACGTTCCATCCCAGATGCATGGCCGCCGTCTCTTCCAGGTGATGCGCCTCGTCCACGATGAGCCGGTCATAGGCGGGCAGCAGGCGCCGTTCCGCCTGCAGGTCGGTCAGCAGCAGGGCGTGGTTGGTGACGATGAGATCCGCTTTGCCCGCTTCATGGCGCGCCCGGTGGTAGAAGCATTTGCGGAACCAGGGGCACATCCGGTTCAGGCAGGAATCGGCGTCGCTGGCCGCCGCGTCCCACGCGTCCCTTGACCCGCCGGACAGGCTCAGCTCCTCCGCTTCTCCCCGTTCGGTCTCTGTCAGCCAGACGAGCATCTGGCCCAGCGCCACCGCTTCCTCTTCGGACAGGGCGAAATCCGGCGCCGTCACCAGCTGCTCGAACTTGCGCAGGCACAGATAGTTGCTCCGTCCCTTGAACACCGCGGCGCGAAACGGCACCGGCGAAGCTTCCCCGAGCAGCGGCAGATCCCGCAGCCGCAGCTGTTCCTGGAGCTGGATCGTGTGGGTGGAGACGACGATTGGTTTTTCTTCCTTCAGCGCATAATACAAAGCGGGAATCAGATAGCCGAGGGATTTCCCGGTCCCGGTGCCGGCTTCCGCCAGAAGATGCGCATCCGACTCCAGCGCGCCGCCCACTTCGCGGATCATGGCGAGCTGCCCTTCCCGCCGCTCGTAGCCCGGGATGAGGGTTTCCAGCTTCTCCAGCACCCGTCCCGCGAACGCGTCAAAGGTCATGTCCTCCGGCAGGCGGGGCATTCCGTCCGTTTCTTCCGGCTCGTCCAGCCAGTCCGAAACCTTCAGGGCAAAGTGCCGCATGAACTCAAGGTTCTGCTCCCCTTCGGCCGGGCGGACGCCCGACTCCCTGCGTGCCGTGATCCGGGCGATCAGCCAGCCGAGGTCGCTCCGGTCCGGGTCAAACAGCGCCGCGAGCCGCTGGAGGGTGACAAGCGGCAGCCGTTCCAGCCGCGCGAGGCAGCGCAGCAGAAGTTCGGCGGCGGCTTTCGCGTCCTCGTCGGCCCGGTGCTTGCGGTCGTGCCGGATGCCCAGCATCGCCGTCAGCGATTCCAGCCGGTATCCCGGCGCGGAGGGAAACGCGAGGCGGGCCAGGCGCACGGTGTCGATGACCCGGCCGGCGAACGGCAGATAGCCGCAGCGGTCCAGGGCCGCTTGCAGAAAACGCACGTCGAAGGACGCGTTGTGGGCCGCCAGCACCGCGTCGCCGATGAGCGGAACGATCCGCGCCAGGACGTCTTCCAGAGGCGGAGCGTCCCGCACGTCGGCGTCGGAGATGCCCGTAAGCCTGGTGATCCAGGGAGGGATGGGTTTTTCCGGGCGCACGAAAGAGGCGAAGACGGTTTCCGTCCCGCCCGTTTCGCCATCCAGCACGACCAGACCGGCCTGGATGATCTCGTCGGTATCGGCCGACATGCCGGTGGTTTCAAAATCCAGCACCGCGAATTTCATTCACCGGGCTCCTTTTCCCGCCGATTCAACACCGGCGCCCGCCGCGTCCGGCGGCACCGCCGCTTCCACCTCCCCCGCGCCGAAGCGGAGCCGAATCCGGCCCCGGGCGCCCAGACAGGCTTCCAGATTGAACCTGGCGTCCGCACAGGAGGGGTCCGCTTCCAGCGCGCGGCGGAAGCAGGATTTGGCCTGCTCCAGCTGCGACTGGGCGGCCTGGACGCATCCCAGTCCGTTGTAGGCGGCGGCCTGACATTTCGGGTTTTCGGCGAGCACCGCGATGAGCTGAAAATGGCGGCGCGCCCCGATCCAGTCCGACAGGCGCAGGCGGGCGGCGGCCAGCAAAAGCCTCGCCGCGTGCAGTTCCGGACACAGGCGGAGCGCGTCCTCCAGGTGACGGGCGGCGTCGTCGTACATCCGCAGCATGAAGTATCCCCGTCCCCTGTCCAGCTTTTGCTGCAAATCCAGCCACCATTCCACGCATTCGCGTTGATCTGATTTTAACATAAAAAACCCCCCCGGCGCAGCATGTACGGCCGACAGGTTCATTCTGCGCCGCGGGGGGAGGTTTCATGCGCTTCAGAGCACGGTCGTGTGCGGTTCGTCCGCCAGAATGCGGACCGGCTTGTTGTCATCGCCCATGATCGCCACTTTCGGCCGGTGACGGCGCGCTTCTTCGTCCGTCATGAGCGCGTAGGCAATGATGATGACCCGGTCGCCGGGCTGGACGAGACGGGCGGCCGCCCCGTTCAGGCAGATCGTGCCCGAACCCCGCGGGCCGGGAATGACGTAGGTCTCGAACCGCGCGCCGTTGTTGATGTTGACCACCTGCACCTTCTCGTTGGGCAGGATGTCGACGGCGTCCATCAGATCCTCGTCGATGGTGATGCTGCCGACATAGTTCAGGTTGGCTTCCGTGACGACGGCGCGGTGGATCTTCGATTTCATCATTTGCCGGAACATGTCGCCGCCACCTCCTCCGGTGTGAAAATCAGGTTGTCGATCAGGCGGGCCTTGCCGAAGCGCACCGCCAGGGCGACCAGCAGCGCCGCGCCCAGATCCCTGAGCGGCCGCCCCTCCGGCGGATCCGCCAGATCGGGCCACATGACGACCTCCGCGTAATCCGTGTCCGCCAGGGGACTTTCCGCGAGGCTTCGCTTCATGCGGTCCCGCAGCTCCGCCGCGTCCGCTCCCGCCGCGATCCATTCCCGGGCTCGCTGCAAAGTCCGGTAAAGGATTGTTGCCTGCGCGCGCTCCTCCCCATTCAGGTAAACGTTGCGCGAACTCAGGGCCAAGCCGTCCGGTTCCCGCACCGTCGGACAGGGAACAATCTCCACGGGAATGTTCAGATCCCGCACCATCCGCGTGACCACCGCCACCTGCTGGGCGTCCTTCAGCCCGAAGTACGCCCGGTCGGGCTGCACGATGTTGAACAGCTTGGTGACCACCGTCGCAACGCCGTCGAAATGGCCGGGCCTGCTTCGGCCGCACAGCTTGCCCGTGATTTCGCCCACCGTCACCCGCGCCAGCGGCGGATCCGGATACATTTCGGCGGCGGAAGGCATGAAGGCGATGTCCGCCCCGCACGCCGCCGCCACTTCCAGATCCCGCTTCTCGTCCCGGGGATAGCGTTCAAAATCCTCGCCCGGCCCGAACTGCAGAGGGTTTACGAAGACGCTGAGCACCACCAGGCCGTTTTCTTCCCGGGCCCGGCGCAACAGGCTGGCATGCCCTTCGTGCAGATAGCCCATGGTCGGCACAAAGCCCACGGAACCGGAAACGCCCGGGTCCGCCCTTTCCGCGTTCCGGGATCTCCGGAAATCCGCCACGGCCTGCCGCATCTCCGCGATGGTGCGGATCACCCTGGGAGCGTTCATCCGCGTGCGCCTCCGTCCTGCGCGGCGGTCGCCGCGCCTTCCGCCACCCGGTCCGCGGGAGCGGATCCATACGGCGCCGCGGTTTCCCGGCCGTCCGCGACGCCGCGCGGCGCTTCCTCCTGCCGGAACGCGTGCCGTTCTTCGGGAAACGCCCGTGACCGCACATCCTCCGCGTACCGCCCGATGGCTTCCCGGATCGCCGATCCGATGTCGGCGTACGTCTTGACGAAGCGTTTTTCCCGGATGCCGGAACCGTACCCCAGCATGTCGTGGAAGACGAGCACCTGCCCGTCGCAGCCGCGGCCGGAGCCGATACCGATGGTGGGCACCTCCACCGACCGGGTCACTTCCCGCGCCACTTCTTCGGTCACCAGCTCGAGCACGATGGCGAACACGCCGGCCTGTTCCAGGGCTTTGGCGTCCGCGATCAGCTTCTCCGCTTCTTCGCGCGTTTTGCCCTGCACCCGGTATCCGCCGATCTGGTGCACGGACTGGGGCGTAAGGCCGAGGTGGCCGAGCACCGGAATGCCGGCCGCCGTCAGCCGGACGATTTCCTCGCAAAGATCCGCGCCGCCTTCCATTTTCACCGCGTGGGCGCCGCCTTCCTGCATGAGCCTGGCGGCATTGCGAAGCGTACCCTCCGGTCCCAGCCGGTAGGTGGCGAAAGGCATGTCCGCCACGATGAAGGTTCCCGGCGCTCCCCGCACCACTGCGCGGGTATGGTGGATCATGTCCTCCAGGGTCACGGGAATCGTGGTGTCGTATCCGAGCACCACATTGCCAAGGGAGTCCCCCACCAGCAAAATGTCGACGCCGGCTTCCTCCGCCAGACGGGCGGAGGGATAATCATAGGCGGTGAGCATCACGATGGGTCGCCCTTCCCGCTTCATCGCGCGAATCCGCGGGAGGGTGAGCGGTTTTGCCATCCTGGTGCGCCTCCGTTTCCTGGGTTGTCGCGCGAAAACCGCTCGGCCGGAAAACAAAAACCTTTTTTGCGCCGGGCTGCCTGAGCCGTCCCGAATCCATCGGGATCACGGGCAAAAAAGGTCTCCTCGCATAAGAACGCAGCCTGCGTCCTTCTGTCTCGGTCCTTTTCGGCTTCGAGCAGAATCCCCGCCAAAGCTGGCTGTCTACCGTCCGGTTGTGTCCGCGCAAGTCCCTTGGGCCGCCTTTCGCCGCGGCGCCTCAAGGCCCGCGCGTCGCAAGTGCGGTTCTGGCGATACCGCCTTGACAGGTCCATTATAACAGAACCGAATAAACCGGAGCAACGGTTCCGTCTTCCCGTTCCACCAGCAGCCCGCCGTAATCGTCCAGGCCGCGGGCCGTTCCCCTCACGATTCCCGCGGGCGTGCGCAGTTCCACCGGACGGTGCAGCGATTCGGCCAGGGCTTCCCACATGAGCCGGACGGGCGCGAATCCCTTTTCGCGGTACAGGTCGTACAGCTCTTCAAAGGCCTCCAGCACGGCGGCGATGAGTTCGGCCCGGTCCACTTCCCGGCCTCCGGCCATTTTCAGGGATGTCGCCTTTTCCGCCAGTTCCGCGGGAAAATCCTCCGGATCCAGATTCGCGGAAATGCCGATACCCGTCACCACGTACACGAGCCGCTCGTTTTCCGCGGAGGATTCCAGCAGCACGCCGCACACCTTCTTGCCGTTCAGCATCAGGTCGTTCGGCCATTTGACGGAGACGTCGAGCCCGGCGGCGGCCTTGATGCCGCGCGCGAGGGCCACGGAGGCCAGCAGCGGCAGCTGCGGCGCCAGGGCCAGCGGAAGTTCGGGCCGGAGCAAAAGGCTCATCCACACGCCTTTCCCGGCAGGAGAAACCCAGGAGCGGCCCATCCGCCCCCGGCCGCTGGTCTGCCGCTCGGCAATCACCAGCGCCCCTTCCGGCGCGCCTTCCCTGGCCCATTCATGAAGGATGTCCTGCGTGGAACCCACGCATTCGTAGAAGCGCATCTGCCGGCCGAAGCGGGCGGTGCGCAGGGCGGCCTGCAGCGCCAGCGGCGACAGGCGCGGCGGCTTGCCGGCGAGCCGGTAGCCGAGCCGCGGGACCGCCTCGATGGCGTAGCCTTCCTCTTCCAGCTTGCGGATCTGCTTCCAGACCGCCGTGCGGCTGACGCCCAGACGGCGGCTCAAGGCTTCCCCCGACACAAAGCCGCCTTCCGCCTCTTCCAGCAGTTTGAGCAGCAGCATCCCGTCCATCGTTCCCGGATCATCCTTCCTCGCCGGCCAGCCTGTCCGCCAGCGCAAGAAGCGCCTCCCGTTCGTTGGGCGCGCGTCCGGCGGCGGTCTCCGCCAGGAGCCGGCGCAGCAACCGGCCGACCCACGGTCCCCTCGGGCGCCGGAGGTGCCGGGTCAGATCGCTCCCGTCCACCGCCAAGTCGCGGATGCTGCATACCGGCATTTCTTGCAGCCAGCGCGCGGCCTGCCCGGACGCCTCCCGCGGGACGGAAAGCAGTCCTTCGGAAAGCGCCAGCCAATCCTCCGCCGCGGAGCGGCCAAGGTCTATTACAGCGTCGATCCACGTCTCCCTCGCTTCTTCCGCCCGCTCCAGGCTCGTCAGCGCCATCTCGAACCGCCGGTGCACGCCGACGGCTCCCTTCCATCTTTCCCCGCGGGCGCGGCTTACGCGCAAGGCGCGGGCCGCCTCTTCCGCGGCGCCCTCGCCGGCGCCCCCGGCAATCCACAAGAGCGGCCAGCGCAGCTCGGCTTCCGCCACCGCCGCCAGCCGCACGGTGCGGAGCCCCTCCAGGTCCGGCACCGGCAGCGTCACGTTCAGCGAGGCGGCCAGCCCGCTGCGGACGAGCAGCGCCCATGCGCGGTCGGGATCGCTTCCGGCGGTCATCCGGTCCAGTTCCGCCGTCACCCGCTCCACGGCCACCATGCGCAGGCGCTCCCGCTGCCGCAGAATCGCCTTCCACACCGAGGGCGCCAGGCGAAAACCCAGTTCCGCCGCGAAGCGGATGCCGCGCAGCATGCGCAGCGCGTCCTCCGCGAACCGTTCCTCCGCCCGGCCCACGCACCGGATGACGCCCGCCTCCAGATCCCGGCGGCCGCCGAAGGGATCGAGAATTTCCCCGTCCGTGCCCGCGGCCATGGCGTTGATGGTGAAATCCCGGCGCGCCAGATCTTCCCGGATGTCTCCGACAAACTCCACCCGGTCCGGGTGCCGGCCGTCCGAATAGCCTGCCTCGCTGCGAAACGTGGTCACCTCGTACAGCCGGCCGTTCATCCGCACCGACACCGTGCCGTACTTAAGACCGGTCGGAATCGCGTCCGGGAACAGCTTCATCACCTGCCGCGGCTGCGCGCTGGTGGCGATATCCGCGTCCTTCAGCGGACGGCCGAGCAGCCGGTCGCGGACGCAGCCGCCGACCAGATAGGCCCGGTGCCCGGCTTCCTCCAGCATGCGCGCCACCCGCATGCCGTCCGCCCAGATTGCCGCCGCTTCATCCGTCATCCGAACCCGGCTCCCCCAAACCCCGACCGGCGTATCCGCATGTCCGCGCACGCCGGCCGGGCGTCGTCATTCGCAAACCGTCAGCGCCGCGCTTTCGCCGATTCCCAGGACCCGGTAATAAATCCGTTCGTACTGGTCAGCGATCCGCCGGCTGTCGAAATGTTCCCTCGCCCGGCGGACGCAGGCCCGGCCGAACTCGGCCCGCATCGCGTCGTCCGTGAGAAGGCGCAGCGCGTACTCCGCCATCGCTTCCGTGTCGCCCACGGGCGCCAGGAACCCGGTCACCCCGTGCTGGACCAGTTCCGGCAGGCCCCCCGTGAGCGAACCGACCGTCGGAACCCCGCAGGCCATCGCTTCCAGGGCCACCAGCCCGAAGCTTTCCTTCTCCGACGGAAGCAGCAAGAGATCCGCCGCCGAGACGATTTCCGCCACATCCTCCTGTTTGCCGAGGAAAATCACCCGGTCCGCAAGGCCCAGCCCGTCGATTTTGGCCTGCAGCTTGGGCAGCTCCGGGCCTTCCCCCACGAGGAGCAGGCGGGCGGGCACACGGCGGTTCACCCTGGCGAAAATGTCCGCCAGGTCGCAGATGCGCTTCACCGGGCGGAAATTGGAAATGTGGATCAGCAGCTTTTCCCCCGGGGCCGCGAATTCCCTGCGGAGTTCGCCGTTTTCCCGCGGGTAATACACCCGTTCGTCCACAAAATTGTAAACCAGGTCGATGGGTTCCCGGATGTCCAGAAGCTCCCGCGTCTCGCGGATGAGATCCCGGCTGACGGCCGTCACCGCGTCGCTTTTGCGGATGCCGAGGCGGATGATTTCCTTCAGCGATTCGTCGTGCCCCAGGATGGTGATGTCCGTGCCGTGCAGCGTGGTCACCACCTTGAGGTGGTCCCCCGCCATCTGCTTGGCCAGGAAGGCGGACAGCGCGTGCGGCACGGCATAATGCACGTGCAGCAGGTCCAGCTTCTGCATCCGCGCCACCTGGTTCATCTTGCTGGCGAGAAACAGTTCATAGGGCGGATACCGGAAGACGTGGTAGTCCGTCACTTCGACCTCGTGGTAGTACATGTTACGGCGAAAGGTTCCCGCCCTGAAAGGGAGGCCGTGGGTGATGAAATGGATCTCGTGGCCCCGTTCGGCCATCAGCTTGCCGAGTTCCGTCGCCACGACCCCCGAGCCGCCGATCGTGGGATAACAGGTAATGCCGATCCTGAGCGGTCTGGCCATCGGCATCCTCCCCGCTCACTCGCCGGACTCCGGCTTGTATTTGTGCACAATTTCCCGCCAGGCGAAATCGCCCCGCTCGAGGCAGCGCACCAGCAGCTCGGCGGTGGCGATGTTGGTGGCCAGCGGGATGCCCTGCACGTCGCAAAGGCGCAAAAGCGCCGTGATGTCCGGTTCGTGGGGCTGTGCCGTGAGCGGATCCCGCAAAAAGATGAGCAGATCGATCTCGTTTTGCGCCACGAGGGCGCCGATCTGCTGGTCGCCCCCCAGCGGCCCGGACAGGAACCGGTGAACCTTGAGCGACGTGGCTTCCATGATGCGGGCGCCGGTGGTGCCGGTGGCGTACAGGCGGTGCCGCCTGAACACGTGTTCGTATGCGATCACGAAATTGACCATTTCATCCTTTTTCCGGTCGTGCGCGATAAGGGCGATGCTCAGCATGCCCGGTCTCCTCCCCGCCTGGAACGCCTGGAACGGGCGGCTCGCCACGGCTTGCCCCTACGGGAGGGCTCAGGCCGGTCAGTCCATCAGCTGCTCGAAGCCGTACACGAGGCCCGTCAGTTCCATCACTTTTTTCACGGCGACCTTGACGCCGGGCATGTAGCCCGCCCGGTCATAGGAATCGTGCCGGATTTTCAGCGACTGCCCGTTCCCGCCGAAGATGACTTCCTGCTGCGCGAAAATGCCGGGGAGCCGGACGCTATGTATGCGAAAACCCTGATAGTATCCGCCGCGCGCGCCTTCCAGCTTCTCTTCCTCCTGCGGGTTCCCCTGGCGGAATTCCGTCCGCACCCGCGCGATCCGTTCCGCCGTCATGAGAGCCGTGCCGGAAGGGGCGTCCAGTTTCTGGTCCCCGTGGTATTCGATGATTTCCACGTGGGGGAAGTATTTCGCCGCCATTTCCGCGAACTTCATCATCAGGATGGCCCCGATGGAGAAATTGGGCGCAACCACCCCGCCGATTCCCCTGTCGCGGCACAGCTTGTCCAGTCTGTCGATCTGTTCCGGGGTAAACCCGGTGGTGCCGACGACCGGCCGGACGCCATGGGCAATGGCCGTCTCCGCGTTGGGCATGGCCGATTTCGGGGTGGTGAAATCGACCAGCACGTCGGCGCCGGAAGACGCCAGCGCTTCCGCCAGATTGCCCGTCACGGCCACTCCGGCGGGCGCGGCGCCCGCCAGCGTCCCCGCGTCCCTGCCTTCCGCCGCCGGATCGACGGCCGCCGCCAGCTCCAGCTCTTCATCCGCCAGCACCATCTTGACCACTTCGCGGCCCATGCGGCCTCCCGCGCCCGCCACGGCCACCCGGATCGTCTTTGACATCGGCATCCCCTTTCTCGTCATCCCAGAGTTGTTCAGGTACTGCAAATTCCCGCGGCTGCGCCCAAACCAGGTCAGGACGCAGAGCCAAGGCCTGCCGCGCGCAGTCCGCGGCGCGGCCGCTTTCGCCAAGCCGGCGATACGCCTCCGCCAGGAGCATCCGGGCCTCCGCCGACAGCGGGTCCAGCTCCGCCGCCCGCCGCAGCAGACGCAGGGCCTCCACCGGGCGCGGAGCGGCGCCGTCCAGCAGCTTCTCCGCCTCCGCGGTCAGCTGTCTGGCTTCCAGCACCCGCACGTGGTACGCGTATCCCCGGTCGCCGGGGCTGAGCTCCGCCGCCCGCCGCGCAAGGCGCAGCGCCAGGTCCAGCCTTCCGCTGCGCGCGATGGTGATGGAGCTTTTGTAATGGTAGTCGGCGTTGCCGGGTTCCCGTTCCAAAGCCCGCAGAAACCACCCGACGGCGGCTTCGAAGTTCCCCTGAAAGATGGCTTCATACGCCTTCCGCATGCAGGTTTCCCCATCCATGCGCCATCCTCTCCGTCCGGAAGGATGGTACAGCATATGAACCAGGGCGGGCTTCGGTGTCCATCCGTCATCCGCTCCATGGGCCGGAGAACCGCCCTTGCCCATGACGGAGGCCAACAACCGGCTTGGCCTCATTTATCCGACGCCAACGGCTGCCGGCTGTCAGCCCGGAGATCCGTCTTCGTCGTTCCGCCCGGCGTTCGCCCTTCAGCGCGCTTCGGCGTCCGCCCGCGTCCAGCGGTTCGCGTCGCGGGTGTTGAACTTGTCCATGACCCGGCGGAACGCGTCGGTGAGATCGATGCCGAGGGAATTGGCGAAGCAGATGAGAATGAACAGGATGTCTGCGAGCTCCAGTTCGATGGAACCCTCGGCTTCTTCCGGCTTTTTCGGCTTTTCCCCGTACCGGTGGTTCACTTCCCGCGCCAGCTCGCCGGCTTCCTCCGCCAGCCTCGCGAGAAGGGCCAGCGGGGAAAAATAGCCTTCCTTGAACTGGGTGATATAAGCGTCCACTTCCCTTTGCATGTCGGCCAGCGTCCGCTCGGTGAGGGTCACGCCGGACAGGCGGGATTCGGCCATGTAACCGTTCCTTTCCAGTCGGGATTCAATCCTATGTTAGCGCAAGTTCCGCGGGAAAACAAATGCCCGGTTCATGTGCAACCGCGCGGCGTCCGCGCCGTATTTTCCCAAGCGGGAAGGAGGATGATAAAAATGCTTCTGCTTAGGGGAATGAAAGGGGGGCACGCCATGGACGTCTCCCGCATGCGGAAAGCGGCGGTCCGCTGGGCGCTGATCGCCGCCGGCGCCGCGCTCTACGCGTTCGCACTCGAATATTTTATCGTATCCAACCGGCTGATGGAAGGCGGCGTGACCGGCATCGCCGTGCTGCTCCACTACGCCGCGGGAGCCCCGGTGTCGGTTTCCGCGCTGCTGCTCAACCTGCCGCTGTTCTGGCTTGGATGGCGCAGGCTCGGCCAGCGGGCGATGCTGTACACGATCGGGGGAACGGTGCTGCTTTCCCTTTTTCTGTGGATCTGGGAAACGGTGATGGCCGCCGGGATCATCCCTCCGTTTGTGATGGAGGAAGACCTCATCCTGGTCGCGCTGTGCGCCGGCGTCACCCTGGGCGCGGGGCTGGGGCTGGTGTTCCGCGCCGGCGGCACGACGGGAGGCGTCGACATTCTGGCGAGGCTCATCCACAAGCGGTTCGGCTGGAGCATGGGGAAAATCATTCTGGGGATCGACGGGGTCATCCTGGGGTCGTCCCTGTCCGTGCTTCCCAAGGAACGGGTGCTGTACACCATCGTGAGCGTGTTCGTCGCGTCCCGGGTGATCGACTTCGTCGTGGAGGGCGGCAACGCCGCGAAAACCTTCTACATCTTCTGCAGGGATCCGGAGCGTCTGGCCGATTCCGTCATGCGCGAACTCGACCGCGGCGCCACCCTGATCGAGGCGACCGGCGGCTATTCGGGCAAGCCGCGCAAGATCCTCTACTGCGTCGTGAACCGCATGGAGGCGCGCCGCCTGCAGAACCTGGTGCGGGAACACGACCCGCGGGCGTTCTTTGTGATCGGGGACGTGCACGAGGTCTGGGGCGAAGGCTTCCGCGAAGAGCCGGAAGAATGAAAGGCCGGCGCTGACAGATCAGCGGCGCGGCCTCCGCCCCATACCTCCGCCATAACGGTAGCGCTGCCAGCCGTTCCACGCCAGCACCGACAGGATCAATGATCCGATGGCGGCGTAAAATCCCCAGGGAGGCGGCGCATAGACCGGCAACACCGACGACGGGGCGTCCGCTTCCGGCGGAAACAGGGCGTCCATCGCTTCCCTGAGCTGCGGGAAAAGCCCTTCCAGCAGCTTCGGATCGGGACGGGAAGCCTTCAGCAGCCGTTCCGCGTACACCAGCACGGAATCGCCGCGCTCCACCTTCCACGGCTCGCCGCGCAGCAAGGCCGCCGTGCGGATGAGCCGGTAGTGCCCGGACAGCTCCCGGAACACCGCCAGCGCTTCTTCCCTTTGCCGCCGCGAAGGCGGTTCTTCTTTCGCCAGACGCTCCAGCCGGTCGATGTCGTCGCTGATGATCAGGCGGTAGCGGTGCCAGAGCGGTCGGTCGGGATGCGCCAGCTCGTCGGCGGCCAGCCACAGCGCGGCGGCGGCCCGTTCCCGGCGCTGCCGGTCGGGAGTCACCGCAGCCGCGGCGCGCTTGACCTCCGCCAGGCTGTCCGCCAGCGCCCCGATCCCTTCCGCCGAACGTATGTCTGCCAGGCTGAGCGCGCGGAACCGGTTTTCCGCCTCGCCCAGCCGGCGGAGCAGTTCCGCGGTATCATCCCTCTTGGCCGCCTCGTACAGCGCAAGGGCGGCGTCGTGGAAGGCGTCGCGGCTTTGGCCCGAAGCCGTTCCGTCCGCGAACGCGACCGAATGCGCCGCCACGGACGCAAAGCCCGCCAGGACGAAAAACACCGCCGCGGCGAACGCCCCCGAACGGGCGGTCCGGACCGCGAACCGGCGAAAGCCGGGAATATTCCGCATCAAAAACAAGGGACATCCCCCCTTGCCGCATTCTATGAGGGGATGTCCACTTTTTATGACGCCTTGGAAAATTTAACCCCCCGGAACACGCGCCGAAGCGGCGGGAAACCGCCGGGCCAGGGCGGCAAGCAGCACGCTCAGTCCCGTCAGGGCGAAGGTGAACGCCGCGATCGCCGTGAGATCGTCATCCAGCTGCCATGGCAAATACGGATGGATTCCGAGACCGTAATCCAGCGCGTCGTTCGTCAGCGTCCACGCCGCCGCCAGGCCAAGGGCGATCTTCCCGAAACCGAAATGGGGCGCGTACAGCAGGGCGAACACCGCCATGGCCGCATGGGAAGCGATCAGCATCCAGTGCTCCCATGCCATCGGATCTCCCTGGGCCCAGCCCGCGACGATCATCACGCAGGCCCAGACGCCGTATTTGAACGAGGTCACGGTGCCGAGCGCCCCGACCAGCGACCGGATGCCCGCGGCAACCGGATGTTTGCCGCCGCCCGCGTTTCCCGCCTGTCCGGCGGAGAAAAAGCCGTCACGGGATGCCAGCCCCCAGATGAGTGCAACCGAAAACAGCAGCGACGCCGTCGGGCTGTCCGGCACAAACACGATCTGCCAGAAGGGCCGGGTCCGCCACGTTTCGGCCAGCTGGTCCGCGTACCAGAAGTACCCGTAAACCGTGCCCGGCAGGTAAAACACCAGCAGCAGCCGGACGAATCCGGGAAAGAGCAGCACCTCGCGCGACAGCAGCCAGCGCCACCGCAAAGGAGGATCCCCCTTTCAAGAGCAGGCTTCAAAACAATGCGCCCCGGGGCGGATGCGCAACATCCGCCGGGGCGCTTCGCACAAGGGCGGTTATCCCGCCGCCTCCTCTTTCTGCTTGGCCAGCCATTCCGCCACCTGGTCGATTTCTTCGGCGGTCAGGATGTTGGCGTAGGCCGGCATGCCGCCTCGGCCGTTGGTGATGATCTCGGCGATCTCTTCCTTGCCCATCCGGTCGCCGATGCCGCGCAGCGCGGGTCCCACGCCGCCTTCCAGTTCCGTGCCGTGGCAGCTGATGCACTGCGCCTGGATGATGTTCGTGAAGGCAGGGTCGTCCGCCGCCACGATGGCCGGCAGGGTGTCCTTCCCCGGAACCGGGCGCGGCTTGCCCTGCTCGACCGCTTCTTCCGCCATCATCCGGCGCTCGTGGTGTTCCGGGATGATGCCGTTCTTCTCCAGCTCTTCCTGATAGTGCGTCCAGGCTTCCCAGGTGAGATAGGTGCAGGCGACCAGCGACACGATCATCAGCGAAGACGCGATCGGCCGGCGATAAAATCTCCGCTCGGGACCCCTGTCCAGCCACGGCGCCAGCAGCATCGCCCCGAAGGCGATGCCGGGAATGGCGATGGTGCCGAGCAGCACGTAATCTCCCGACGTATACGGCATCTTCAGCAGCTGGTACAGGAACAGGAAGTACCAGTCGGGCATCGGAATGAAGTTGGTGTTGAGCGGGTCGGCCGGATAGCCCAGCGGGGCCGGCTCCGCGATGGTCAGCGTCAGGAAGCCGACCAGCACGACGACGCCCACCATCCATTCCTTGAGCAGGAAGTTTGGCACGAAGGCTTCCGTCTTGCCCGGATACGAAGAATAATCCTGCGGAACGTTGCCGGACCGGTCCCGCTTGCGGATGCGGGAGTCGCCGACGTAGACGATTTTTTCCTTGGTATCGTGGCCTTTTTCCATGCCTGCCTCCCTCTCTCACAGCGGCCCGGAAATGCCCTGTTTGCGGATCATGTAGAAGTGCACGGCAAGGAGCGTCAGCAGCGCACCCGGCAGGAAGAACACATGGATGGCAAAGAACCTCGCCAGCGTGACTGCGCCGGGCGTGTCGCCCCCCTGCAGCAGCATCTTGATGTCGTCCCCGATCCAGGGGATCGTGGAGGCGATCTCAATGCCGACCTTGGTGGCAAAGTACGCCTTGTTGTCCCAGGGCAGCAGGTATCCGGTGAAACCGAGTCCCAGCATGACGAAAAACAGCAGCATGCCGACGACCCAGTTCATTTCCCGCGGATGCTTGTACGATCCCGTGAAAAAGACGCGCAGCGCATGAAGGAACATCATGACGATGACCAGGCTGGCGCCCCAGTGGTGCAGGCCGCGCACGATGCCGCCGAACGCGACCTGGTGCTGCAGATAGTCCACGCTGTAGTAGGCGTTCTGGATGTCCGGAACGTAATACATGGTGAGGAACATCCCGGACAGAATCTGAATGACGGTAAAAAAGAACGTCAGCCCGCCGAAGCAGTACACGAAGGCGGAGAAGTGGTGCGCGGGATTGACGTGCTCCGGCACTTCGTGATCGGCGATATCCCGCCACATCGGCGTGATGTCCAGACGTTCGTCGATCCAGTTGTATATGGCTTTGAACATGGGACGTCAGCGGCCTCCTTCTCCTAAACCCGCGAGTTCGGCTTCAGCGAACCCAGATACACCCAGCCGTTTTCTTCCTTGACTTCGTATTCGTCCAGCGGCCCCCGGGCCACGGCCAGAACCTCGCCGTCCCGCGTGTAGCGGGCGCCGTGGCAGGGGCAGAAAAATTCGTTCGGGTCATGGGTCGCCCAGTCGACGGTGCAGCCGAGGTGCTTGCACACCGGGGACAGCGCGTAGATGCGCCCGTCGTCGCCCCTGGCGACAAACGCCCTCATCTTCCTCTTGCTTTCATGCCAGCCGTCGACCGTGAAAACCTCGAACTCCACGGGCTGCGGTTCGCTGGTCACCTTGCTGGCTTCGATCACCTTGACGAATTCGCCCTCTTGCTTCTCCGCCAGCAGCGGGTCGATGGCAAACCGGATCATCGGCAGGATCGTTCCGCCGACCATGAAGGCGCCGGCGCCGCCCAACGTATACGACAGAAATTGACGCCGGGTCATCTCGCGCCGTTTGGCCGGTGTGTGCGCGGATTCCTGCTGCTGATCGTGATCCATGCGTATCCTCCTTTGCCGCCAATTCTCGCTTCCGGCACGGATTTCCCCCGTTCCAAAATGACATAACTATCATATCCCAGGGTCCGGGGAGCGTCAAGAATCGCGGGCCGGCCGCACCGTATCGTTCCCGCGGCCGTAACGAAAATGTTGTCAATTTGTCACAAATCCTGAGCCCGCATTTTGCGGCTCCCACGGTTTTGGCATTCCCCCGGGCGCCGGCAATTATTCCTTTCATCCCCTTTTCCACAGGCCGGCCACGGAGCTTGTCCACCTTTCGCCCGCCGCTTCGGGCGGCTCGTCCGGAAGCGGCTCCGCCACCAGGTCGGCGGGAATCCGGCCGGACACAAGGCCCGCGACTCCTGTCACCACGACCACGTAGCGGAATCCCGCCTCCTCTTTCAGCCTGCGGCAAAGTTCCGCCAGCTTCTCTTCGTCATCCGCGCCGTAATAATGAAAGGCCGGCATGGTGACGGTCCGGCCGCGAAACCTTTCTTCCAGCGGCTTGAGCACCGCTCCCGCCCTGGCCGCCAGATCGGCTGCCTCCACCGGCGACTCCCGGCCCGTCAGGCCGGTGACGGGAAGCAGGCAGGTGTCCAGGTAAGGCTGCAGGGCGGGCCATTCTTCCCTTTTCAGTTCCCCGAACTTCATCGCGCATTCCTCCGAGCCCGTTGCGCATTTCGGCGCATTCCTCCGAAGCTATGATAACGAAGGAACACGAAAAAACGCAAACCGTCCCCGCTTTCCGCGGAGCGATTTGCGCGGCACGGGCCGGATGCGCGCCCGGGAACCTTTTATGCCAGCATCGCTTTCAGTTCGTCCGTCAGACGCCGGAAAGTCTCGGCGTCCCCTTGGGCGAGCGCGTCGTCGATGGCCTTGTACAGTCTTTCCGTCCGGAATTTGCGCAGCGCCTCGTCCAGGATCATTTCCGCCGCCAATCCCAGCATGGCTTCATAGGCGACTTTCATGTCCATCGGTTGCACCTCCAGCCGGCTCCTGTAATTAGCATATGCGCAAGCGGCGATCCGGCCGGGGCGGCCGCCCTGCGTCGCCGGCAAAGGGCCTCCGCCCGGCCGTCGGCCTTCCGTCCGCCAGCGGTCGAACCCGCTACGGGAAAACGATCAGATCCTCGAACGCCACGCGGCTGCCGGTGATGAGCTCGCGCCCCTGCGGCGTGGCCCGGACCACGGCTTCCCCCTCTTCCGTCTCCCCCCGCTGGAGGAGCCCGAGATGCGTCATCATGCGCAGCACGCGCAGCCGGAACACATCCCGTTCCGTGTCGTAGCAGAAGGGACGCAGCAGGGGAAGCAGCACCGCTTCCAGCGAACGTTCCGTCACCCAGTCTCCCGCGAGCCTGGCCATCCATTGGACGACCGGATGCAGATTGGCCACGGGGCCTTTGTACAGCCGGAGCCAGAACCGGTACACGTCCGCCGGATCCGGCGGCGCTTCTCCTCCCGCCGCCGCGTAACCCGCCTCCGTCAGCACCAGGCGGTCGGGGCGCTCTTCCACCAGGCGGCGGTAATAGCAAAAATCGTACAGCAGCGCGAACCGGTCCGGATACTCCCGGAATCTGCGGCCGTAGCCGAACCTCCAGCCGCTTCCGTCCGGCGGCGTCTCGGGCACCGACATGAGCGCCAGCACCTGCTGCAGCTGCCGCTTGTAGAGCACGCCGTCCGCCGTGAGGGGAATGTCCCGGTCCCGGACGAACCGCAGGAAGACGACGATGTCCCCGGCCAGCAGCCCGCGTTCGTCGCGGTAGACCGGCGGCTGCCCGCGGCGTTCGAGCCGCGCCCGGAAACGCCGTTCGAGGGCGTCGCACAGCCGCTGCCGGACGTCCTGCGGCATGTGGTACAGATGGCTCGTCTGCCGCGACATGCCGCCGAACAGCCAGCCGAACGAGCGGAAGCGGCCGATCGTGCCGCGCGGATCGGAAGGAGCGCCGTCCGCTTCCGCTTCGGAGACCGCCTTTTTCCTTTTCCGGCGGCCCGAAGTTTTTTCGGTCCCGCCGCCCGGGGGTACCGCCGATGAGCCCGCCGCCGCCTGCACTGAAATTCCCGACGCCATTCCCGCCGCCGATCCTGTTGCCGGTCCCGCCATTGGCAAAGCCGAAAAATTGGGAAGAAGCGCCGCGGAGGGATTCGCCGCCGCCTCCGCCCGCGCCGCCAGCTCTTCCGGGCTGTAAGCCGTGCGGTTTTCAAAAAGCAGCGAATGCAGAAATCTCCACTCCGCCTCGCTGAGGCCGTCCAGATGCGGCTCGAAGGCTTCCCGGCTCTGCGCGGCGTACAGGATCGACTGGATCAGGTCGTTCTTGGAATGGCTGTCGCAATGGCATCCATACGATTTGGCGATCCGGTCAAGCTGGGCGATGTCCGCGTAGCCGAGCAGGTCCGCCAGTCGCATCGGCATCCCCCGTTTCCATAAGCTGCATTCTCCATTATCGGTGCTCCCGCGCCGGTTTAAACGTGCAGCAAAAAACCCCGGTCCGGCCTTCCGGCCGGATCGGGGTCCCGATCGCCCGTCCTACCCGTCCTATGTCAATTTTTTCTCCGGTTCGCAGGTCTGCAAATGCGCGGTACAGTTGTGCACCAGCACCCGCCACTCGCCGTCCGCGTGCTCCATCACGGTCAGGGAACCGTTGCGGATGACCTGATCGTCCACGGACGGACACAGCATCCGCACCAGGCGGGCGAGCAGGCCGCCGTGGGTGACCACGAGCCAGCTTTCCCCGGCATGGTCGCGCAGCCAGTCGTCCACGAAGGAGCGGCCCCTCGCCCGGAGGGAATCGTCTCCCTCCATGTCGGGCACCAGTTTCCGCCATTCCGGACCCCAGCGCTCCAGGCGTTCTTCCGGCGTCGTTCCTTCGGCGCTGCCAAAGGACCGTTCCTTCAGCCGTTCGTCCCACAGGAGGGGAAGGGCCAGCCGCTCCGCCAGGATGCGAGCCGTCTCCGCGGCGCGCTTGAGGGGGCTGCTCACCACCCCGTTCCAGCGCCACCGCTCCGCCGCCAACCGCTCGGCCAGCAGCCGCGCCTGCCGCCTTCCTTCTTCGTCCAGGGGGATGTCCGTGGAACCCTGGATCCTGCCCAAGCGGTTCCATTCCGTCTGCCCATGCCGTACCCAGCCGAGCCTGAGGAAGTCCGGCGTCATGCGCGCACCCTGGACAGCCAGTTCAGGACGAGCAACATGGCGATGACGCCGAAGAGGGACAGTCCGAGCCAGTGTTCCGTCGGCGAAGGTGCGGCATAGTACGTGATCATGTGATTCAGGCTGGCCACCGGCACCTCCACCAGCAGGGTTTCCGTTTCCCGTCCGGCAGCGAAGGCATGGGCCGCTTCCAGGGCACCGACCATGGAGCCTCCCGATCCTCCCCGCCGCTCCGACACCAGGTGCCAGAAACTCATGACGAACAGGGTCAGGAGCAGCGCGGAGAGGATCGCCAGCCTTTTGCGCAGGGCGGCCGTAAAGGCGTAGGTCTTGCGGATCGCGGGCATCGCCCAGCGCTGCTCGGCGTAGATGCGGCTGAGGACGCGCTCGGCAATCCGCCGGTCCGCATCCGGCGCCTCCTCCTCATCGGCGCGCATGCCGCTCACCAGCGCGCTGCTCTCCCGCCACAGTTGCCAGGCTTCCGCGCACTCCGCGCACCCCGCGGCGTGTTCCGCGACCAGCCGGCTTTCCTCCGAACCTTCGGGCAGGTCCCAACGGGAGGCCAACAGCTTTTGCACCTCTTCGCAGTTCATCACAGCTTCAACTCCTCCACTTCTTTCGCGAGCGCCGCCTCTCCCATGTAGGGTTCCATCTGTGCTTTCACGCTTGATCTTGCCCTGAACAGCAGCGATTTCACCGCGCTTACCGTCTGGCCCAGGATGTTGGCGATCTCCTGGTAATCCAGACCGTCATATTCCCGAAGGATGAGCGCGGAGCGCTGTTTTTCCGGCAGACTGTTGATCGCTTCCCGCACCTTGGCCACTTTCTCGTTTCTCAGGAGCGACTGTTCCGGCGAAGCTTCCGTGGGCGCGGCCGGTATGTACACCACATCGTCCAAGGATATGTGCTGCGACCGCTGCTTGCGCAACTCGCTCAGCACCGTGTTGCGCGCGATGGTGTAGAGCCATGTCGAAAAGGAAGCGTCCACTTCGCGGAAAGAATGCAAACTTCGATACGCCTTGTAGAACGTTTCCGAACACAGGTCTTCGGCGAGCAGTTCCAGGTTGGCGCTTTTTAACAGATGATGGATGAAGGACAAAATTTTTTTCTGATACCGGGCCATCAGAACGGCGTAGAGCTCCACGTTGCCGTCCTTGATTTCCCGGATCAGCTGGGAATCGGTCATCAAAATCCGCGACCCTCCTTGAAGGGTGACGTACATTGCCGGTCCCAAAACATATGTACCGGACGAAGGCAAAAAAGTTGCGTCTGATTCATTGTATCATATTCGGGCCGGAAGTTCTCCAGAAAAATCCCACGAAAATGGCCGGAAAACCGTGAAAAATTTTCTCTGAAAGCGCTTTGGCGAAAAAAATACCACCCGCTTTCCGGGGTGGCTGCACAGAGGTGCAGAGGATTGGATAGGAGTGGAGAGAAACCATACTGTGCCTCTATTGTAATGTATCCGTTTTCATTTTGTCAACAAGCGTTTTCATCGTCCCGTCAGAAATGCACCTCATAATTCAGTTCCTTAAGAAGCCGCACCGCTTTTTCGAGGTCCTCCGCCTTCCCGAAGGACAGCCGCAGGACGCCCGGCACGTCTTCCCTGCTCTCGGCGATGTGGACGTTGCGCAGATTGATGCCGGCGCGGCCGATTTCCGTGGCGATCCGGCCGATCTCGCCGGGATGGTCGGGCACGTCCACATAGCATTCGTAGAAAGGCGTTAGGACGCCCTTTCGCCGTTCGGGCAGGCTGCCGCGGAACCGGCCCGCCAGGCGGAACTCCTCTTCGATCCCGGCGCCGTCCTCCCCTTTGATCAGCTCCGCGAAACGCGCGATTTCCTTCTGCCAGTCGTCGAGCAGGCGCAGCACCACGTCCCGGTTGCTCAGCAGGATGTCCCGCCAGATGACCGGGTCGCTGGAAGCGATGCGGGTGATGTCGCGAAAACCCCCCGCCGCCAGGCTTCCGTACCAGGCGTCGCCCTCGTGATACCTGCGGATCTGGTTGACGAGGGCGACCGCGATGACGTGCGGCAGGTGGCTGACCGCGCCGACCACTTCGTCGTGCCGGCGGGCGTCCATGCGCACGATGTTCGCGCGGGTCCAGCGAAGCAGCGCCTCCAGCCGGTCCGTCGCCTCCGGCGGCGTCCGGTCCGTCGGCGTAAGGACATAGTACGCATTCTCGAAAAGATGCGGACTGGCGGCCTCCACGCCGGACCGCTCCGAACCGGCCATGGGGTGTCCGCCGATAAATATTGCTCCGCCCAGGGGTTTGCCGGACGCGTATTCCACGATGGAAGCCTTGGTGCTGCCCACGTCGGTGATGATGCAACCCGGCTTGAGGGGCAGCGCGGCCAGCCGGTCGAGATATTCCGCGAGCAGTCCCACGGGCACGCACAGGAAGAGAAAATCGGCGCCGTCCGCCGCTTCCTCGAGGGAGACCGTCGCCTCGTCCACGACGCCGAGCTCTTTGTACTTTTGCACGGAAGAAGGCCGCGGGGAATGGCCGACGACGCGGACGCCCGGCTTCCCCCTGAAGCAGAGGGCCAGCGACCCGCCGATGAGCCCGACGCCGAAAATGGCGATCTTCACCGATGCCGTGCCAAATTCACCGTTTGCGTCCCCCATGGCTTCACACCTGCACCTTCGCTTCGTGCAGAACCGCTTCCAGGGCGGCGATCAGCTTTTCGTTCTGCTCCGGCGTGCCCACCGTGATCCGCACGCCGGTCGGAAAGCCCGGGAAGCCGGCGCGGACGATGATGCCCCTCCTAAGCAGCCGCTCGAACACGTCCTTCGCGTCCCGCTGCACATCGACGAAAATGAAGTTGCCCTGGGACGGGAGATGCCTGAGCCCCATCCGGTCGAACGCTTCGCCGAGGAATTGCAGGCCCTTCCGGTTGGCTTCCCTGCACCGGCGGACGAATTCCATGTCCCCCAATGCGGCGATAGCGGCGGTTTGCGCAAACCGCGAGGTGTTGAAGGGCTGCCGGACCTGGTTGACGTTGCGGATGACGTCGGCGTGCGCGACGCCGTAGCCGATCCGCAGGCTGGCCAGGCCGTAGATCTTGGAGAAGGTGCGCAGTACCACCAGATTGGGATATTTGGGCAGCAGGGCGATGCCGTTCGGATATTCCGGATCCACCGCGTACTCGAAGTAGGCTTCGTCCAGCACCACCATGACGCCCGGCGGCACGGCGTCGAGGAAGCGGACGAGCTGCGCGCGGGTCACGAAGGTCCCGGTGGGGTTGTTCGGATTGCACACCCAGACGATTTTCGTCCGCTCCGTGATCCGCTCCAGCATGGCGTCAAGATCATGGACGCCGTCCTTCAGCGGCACTTCCACGACGGCGGCGTTTTCCGCCATGGCGCTGAACTTGTACTGGGGAAACGTCTGCGCCGCCATGACCGTCTCGTCGCCCGGCATGAGGTACGCCCGCGCGACCATCTGGATCACTTCGTCGGCGCCCGCCCCGAAGATCAGCTGGTCCGGCTTCACGCCCAGATGCGCGGCCAGCGCTTCCGACAGCGCGAAGGCGCCGCCGTCGGGATAAAGGGCGGTGTTTTCCATCTCCCGCACGATGGCTTCTTTCACGACCGGAGAACAGCCATAGGGATTTTCGTTGGAGGCGAGCTTGATCACTTCCGTCAGGCCGAGTTCGCGTTTGACCGCTTCGATGGGTTTGCCGGGCTGATAGACCGGAAGGTGGATGATGTTCGGTTTCGGTTGCATGGTCACCCCTCCTGACAATCACGCGGCGCACGCGCAACGTGATTCTATTTTGACACAACCCGGCGGCGCTGTACAGCCCCGCGGACGCTCTTGCGGCCGTGCGGGGCCGGTGCGGAAGCGGTCTTAGCCGTGTTGGCCGCCTGCGCCGCGTCAGCCCGCCCCCCGAAAACGGCTTTTCTGGCGAAATTTGTTTCCGAAACCGTCCCCCGTCGGCCGCTTCCCGGATGGAATCCCGAAAAACCCGGAAGGAGCTTGCCGGTCCCGCATGCAGGCCGGGATTTGCGCCGGGACCTGCTGGCCGGAACGCGCCCCGGCCGCGAGTTGCCAACCTGCCGGATGGGCGCCTACAGGGTCAGGACATGCGGGGACGCGGCTTCAGCCCGGCAATAAACGACCGCACGGCTTCGATGCCGCGGCGTTTTTCCGCCGGGTCCGGGGAGGTGAGCGCCTCCAGCTGCTCTTCCACCTTGCGCACGATGGCGCTGCCGACGATGACGCCGTCGCACGACCGGCTGAAACGCTCCGCCTGCTCCCGGCTGGAAATGCCGAATCCGATGCAGACGGGAACCGGCGAAGCGCGTTTCAAGCCGGCGAGAAACGCGTCCACGCCCGCGTCGAAGGCGTCGCGGACGCCGGTGACGCCCAGGGAAGAGACGGCGTACACGAATCCCTTGGCGCGGGAAACGATGCGCTCCACCCGGCCTTCCGACGTCGGGGCGACGAGGGGAATCAGGTGGATGCCCGTCCGTTCCGCCAGCCGGCGCGCTTCCCCGTCCTCCTCCATCGGCAGATCGGGAATGATGACGCCGCTGAAGCCGTGGTCTTCGAGGGCCGCGAAAAACCGTTCCAGCCCGTACTGGAGCGCGGGATTGTAGTAGGTGAACAAAATGAAGGGCATCTTCACGCCGCGCTCCCGCGCCCGCACCGCGACCCTCATGCAGTCAGCCAAGGTAACGCGGTGACGCAGGGCCCGTTCCGAAGCCCGCTGGATGACGGGGCCGTCCGCCAGCGGGTCGGAATACGGCACGCCGAGCTCGATCATGTGCGCCCCCGCTTCCTCGGCCGCCTGCACCAGATCCACCGTGGTGTCCGGATCCGGGTCCCCCGTCGTGAGAAACGGAATGAAGGCGGGTTCGCCGGACGCGCGCAGCCGCGCAAACGTCTCATCGATGGCGTTGGTCCCCGTCGCCTTCACGCCTCCTCTCCCCTTTCGTGCCGCAGGATGGTTTCCACGTCCTTGTCGCCCCGGCCCGACAGGCAGATCACGAGCAGCGCGTCTTTGGGCATGGATGGTGCGATTTTGACCGCATGGGCCACCGCATGGGCCGATTCCAGGGCCGGAATGATGCCTTCCGTGCGGGAGAGCAGTTTCAGCGCCGCCAGGGCTTCTTCGTCCGTCACGGGCACGTATTCCGCGCGGCCGATTTCTTTCAGATAGGCGTGCTCGGGCCCGATTCCCGGATAGTCCAGCCCGGCGGAAATGGAATGGGCCGGCTGGACCTGGCCGTATTCATCCTGGAGTACATAGCTCATCGATCCCTGGAACACGCCCGGACGCCCCATCGTCAGCGTGGCGGCGTGCTTGCCGGTATCCAGGCCGAGCCCCGCCGCTTCGACGCCGATGAGACGCACCCCGGTGTCTTCCAGGAAGGGATGGAACATGCCGATGGCGTTGCTTCCGCCGCCGACGGCGGCGACGACGGCGTCCGGCAGACGCCCCTCCTGCCTGAGGATCTGCTCCCTCGTTTCCAGGCCGATGACGCGCTGGAAATCGCGCACCATCATCGGATACGGATGCGGCCCCGTGGCCGAACCGAGGATATAGTAGGTGTCGTTGACATGGCTGACCCAGTACCTCAGCGTCTCGTTGCAGGCGTCCTTCAGCGTGCGGGTGCCCGAGGTGACCGGCACCACTTCGGCGCCGAGCAGCTCCATGCGGAAAACGTTCAGCCGCTGGCGCTTCATGTCCTCCTCGCCCATGAACACCTTGCATTCCAGCCCGAGCAGCGCGGCGACGGTGGCCGTGGCCACCCCGTGCTGCCCGGCGCCCGTCTCGGCGATCACCTTCGTCTTGCCCATGCGCCTGGCGAGCACGCCCTGGCCGATGGCGTTGTTGATCTTGTGCGCGCCGGTGTGGTTCAGGTCTTCGCGCTTCAGATAGATGCGGGCGCCGCCCAGCTCGTCGCTCAGCCGTTTCGCGTGGTACAGCGGCGTGGGCCGGCCGGCGTACTGCCGCAGGAGATACCGGATTTCCGCCTGAAAATCCTCGTCCTCCTTGAACCGGTTGTACGCCTCCTCCAGCTCGAACAGGGCGTTCATCAGCGTCTCCGGCACGAACCGGCCGCCGAAGGGGCCGAACCGCCCGTATGCGTCCGGCGTTTTCACCAGGTTCATCCGCGTTTCACCCTTTCGACAAATGCCGCGATTTTGGCGATGTCCTTGCGGCCGTCCGTTTCCACGCCGCTGGACACGTCCACGCCGTCGGGGCGGTGCGCGTCGATCAGCGCCCGCACGTTGTCCGGATGGAGCCCTCCGGCGACAAACAATTTCAGGCCGTTGCGGCGGGCGGCTTCCTTCCAGGCCGGAATCACGTCCCAGCGGAAGGTGCGCCCGGTTCCGCCGCCCCCGGTGTCGAGCAGCACGGCTTCCGCCGCGCCGCGATACGCTTCCAGCACTTCGTCCGGACCGGGCCGTACGCCGGCGGCGATTCCGGCCGGTCCGTCACCGCCGGCGTTGCCGCCCGCGCCGCCGCCCGGGGCGCCTTCGCCGCCCGCCGAAGCCGCCTCTTCCGCATTCAGCGCGCGCCAGACGGCGACGCCGAACCTGCGGGCCACCTCCCGGCAAAAGTCCGGCGTCTCCGCCCCGTGCAGCTGCACCACGTCCAGCCGGGCCGCCCGGATCGCAAGCTCAAGCTCCTCCATCGCCGGATTGACAAAGACGCCCACCGTCAGGGGCGGACGTCCTCCCTCCATCGGCACGGACCGCGCGGCGGCGGCCAGCGCGGCGGCTTCTTCCGGCGTGACGCGGCGGCGGCTGGGCGCAAACACGAATCCCACATAATTGACCTGCAGGCCCGCCATTTCCCGGAGCGTCTTTTCTTCCCGGATGCCGCAGATCTTGACGGCCACGGAAGCGGCAGAGCCGTCTCCGCGGACCGCATCCGCCGGGAACGCGTACGCCCGGTAACCTTCCGCCGTCACGGCCGCATCTCCGCCTTCCGCGGCAGGCCGAACAGAGCCAGCACGGCTTCCTTCACGTCCGGCTGCCGCATGAAATGTTCGCCGATGAGCACCGCCTTCGCCCCCGCCCGCCGGACGCGCTCGAGATCCTCCGGCGAGGCGATGGCGCTTTCGCTCACCGCGGTGACGTGCGGCGGAAACAGCGGCACCAGCTCCTCCGTGACCCGCAGATCGGTGACGAAGGTGCGCAGGTCCCGGTTGTTGACGCCGACCAGCGTCGCCTTGCCGTACTCCAGCACCGTTTCCAGCTCGGCCCGGTCGTGCACCTCCACCAGCACGTCCATGCCGAGATCCTTCGCCAGATCGTGGAAGGAAGCCAGCTGCGCGGGCGTGAGGATGGCGGCGATGAGCAGCACGGCGTCGGCGCCCGCCAGCCGGGCTTCAAAGATTTGCAGTTCATCGATGATGAAATCCTTGCGGAGCAGCGGCAGACCTACCGCTTCGCGCACCCTGCGAAGATCCGAAAGGCTTCCCTGAAAATGCGGCGCATCCGTGAGCACCGAGATGCAATCCGCTCCCGCCGCTTCATAGTCCCGCGCCAATTGGACGGGATCGAAATCGGCGCGGATCAGCCCTTTGGAAGGACTCGCCTTTTTCACTTCGGCGATCAGGCCGAGCGGCCGTTTGCAGCCCGAGGCCAGCGCCCGCTCGAAACCCCGGCAGGGGGGCAGCGCGGCGATTTCCCTTTCCGCTCCGGCAACGGAGAGGGTCTCTTTGAGCCGCTCCACCTCCCGCCGCTTGTCCGCCACGATGCGCTCAAGAAACACGGCTCAACGCCCCGGCGGCGGAGATCCACTCTTCGAGCTTGGCCATCGCTTTGCCGGAATCGATGGTATCCGCGGCGATCCGCACGCCGTCCTCCAGGGAATCGGCCCGGCCGGAAACGTAGATGCAGGCGCCTGCGTTGGCCAGCACGATGTCGCGGTGCGGACCGGTTTCGCCGGAAAGCACGCGCCGCGCGATGGCGGCGTTCTCGGCCGCGTCTCCCCCGGACACCCGCTCGACGGGCACGCGGGTCAGCCCCAGGGATTCCGGCGTCACCTCGTAGGTTCGGATTTCCCCGTCCCTGAGTTCCGTCACCTGCGTCGGCGCCGAAATGCTGATCTCGTCCAGGCCGTCGTGCCCGCCGACCACCATCGCCCGCTTCACGCCCAGCCGCTGCAGGACGCGGGCGATCGCCTCCGTTCTGGACCGGTCGTACAGGCCGATGAACTGCCGGTCGGCGCCGGCCGGGTTGGTCAGGGGGCCCAGCATGTTGAAAATGGTCCGGACGCCCATTTCGCGCCGGGGAGCGGCGGCGTGCCGCAGCGCGGGATGGTACAGCTGCGCGAACATGAAGCAGATGCCGACCTTCTCCAGGCAGGCCGCGGCCTGTTCGGGCGTCAGTTGAATATTGACGCCGAGCGCCTCCAGCACGTCGGCGCTGCCGGCCCGGCCCGACATCGCCCGGTTTCCGTGCTTGGCCACCCGGGCTCCCGCCGCGGCGGCGATGATCGCCGAGGTCGTGGACACGTTGAACTTGCTCAGCCCCGAGCCGCCCGTTCCGCAGGTGTCCAGCAAATCCTCGGAACGCGCCGGCAGCTTGTTGGAAAAGGCGCGCATCGCCCGGGCGAAGCCGGCGATTTCCTCCACCGTCTCGCCCTTCATGCGCAGGGCGACGGCGATGGCGGCGATTTGCGCCGGCGTCGCCTCGCCCCTCATGATGCAGCCCATCACCCGTTCCGCTTCTTCTTCCGCGAGATGGCCGCCTCCCGCCGCCCTGGCGATGGCCGCCTGCATGATGCGGTTTGCGTCCTGATCCATTCCGGTTTCCTCCTCCGCCGTTCCATTTCCGTACTACCAGGGAAAAATGCGACAATGCCAAATCGCGCCGACACGCCTCATCCGTAGTCCAGGTTCGGCCGCCGGTCTCCCGCCGCGGCGAAAGATGCCGCCTTCGCCGGCGCGAACGCCGCTTCCGCCGCGCGGATCGCCTTCAGCGGGCCCATGGCCTTGTTTACCGTTTCCTCGTATTCCCGTTCCGGCACCGAATCCCAGACGATGCCCGCACCCGCCTGCACGTAGGCTTTGCCGCCCTTGAAAATGATGGTGCGGATGGTGATGCACGTGTTGAGGTTTCCGGTGAAGCCGAGGTATCCGATGGCGCCGGCATAGGGACCCCTTTTGTGATCCTCCAGCTCGGCGATGATTTCCATCGCCCGCAGCTTCGGCGCCCCGGAGACGGTGCCCGCGGGCAGGCAGGAAAGCAGCGCGTCGAACACGTGCCGGTCCGGGCGGAGCCTGCCCGTGACGTTGGAGACGATGTGCATGACGTGGGAATAGCGCTCGATTTCCATGAACGAATCGCACTGCACCGTGCCGTATTCGCAGACGCGCCCCAGGTCGTTGCGGCCCAGGTCCACCAGCATGAGGTGTTCGGCGCGTTCCTTTTCGTCGGCGAGCAGCTCCCGTTCCAGGGCTTCGTCTTCCTCCGGCGTCCGTCCCCGCGGGCGGGTGCCGGCGATGGGCCGCGTGTCCACCCGGTCCCCTTCCACCTTGACGAGCAGCTCGGGGGACGCGCCGACGATGATTTCGCCGTCCAGTTTCAGGTAATACAGATACGGCGACGGATTGGCGGTGCGCAGCATCCGGTAGACGTGCAGCGGGTCGACGTCCGTTTCGATGTGGAACCGCTGCGACAGCACCACCTGGAAAATGTCGCCCGCCCGGATGTACTCCCGGGCCCGCTCCACGATGGCCATGAACCGCTCTTTGGTCATGTTGGAGCGGATCTCCCCGAGTCCGGCGTCGCCGGCCGGAGAATCGGCCAGGGGCTCGTCGTCGGGCAACGGACCGCGGATCCGGGCGATCAGCCCGTCCAGCTCCTCGCAGGTCCGCCTGTACGCCGCGCGCACCTCCCCTTCCGTCGCGCCGTCGCGGACGCGCACGTTGCCGATGACCAGCACCTGGTGGCGGTAATGGTCGAAGGCGATGATTTTGTCGCACAGCATGAACTGCATGTCGTCCATGTCCAGATCGTCGACCCGGTGGCGCGGCAGTTTTTTCTCGTAATCGTGCAGCAGGTCGTAGCCGAAATAGCCGATCGCCCCTCCGGTGAACGGCGGCAGGCCGTCCAGGACGGGACTGCGGAACATGCGCATCCGCTCTCGGAGCAGGCTGATGGGATCGGCGGCGGCGAACGTCTCCGTCCGGCCCCCTTCCTCCCAGGTGACCGTCCCGTTCCTGTACCGCATCACGAGAAACGGATCGGTGCCGATGTACGAATAGCGGGCCCATTTGACCCCGCCTTCCGCGCTTTCCAGCAGAAACGCCCGTCTGTCGCGGTACAGGTGGCGAAACACGCGGATCGGCGTTTCCGTGTCGGCGATCAGCCGGCGGACGACGGGAATGACGTTGTAGCGCTCCGCCAGCCGGATCACCCGGGCAAGTTCCGTGCCGTCCATTCCACTCTCCCCTTTCCGGGCGAAGCGGCGAAGGGAAACAAAAAGCGCATCCCTGCGAACAGAGATGCGCATTTAGCCGATGCGGACCTAAGGACGTCCTCTTCCCCGGAGCCCTGCCGCGGGCGCCGGAAGACGCGCGGACGTTCCGCCCTTTCCCTTTTCCACTCTCGCCTCAGCTCATCTCTGCTCATCCCGGCGTAAGCCGCCGTCCCTCCGGACGGCAATTCCGCGGGATCGACATGTCAACAATATACCACCGGTTTCCGGCCGCGTCAATGCCCCGCCTCCTGCCGGTACCCGGTCGTCCGCCGCTTCAGGAAGGGCTGCTTCCGGCCAGATCCGGCCGCAGCTTCCGCGCTTCCCCGAGATACAGATGGCGGATTTCCGCCTGTCCCAGCGAGGTGTTGACCAGCAGCATCAAACGGATGCACCGCTCCAGGCTGCCCCGGACGGGCACCTCCTGCGCGCACATGAGCGGCACCAGTTCCCATCCCGGCATTTTCCGGACGGCCATGGCCGGAAACACCGCGTCCAGGTCGCGGGTGACCGTCAGGAACGCGCAGGCGACGTCCTCGGGACGGATGTTGTTCAGCTTCACGATGCCTTCGAGCAGCTCCGCCGTCGCGCCCAGAATCTTGTCCTCTTCGTTGGCATCCACCGTGATGGCGCCGCGGATCCCCCTAACCGCCATTTGGGCAAGACCTCCCGTTTCCCTCTCCGCTCAGGCTTCCTTCAGCCCGTCCAGCACTTCCCGCACCCAATCCGGCGGCACGTCCCGGCGGATTTCCACCCGGCCGGGCTCGACGGGCAAAATGAACGTCATGCGTCCGTCGCGGAATTTCTTGTCGTGCATCATCGCGGCCATGACCGCTTCGGTGTCGTACCCGGCGGGGATGCGCACGGGCAGCCCGAACTTGAGCATCAGCCTTTCCACTTCCTCCGCCAGGGAAGGATCGCGGCCGAACCGCACCGCCAGCCTCGCCGCGCCGACCATGCCGATGGCGATCGCTTCCCCGTGCAAAAGGTCCTGGTAATCCGCGACCGCTTCCAGGGCGTGTCCGATCGTGTGGCCGAAATTGAGGATGGCGCGAAGGTCGTTCTCCCGTTCGTCCCTCGCCACGACGGCGGCCTTGACGCGGCATCCCTCGTAGAGCGCGTGCCCCAGCGCGTCCGGCTCCAGGGCGAGCAGCCTCCCGGCGTTGCCGTCGCACCAGCGGACAAGCTCCCGGTCCCAGATCAGCCCTTCCTTCACGATCTCGGCCAGCCCGGCCCGCACCTGGCGCGGCGGCAGGGTGGCCAGCGCGTCCAGGTCGTACAGCACGAGGGCCGGCTGATGGAAGGCGCCGATGATGTTTTTGGCCAGGCGGTGGTTGATGCCCACCTTGCCGCCCACGCTGCTGTCGTGCGCCAGAATCGTGGTGGGCATCTGCACGAAGCGGATGCCCCGCATGTAGGCGGCGGCCGCGAACCCCGCCAGGTCGCCGACCACCCCGCCGCCGAGGGCGGCGATGGTGGAGCCGCGGTCGAGGCCCGCTTCCAGGGCGGCCGTAATCACCCGTTCAAACATCTCCAGCGATTTGGACGTTTCCCCCGGCGGAACCGCGGTTCTCGCCGTCCGGTATCCCGCCACGCGCAGCGCTTCTTCCGTCGGATCGCCGTAAAGCCGGTCCACCGTTTCATCCGTGACGATCAGCACGGAGCCGCCTTCCGGAATGCCGGCTTCGCGAAAATGGCGCCCGGCTTCCTTCAGCAGCCCCGGCCCGATCAGCACCGGATATGACCGGTCGCCCAGTTCCACCGTCAGCCTGCGCGCCTTCTGCTCGACTGCCATCAGTATTCCGCCACCTGCCGCAGGTAGTTTTCGTAGTTGGCGCGAATTTCCTCCATCGAGTCGCCGCCGAACTTCTCCAGGAACGCCCGCGCCACTTCCCAGGCCACCACGTGCTCCATCACGACGCTGGCCGCCGGCACCGCGCAGGTGTCGGAACGCTCCACCTGGGCCAGGAACGGTTCCTTCGTGTCGATGTCCACGCTGGCCAGCGGCTTGTAAAGGGTCGGAATCGGTTTCATGACGCCGCGCACGACGATGGGTTCCCCCGTGGTCATGCCGCCCTCGATGCCGCCGGCGTTGTTCGAGGCGCGGTAGAAGCCTCTTCCGCGTTCGTACATGATCGGATCGTGAACTTGCGAGCCCGGCCTTCTCCCGGCTTCGAATCCCAGGCCGAACTCCACGCCCTTGAAGGCGTTGATCGACACGACCGCCTGGGCGATGCGCCCGTCCAGCTTGCGGTCCCATTGCACGTGGCTGCCGAGCCCGACGGGCACGCCCTCGACGATGCAGCAGACCACGCCGCCGAGGGAATCCCCTTCCTTCTTCGCCTGGTCGATCAGCTCGATCATCCGCTTCTCGGCTTCCGGATCGGCCACCCGCACCGGCGACTCTTCCGTGATGGCGATCAGTTCGTCAAGGGGCAGGTCGGGGATTTTTGCCGTTACGTCCCCGATGGAAACCACAAACCCCGCGATTTTGATGCCGAATTTCTCCAGCAGCTGCCGCGCCACCGCCCCGCAGGCGACCCGCGCCGCCGTCTCCCGGGCGCTGGAGCGTTCCAGCACGTTGCGCAAATCCTTCAGGTTGTATTTCAAACCGCCGTTCAGGTCCGCGTGGCCCGGACGGGGCCGGTGGACGCGCCGCTTCGTCTCGTCGTCGCCTTCCACCGGTTCCACGCTCATGACGGTTTTCCAGTGCACCCAGTCCTTGTTTTCGATCACGATGGCCAGCGGGGCGCCGGTGGTCTTGCCGTGCCGCACGCCGGCGACGATTTTCGCGCTGTCGCTTTCGATCTGCATGCGCCGACCGCGGCCGTAGCCCTTCTGGCGTCGCCGCAGCTGGAAATCCAGCGCCTCGAAATCGATTTCCAGATTGCTCGGCAATCCTTCGATGATGGCCGTCAGCTGCGGCCCGTGCGTCTCCCCCGCGGTCAGAAAACGCAAGCTCACGTCGGTTCCCCCTCAAAAACGTTCCGGCTGAACGTTCCAGCTACGCTTCGTTCATTATAGTACAGCGCCAAAGCGGTTGACAACAAAACAACCCGTCACCATCGGACGGGCCGTTTCGCCGGCCGGGCCGGCGGGTCGCCTTCCGCCTCCCGCATCAGGCCGACCAGACGGACGTTGTCGAGGCCGAGAATCTGCGCGCATTCGTGCAGCGAGATGAGCCCGCGCCTGTAGGCCATGATCACTTCGCGCTTGTCCATGAAGATCCCTGTCCCTCCAGAGAGAACGGACCATCGGGCGCCGTTTTCGGGTGCGTTTTTCAGGTAGTATTGGCGCCTTGCCGTCCGCTTCATTCCGTCCTGCGGTAGAAAAAGGTCTCGACCGACTTCAGTCCGTACCGCTCGGGATAAAAGATCTGCTCGGTGCTGCCCACGAACAGGATGCCGCCGGGTCGCAAAGCCCGGGCCAACTTCTGGTACAGGGTCTTTTTCGCATCCTCGGTAAAATAGATGATGACGTTCCGGCAAATGATGAGGTCGTAGCCTTCCCCGAACGGGTCGAGCAGCAGGTTGTGCTTTTCGAACCGCACCGCGCGCCGGAGCCTCTCCGACACCAGATACATGCCGTTTTCCCGGGTGAAATAGCGCGGGATCAGCTGCGTCGGCACTTCCCGCAGCGAGCGTTCGGGATAGAGGCCTCGCCTTGCCTTGGCCAATGCGCCTTCGTCGATGTCGGTGGCCAGGATGGACGCGCGGTCCAGGACGCCCATCCCGTCCAGGATCATCGCCAGGGTGTACGGCTCCTCGCCCGTGGAACAGGCGGCGCTCCAGGCCTTGAGCCGCGGGGACCGCTTCAGCAGTTCGGGCAGAAAGCGGTCCCTCAGCGTTTCCCACCGCACGGCGTTGCGCCAGAATTCCGACACGTTGATCGTCACCCGGTCGAGAAACTCCGCCAGGAGCTTCTCATCGCGGGTCAGGGCCTGGAAATAGTCGGCGAACGAGGCAAAGCCGTGCCGGAGGCGGAGCGTGTTCAGCCGGCGGCGCATCTGGTGTTCCTTGTACTGCGACAGGTCGATGGACGTCAGCCTGCGGACCATCTCCACAAAGTCGGCAAAATCCCGGTCTTCCGCGGACGCGGCGTCAGCCCTGCGCTCCCGGTCTTCCATCCCCGTCGCCAAAGGACACCAGCTCCTCCTCGGCAAAGAAATTGGCCGCTTCCCGCCGGGCGCTCTCCGCCGAATCCGAAGCGTGGACGAGATTTTGCCGCGTGTTCAGCGCGAAATCGCCGCGGATGCTCCCCGGCGCGGCTTCCAGCGGATTGGTCTTGCCGATCAGCTGGCGCCCGGCCGCCACCGCCTGCTCGCCTTCCCACACCATGGCCATGACCGGGCCCGAAGTGACGAATTCGATGAGCGGCTCGTAATAGGGCCTTCCCCGGTGTTCCTCGTAATGGCGTTCCGCCAGTTCCCGCGACATCCGCAGAAATTTGGCCGCCACCAGCCTGAGTCCCTTTCGTTCGAACCGGCCGATGATTTCCCCGACCAGTCCGCGCCGGACCCCGTCCGGCTTCACCATCACGAAGGTGCGTTCCAATTCCATGTCGTTGCTCGCTCCTTTTCCTCGTCCATTGGGTGTTTCAAGGGCTCCGTCTGCGCCGCCTGCGCCGCCTGCGCCGCGGTCAGTAGCTGCGCCGGGCGATGAAACGGGCGATCTCGGACAGCTGTTCCCTCGCCGGTCCTTCCGGCAGCCGCTTGAGCGCCGTCAGCGCCTTGTCCACGTACCGGTCGGCGAGCGCCTCCGCGCGGCGGATGCCCGAGCTTTGCCGTACCAGCCGGATGGCGGCGGCGACATCTCCCCCGCTTTCCTTGATGCGCCCGATTTCCGCCAGCAGCGGCTCGCGGATGCCGCTTTCCTGCAGGGCATACAGCACCGGAAGCGTCAGGTTGCCCTGCCTCAGGTCGCTTCCCGGCGGCTTGCCGGTGACCGCTTCCGATCCCAGGAGGTCCAGCAGGTCGTCCGTGATCTGGAACGCCATCCCCGCGTTGTACCCGTACCGGTACAAGGCCGCCGCGGCGGCGGGCGGCGCTTCCGCGGCCAGCGCGCCGAGCAGGCAGCTGACGGCGATGAGCAGGGCCGTCTTGCGGCGGATGCGGCGCAGGTAGCGGCGGATGCTCTGCCCGGTGTTGAAGAAGTCCCGGATCTGCTCGATTTCGCCGATGCACATCTGCACCATCGCGCCCGACAGCACCTGGTGGATGCGGGGCTGCTCCAGGCTGCCGATGACGGTCAGCGCCTTGGCGTATATGTAGTCGCCCGTGTACATGGCGATGCGGTTGTCCCAGCGCGACCGGACCGTCAGGCGCCCGCGGCGGATGTCGGCGTCGTCGATCACGTCGTCGTGGACCAGCGAAGCCATGTGGATGAGCTCCAGGGCGACGGCCACCCGGATGATTTTTTCCGGATCGCGCTTCCCGAACCTTCCCGCCAGCAGCACGAATACCGGCCGGATCCGCTTGCCGCCCGCCTGCAGCAGATGCAGCGACGTCTCGCTGAGCAGCGGCAGGTCGGAGCGGATGCTTCGCTCCAGCTCTTCTTCGATGCGGTCCAGTTCGGGCTTCAGCGATGCGTAAATGTCCAGCAGGTTCATGAGTTCACCCGTGACTCCCCGGGCCTGAAAACGGCGTCTCCGCCCGTCGCGGCCTCCGGATCGAAATCCGGCGGAAGCAGGCCGAGTTCCCGCGCGAAGCGGAAGTACAGCCGGAGACCGGCCCTTTGGGCTTGTCCGAAATCATAGCACAGATTGGCAAAATAGCCGTGCCAGTAGGCGTCCGTCCCGCCGATCTCCGCCACGGCGCGCTCCACGAGGGGAGCGGGATCGCGCAGGGAACGCTCCTTGCTGGCCAGGAGCGCTTCGCAAATCTCCGCCACGGCGTCCGGGCGGGCATCCGCCGTCTCCCGGCGCACCGCCCACACGGCGAAGGTCATCCAGTTGCCGGTCCACAGGTGCCACACTTCCCCCAGGTCCAGCACCCGGCAGCCGGAGGGGCGCCAGGACGCGCGGATGGCGTGGTCGCCGATGAGCAGCGCCGCGTCGGCCCGCTCCAGCATGCTTTCCAGGGAAGGTTCCGCGTATTCGTAGGTCGGACTGCCGCCCCAGAATTTTTCCATGATGATCCGAAGCAGTGCCACCGATGTGGCCGACGTCGTCGTGACCGCGATTTTGCCCCTGAGCACCCGTTCCAGCGGGGATTTCAGAAACAGCAGGATGGATTTCACCCGGCCGAGGGCGCTGACCGAAAGGTCGGGCAGCAAATAGAACCGATCCGCGTATTGTCCGTAGGCGAAGGAGGAAATCGCCGCCACGTCGATTTCGCCGGCCGCCAGGCGCCGGTTGAGCGCCGCCGGCATGTCCCGCACCGGCTCCACGGGGGTGCGGAGCGACGCGGGATCGAAATGGAAAAACACCGGCCAGCAATTGGTATACGGATAGATCCCGACGCGGATCGGACGCCGCCGTCCGGAACCGCCGTCCGCGGCTCCTTTCCGATGGTTACTCATGCGCTTCTCCCCATCTCGGGTACAGTTCGTGATCGATGCCCATCTGGTCCAGCACCTTCCCCACCATGAAGCGGACGACATCCGCCAGGTCCCGCGGCTTCGTGTAGAACGCCGGCATGGCGGGGATGACGCGGACGCCGAGGCGCGCCAGCTTCAGCATGTTTTCCAGGTGGATGGCGCTGAGGGGCGTTTCCCGCGGCACAATGATGAGGGGACGTCCTTCCTTCATGGCGACGGCCGCGGCGCGGGTCAGCAGGTTGTCCGCCGCTCCCGTGGCGATGGCCGCGAGGGTTCCCATGGAACAGGGCACGATGGCCATCCCCCGGCAACGGAACGTTCCGCTGGCGATGGCCGCGCCGACGTCATTCGGCGGGTAATGCACGAGAACGCCCCGCTCCGGCGGATTCCCGAAGGCGGCCGCCAGCGATTCGCTCCGCCTCGCGGCGTCCCAGCCGAGCTCGTCCTTGAGCACCCGCCAGCCGGCGTCGGAGATGACCAGGTGCACCTCGTATTCGCGTTCCAGAAGGGCCCGGACGAGCTCCACACCGTACACGGCGCCGCTGGCGCCGGTCATGCCGATCACCCAGCGGCGGTCCCCCGCCCCCGCGGGCCTTGCGGCATCCTTCATGCCTGCCATGCGCGCGCCACCACCAGATCAATGAACGTGAAGAAAAACACGACGGCGCTCAGGATGCCGTTCATGGTAAAAAACGCGGCGTTCAGCCGGCTCAGGTCGTGGGGGCGGACGAGCCGGTGCTCGTGGACCAGAATGCCGCAGGCCAGGGCCGTTCCCGCCAGATACCACCAGCTGAGTTCGGTCAGCGCCATGAGCACCACGAAACCGGCCGCCGTCAGCAGATGGAACAGGCGGGCCATCATCAGGCCGCGGGCGATGCCGAACCGGGCCGGAATGGAATACAGCCCTTCGCGGCGGTCGAAGTCCACGTCCTGGCAGGCGTAGATCACGTCAAAGCCCGCCGTCCACAGCGCGACGGAAAGATAAAGCACCATCGCCGGAAGCGACACCGTGCCGCTGACCGCCACCCAGCCGCCCAGCGGCGCAAGGCCGATGGTCAGCCCGAGGATCAGATGGCACAGCCAGGTGAACCGTTTCGTGTAGGAATAAAAAACCAGCATGAACACCGCGACCGGCAGGAGTTTCACCGCCAGCGGATCCAGCTGGAACGCGGCCCAGAACAGCAGCAAAAACGAGATGATGACGAACACGACCACTTCCGCGGACTTGAGCTTCCCCGCGGGCAGCGCCCGCGAAGCCGTGCGGGGATTGCGGGCGTCGATGGCCTTGTCGATCAGGCGATTGAGGCCCATGGCCGCACTGCGCGCGCCCACCATCGCCAGCAGGATCCAGCCGCATTCGGCCCACGTGGGCAGCCGCGCCTCTTCCGTCACCGCGCCGAGGATGGCGCCGACATACGCGAAGGGCAGGGCGAAAATGGTGTGCTCGAACTTGATCATTTCGAGGAACACCCTGATTTTGCGGATCACGATCCGGCCGCCTCCTTGATGCCGATGTGAATCGCGGCGACCCCGCCGGTGAGCGGATAGACGCGCACGTCCGCAAGACCCGCGGCCCGGAACCGTTCGGCCAGCTCCGCCATGTCCGGAAAGGACGCCAGCGATTCCGGCAGCCAGCGGTACTGCTGGTAGCGGCCCGCCACCCATTTCCCGATCAGCGGCATGATCCGTTCAAAATAAATGCGGTAGACCGTGCGGAACGGCTCCCAGTCCGGCTTGGAAAGTTCCAGGCAGACCACCTTGCCGCCGGGCCTGGCGACGCGGGCCATCTCGCGCAGCACCCGGTCGATGTCCGGCACGTTGCGCAGCCCGAAGCCGATGGTGACGTGGTCGAAGGAATTGTCGGGAAACGGCAGGTCCATGGCGTTGCCGTGCACGAGCTCAATGAGGTGGGAAAGCCCGGCGCGTTCGATTTTCGCCCGGCCCACCTCCAGCATGTTGCGGCTGAAGTCCAGCCCGACGGTGCGGGCGCCGCTGGCCCGGGCCAGGGCGATGGTCCAGTCGCAGGTGCCGCAGCAAAGGTCGAGGGACGTCTCGCCTGGGCGCACGTCCATCAGGCGCATCGTCCGGCGCCGCCACGCCTTGTGCCGCCGGAAGCTGATCAGGTCGTTCATCAGGTCGTATTTCGGCGCGATGCTTTCAAAAACGGCATGGACATGCCGCTCTTTCGTTTCCGCGTCCATCCCCTTCACCCCAATTCACTCGCCAGGGAAGCCTGCGAAACGCCGGCTTCCGCCAGGAACGGTTCGAAGAGGGGTCTCAGCTCGCTGACCAGCTTGTCCGAAGGAAGCCGCTCCAGAAGGCCAAACAGCAGCTCGGCGGATTGGCGGAGCAGCCCCGCCAGCGTGTCGGCCGCCGCGTATTTGTCCAGGCACTGGCGGATGACGCCGTCCTCCGGATGCATGCGGATCCTGAGCCGGTCTTCCTCGCTGCCCGTCTGCAGCACGTGCCAGAATCCCCACCCGCCGCCGAGCCTCTCCGCGCGGCGGACGCGCCTGAGCTCCTGCAGGAGCAGCTCGCACCGGCTGAACAGGCGGACCATTTCCGGCCACACGCGCCCCGCCCAGCCGCCCATGAGGGAGGAAAAGGTCACGAACAGGCCCGCGCGGATTTCCGACCCCAGCTGGACGTATTCCTCCGCGCTGAGGCCGAGCTGTTTCATCTTCGTGTAGAGGATCATCTTCAGCCGGTTCAGCTCGCAGATCGTTTCCCCGATGCGCCGCACCATCCCGATCTGCCCCGCGTGGGCCAGCAGATGGTAGAAACGGCTGCTGAAATAGTCGCCGGCCAGCACCTTGAGCTGCCGGGCGAGCATGGCGCCGGCGTCCGCGGGTTTGCCGCCCTCGTCGTGATCCACCAGATCGTGGGTGTCCAGCCCCATCTGCACCAGCGAGGTGCACAGCACCAGGATGTCCCGGTCCGCCGCCAGGGGCGGATCGGGCTGATGGGTCAGCATAACGTACAAAAGCCGCACCCGGCCGTCCGGAAATTCGGGCAGCTCCGTGTGCAGCGCGATCATGTCGTAATCGGTGTATTTTCTGGCCATCTGGACGATCCGGGTGATTGACATTCTCCAGCCTCCGGGGTCTCGGCAAACCGCAGCGTTCAGGATGCATTGCAGGATACGATGGTATTATAACATATCCGTTCCCCTGCGGCACGAAAGCGGCATTTTTCCGTCATTGCACCGCGCGATCCAGCCAGCGCCGGCCCGCCGGCGTGACGAGCAGCCGGAACTGCGACCGCCACGCTTCGTCCGGCATATCCCGCGGGGACCTCAGTTCGGCGAGCCGCTGCGGCGTCCAGTCTTCGCGGCGCGAGTCGGCGGCAAACAGCAGTTCGTTCCCGGTCCTGCTCCCCGCTCCGTACACGCGGACGAGCAGCCGCTTCACGTTGGACACCTGCGCGAAGGAAAAGCGGGCCAGCGTGCCGACGTCCTCCCAGACGGCAGCCGGCTGTCCGGGGCCCTGGCGGGCGGCCAGATCCACCGTCAGGATGGCGTGATCCCAGCCGACGCGCAGAATCCGGTTCCCGAGCGGCAGCGCCGCCATCGCGTCCGCCAGGTTGTCCGCGGCCAAACGCTCCACGCGAAGGGGCGTGAACACGGCCAGCGGCCTTTCGCCCTCCGGATGGCGAAGCTGCGGTTCCGCCAGACGGGCCAGCGCCAAAGCCGCAAAGAAACAAAGGGCGGCCAGAACGAAGTTGCGCAGGACCAGGTCCACGGCAACCCACCCCTTTGCCGGCAGCGGTTCGCTTGCGGCGCGTCCGTTCCGCCGCGGAGCGCCCCATCCTCATTGTACAAAACAAAAAGGCGGGCTATGCCTCCGCCTGTCCTCTTTTGCCCTTCGCCGCACCGGCCGCCGGCGCGTTCCGTCCGGCCGCGGCTTCCTTTGCGCTCCTTGCGTTCCCGTCCGCCGCGCTCCATTCGCTCCGGGACGCCGGTCAGTCCCCGGTCTCGAACGATCCGTGCCGGGTCAGCACCAGGGCGCGCCCGCGGATCTTGATGGCGGACGTGTGCTCGGTGAACTGGGCGATGAGGGCTTCGCCGCGGTCCAGCTTCTCGGTGTGGTGGAATTTCGTTTCCTGGCCGCGCGTCAGGCCGTACACCTGGACGCCGTTGTCAAGCGCCTTGATCACGATGAAGTCGGCCAGCACATGATCCGTGTCCATGGACTTCGCTCCTTCCCCCGCGCGTCCGTCCGGAGGGGAAACGCCGGCCAATACGCAAAAACCTCCATCCGCTAGCGGGATTGGAGGTTTGGTGGTCGATGCAATGGTCGAGACGACTGGATTTGAACCAGCGACCCCACCCACCCCAAGGGTGTGCGCTACCAGGCTGCGCCACGTCTCGACGTGCCGTCCGGCGTTTCCGCCGCCGTACCGTCCAAGCCGCGCCGGACGATCTCGGCAAGATACGAATGTGATTATAACACAGCCCCGAAACGATGCGCAAGCACCCTGGGCGGGCGATGGGCGCCGCCCTTATTTGATCGCGTCCTTGAGCGCCTTGCCCGGCCGGAAAGCGGGCACTTTGCCGGCGGGGATTTCGATTTCCTCGCCGGTCTGCGGATTGCGCCCCCTGCGGGCGGACCGCTCGCGGACCTCGAAGTTGCCGAAGCCGACTAGCTGCACCTTTTCCCCGTTCTGCAAAGCTTCCGAAATGATGTCAAACACGGCATCCACCGCGCGCGTCACGTCTTTCTTGGACATGTCGGTCCTTTCAGCCACCCGGGCGATCAGTTCGGATTTGTTCAAGCCCTGTTCACCTCCCGCCAATTTCCAGCATGTTATCTTTTTTTCCGTTTCACGGAAAATTATACACACCGTGGCGCGGAGGATGCAACCCGGCCCCAGGGGAGGATGCGATCCTGCCTCATTGGGAGATAAAGTCCCGCCCTACAGGATGATGGCGATGAGGCCTCCGGATCCCTCGTTGACGATGCGGGCCAGGGTTTCCTGCAGCTTGTAGCGGGCGTTGTCGGGCATCATGGCGACCTTGCCCTGGATGCCTTCGCGAACGATCGAATGCAGCGAACGGCCGAAGATGTCCGACTCCCAGATCTTGATCGGGTCCTTCTCGAAATCCTGCATCAGGTAACGCACCAGTTCCTCGCTCTGCTTCTCCGTGCCGATGATCGGCGCGAACTCCGACTCCACGTCCACGCGGATCATGTGGATGGACGGCGCCGTCGCCTTGAGCCGCACGCCGAACCTCGAGCCGTGGCGGATGATCTCCGGTTCGTCCAGTTGCATCTCCTCCAGCGTCGGCGTGGCGATGCCGTATCCGGTGGTCTTGACCATTTCCAGCGCGTCGGCGAACCGGTCGTATTCCCGCTTGGCGTGCACGAATTCCTGCATGAGCTGCAGGAGGTGGTCCTTGCCGCGGATTTCCGTGCCGACGATTTCCGTGAGCACCCTGTCATACAGTTCATCGGGCGCGTACAGGTCGATCTCCGCCACGCCCTGGCCCATGTTCATGCCGCTCAGGCCGGCGCGGGAGATGAATTCGTATTGCGAGAATTGCTGGACGACGCGGTCCACGTCGCGCAGCCGGCGGATGTCCTTCACCGTGTCGCGGACGGCGTTTTCAAAGCTGGACCGCAGCCAGTGCTTCTCGTCCAGCACCATGACCCAGCTCGGCAGATTGACGTTGACCTCGTGGACCGGGAATTCGAACAGGGCCTCGCGCAGGACGCCCAGCACCTCTTCCTCGCCCATCGTGGCCGCGCTCAGGGCGAGGACGGGAATGTCGTACTTGGCCGCCAGTTCCTGGCGCAGGGCCTGCGTTTCCTCGCTTCTCGGCCGGGCGGAGTTGATGACGAGGACAAAGGGCTTGCCGACTTCCTTCAGCTCGTTCACCACGCGCTCTTCGGCTTCCAAGTAGGCGCTGCGGGGAAGGTCCGCGATGGTGCCGTCGGTGGTCACCACCACGCCCAGCGTGGAATGCTCCTGGATCACCCGCCGCGTGCCGATCTCCGCCGCTTCCTGGAACGGAACCGGCTCGTCGAACCACGGGGTCGTCACCATGCGCGGCCCCGTTTCATCCTCGTATCCCTTCGCCCCTTCCACGGCGTACCCGACGCAGTCCACCAGCCGGACGTTCACTTCCAGGCCGTCCGCCACTTTGACCTGCACCGCCTGGTTGGGCACGAATTTCGGCTCCGTCGTCATGATCGTACGTCCGGCTCCGCTTTGCGGGAGCTCGTCGATGGCCCGGACGCGGTCCGCTTCGTAGGCGATGTTCGGTATCACGACGGTTTCCATGAAACGTTTGATGAAGGTCGACTTGCCCGTCCGGACGGCGCCGACGACCCCAAGGTAAATATCGCCGCCGGTGCGTTCGGCGATATCCTTGAAAATGTCCACTTTTTCCACGGAAATTCCCTCCCAACATAAATGGCGAAACCTGCGCGATCCGCCCGCAAGACGGACTCGTACACCATGGACCGGTATCATTCTATGAGCGAGAGGCGGGATTATTCCTTCCGGAACGGCAGGCGCTGCAAGAAAGATTTCCATGGAAGGCTCGCCGGGAGGGAAAACGGAAAGAGGAAAAAGAAAGAAGGACCCGGGTCACCGCGGCGGCGCTTCCGCCAGGGGCAACCCGTCCTTCCAGCGGTATACGGGAGATTTCACCGGCACAAACAGTGACCGCTCCACCAGCAGGGCGCGCAAATCCTCGTCGGGACCGGGATCCGCGCCGCTTTGCCTCACCGCTTCCGCCACGTCGATGGCGTAATCGGCGTACACCCGCCCGTCCGCGTCGACCATGAGCGGCAGGATGTGCCCGGAAAACACGCTGGAGACGCCGGGATCGCGCATGCCGAGCCGCGCGAAATCCACTTCCCAAAGGCCGGGATAGATTTCCTCTCCGGCCGGCAGGGGGTTTCCCCGGTTCAGGAATTCCCGGACACGGCGCTGCACCGCGTCGATCCGTTCCCAGACGCGCAAATCGAGCAGACGGACCTTGGGGTCGCTTTCCTCGTCGACGATGAGAAACAGGTAAGGCCCCCCTCCCTCGAACGCCGCGGGCGGCGGAGCGGAAACAAAGCCCGCGCTTTTCAGCCGGGCGAAATCGATGCGGAACTTTTCGTATTTCGGCACGCCGGCATCCGCGTTGAGAATGGGCAGCGTTCCCAGCGACGCGAAATAGCTGTCCACCGCCTCCTGTACGGCCCGTACCGCTTCCCGCGGCGCCGCTCCGCTGTCCGGCGTCCTGTCGCGCGGGTACAGGCAGCCCCCGGCCGCAAGCAGCGCCAGCGCCATGGCGCCGGCCGCCGCCGCTTTCGCCGCGCTCCGCAGCCCGTTCATGCGATCGACACCAGGCCGAACAGCGTGCCGAACAGAAACACCACAAACGCGACCAGGACCAGGAGCCGGCGCACGATGCCCTTTGTCTTCAGCCTGGCGAAGGTGACCAGCCCCGCGGAAAACGCCAGCATCCCGATGGCCGCCAGGGAAATCCACATCTTCGTCATCGCGTCCATCCGCTTCATCCTCCTCGTCCCCCAAATTATAGCACAAAAAAGGGCCGTCCCCCGCACGCACCGGAAAAGCGCCGGCCCGGGCGCAAAAAAAGGACCGCCCCGAAGGGAACGGCCATAAGGCGGAAATGTCATTTTTTCAGCATCATTTTCATCATCGATTCGAGCTGGCCCGGATTCAGGCCGCTTTTTTTGACCGCGACGACGATTTCCCGGATCGTCGACTCCGACACCGGGACGCCGGATACGGCCGACACCTGCTTGATGAGCTGACGCAGCTGCTTTTCGTCCTGCAACGCGGCGGGCGTGACGCCGTCGGCGATCTTGCGGAGCGCACCCTCGGATATATTCCGTCCGGTTTTTTTCGCGACGGCGCCGAGCACTTGCTTCGACAGATTCTTGTCCATGGTTCCCCTCCTCGGCTGCTTGTGCCATATCCTATGAGGAGGGGAAAAGCCGTGTGTGGGCAGGCCGGGTCAGCCGCCCGTGCGCGCCCGCGGACCCTGTTCCCGATGGCTCATGACTTCTTCGATCTCATGGGTCCGCACCCTGCCCATGAGCGCCTGGACCGCTTCCCTGGGGGATTTCCCCGCGAACAGGACGTCGTGGAGCTGTTCGGTAATCGGCATGCTGACGCCGTACTGCCGGGCCAGTTGGTAAGCCGCCTTCGTCGTGTTCACGCCCTCCACCACCATCCCCATCCGCGCGAGCACTTCCTCCAGCGGCACGCCTTCCGCCAGCATGAAGCCCGCCCGCCAGTTGCGGCTGTGGCGGCTCGAGCAGGTGACCACCAGATCGCCGACGCCGGCCAGCCCCGCGAAGGTGAGGGGATTGGCGCCCATGGCGATGCCGAGCCTTCCGATTTCCGCAAGGCCCCTCGTCACGAGGGCCGCCCGGGCGTTGTCGCCGTAGCCGAGCCCGTCGGACAGGCCGGCGCCGATGGCGATGATGTTCTTGATCGCGCCGGCGGTCTCCACCCCGATCAGATCGGGGTTGGTATAGACGCGGAAATATTCGCTGTTCATGAGCAGATCCTGCGCCCGTTCCGCGCAGTCCCTGTCCATCGAGGCGACCACCACCGTGGTCGGCAGGCGGCGGGCGACTTCCTCCGCGTGGCTCGGACCGGACAAGGCGACGATGCTTTCTTCCGGCCGGCCGAGTTCCTCCGCCAGGACGGTGGACATCCGTTTCAGATCGTCGGGGGCAAACCCCTTGGCGGCGTGGATCACCAGCGTATCGGACGCCAGGTGCGAAGCGGCGGCCCGGGCCACTTCCCGCATGGCGGCGCTGGGCGCGGCGAACACCACCGCCCGGGTCCCTTCCAGCGCGGCGGCCAGATCGGAAGTGATCGCGATGGCAGGGGGAAGTTCGATGCCGGGCAAATAGCGCTCGTTGCGCCGCAGCCGGTTCATCGCTTCCGCGTGCTCGCGGCTGCGCGCCCACAGAGCCACTTCGTGCCCGTTGTCCGCCAGTACGCGGGCCAGGGCCGTCCCCCAGCTTCCGGCCGCCAGAACCGCGACTTTCTCACGCGTCATGGGACTCCCCCTTTTTCCGGCCTCCAAGGCGGTTTTCCGTGCCGGTAGCCAGCCGGACAATGTTGCGGCGGTGGCGGATGAACGCCAGCACGGCGATGACGACGGCCCCGGCGATGACGGCGGGGTCCGCGCGAAACACGGCGGCGAGCGCCGGCAGCGAGGCGGCCATCACCAGCGATCCGAGGGAAACATACCGGGTGAGGGCGATGACCGCGACGGCGGCGGCGCCGGAGATGACCATCGGCCAGAAAGCCAGCGGCGCCATGACGCCGATGGTGGTGGCGATCCCTTTGCCGCCCCTGAACAGAAAATAGACCGGCCAGTTGTGCCCGGCCACCGCCGCCAGACCGGACAACACCGGCACCCAGGCCGCGAAGGCTCCCTCCATGCCGGAAGCCGCCCACCAGCCCAGGGCGACGGCGGCGGTGCCCTTCAGGGTGTCCAGCACAAACACGGCGATGCCCGGTCCGATGCCGAGCACGCGCAGGGTGTTGGTCGCCCCCGCGTTGCCGCTGCCGTGCTGGCGGATGTCGATGCCCTTCAGCAGGCGGCCGAGCACGATGCTGAAAGACACGGAGCCGATCAGGTAGGAAGCGATGACGGAAATGATGGCGACAACGTACGGCAAGGAACGTCTCTCCCATTCCTCTATTCGTCATCATCGGACTTGCGGCGCGCCTGCAGCCGGATCGGCGTTCCCTCGAAGGAAAAGGCCGCGCGCAGCCGGTTTTCCAGATAGCGTTCGTAGGAAAAATGAAGCAGCTCGGGGTCGTTGACAAACAGCGCGAACGTCGGGGGCCTTACCCCCACCTGCGTGGCATAGCCGATGCGCAGCCGGCGTCCGCGGTCCGACGGCGGCGGCGTCACGGCGACGGCGTCGACGATGACTTCGTTGAGCAGATGCGTGGGCACCCGCATGGCGTGGCTTTCGGCCACCGCCCGGACCACCGGCAGGAGCTTGCCCACCCGCGCGCCGGTCTTGGCCGACAGAAACACCACCGGCGCGTAGCGCATGAACTGGAACTTTTCGCGGATTTCCTGGGTGAACCGGTGCATCGTCTTGTCGTCTTTTTCCACCGCGTCCCATTTGTTGACGACGAACACGGAAGCCTTGCCCATTTCGTGGGCGTAGCCGGCGATGTGTTTGTCCTGCTCGGCGATGCCCGCCGTGCCGTCCAGCACGACCAGCGCCACGTCCGCCCGTTCGATGGCCTTCATCGCCCGCATCACGCTGTATTTTTCGACAGACTCGTACACCCTTCCGCGTTTGCGCATGCCGGCGGTGTCGATCAACACGTACCGCTGTCCGTCCCGTTCGAAGGGGGTGTCGACGGCGTCGCGGGTGGTGCCCGCCATCTCGCTCACGATCACCCGTTCCTCGCCCAGGATGGCATTGACCAGGGACGATTTGCCGACGTTGGGCCGGCCGATGACGGCGACTTTAATAACATCTTCGTCATATGTATCGTCTTCCCCTTCCGGCAGCAGGGACACCACCGCGTCCAGCAGGTCGCCGATGCCCGTGCCGTGGGCGCCGGAGACGGCCACCGGTTCTCCGAAGCCCAGGCCGTAAAATTCGTAGATATCCGCCATCTGCTTCGGATGGTCCACCTTGTTCACGGCAACGACCACGGGTTTGCCGGCGCGGTACAGCATCTCGGCCACGTCCCGGTCCGGCTGGGTGAGCCCGGTTTTGGCGTCGGCCATAAACACGATGACGTCGGCCTCTTCGATGGCCAGTTCGGCCTGCATGCGCACGAGGCGGACGATCTCGTCTTCCTCGCCGAGCATGATTCCGCCCGTGTCGATCAGGCTGAAGACGCGGCCTTTCCATTTGCCGGTGCCGTAGATCCGGTCGCGGGTGACGCCCGGCGTATCCTCGACAATGGATACGCGTTCCCCCACGATCCGGTTGAAAATCGTCGACTTTCCCACATTGGGCCGGCCCACGATGGCGACCACGGGTTTGGCCATTCCTTCCACTCCTTGCGTCTCCCGTACCGCTAACCATCATAGCAAAAATGCCGTGGAAAGGCGAATGGCGGCAAGACGCTTATGTCGTTTCGCCGCGGCGGGCGGAGTCAGCGGGCGGGCGGCGTGCGGTCGATCAGCACGAAATGATGGGCCCCGACGCGGCTCGCGGCGCAATCCAGGACTTTTTCCAGTTCCAGGGCCAGCCGTTCCGCCTCTTCGGGACTGCCGGCGACAAACACCGGCCCCCCGCCTCCCGCCACTTCTTCCCTGCGCACGGTCACAACGGCGACGATTCTGCCCATCGCTCAATCGCTGCGCTCCTTTCCCTTCCGGTTGGCCCGGACGGGATGGCGGACGGCCGCTTCCAGCAACGGCACGTTCCGGACCGCGTCCAGCACCTTGTCCCGGTCATGTTCCCGGGCCAGCGCCAGCACGCCGACCCGGCCCGTCCCGAGCTCCAGCTTGGCCATCGGCACAAGGGCGGGTTCCCCTTCGTCCCGGTAAACCCCCAGGCGCGCCGACAGATCGTACAGGATGGCCTGCCGCTGGCCGGCATGGGCCAGCGTCACCCGGGCATCGTCGTTCTTCGGGGAAAGCACGAGGCCGATGCCGGCCCGGCCGATCAGCTCCCGGTCCGCCTCAAGCCCGACGTTCATCATGTAAATGTCGCCGACGTAGACCCCCGCTTCGTCCATGCGCACCGGCGCGAAGGAAATGTCGGCGATGTCCGCCACCTTCCGGCCGCGCATGAGCAGCCGGGTGGCCGGCAGGATCGTTGCGCCCGCCGCCAGGCCGGCCCACAAGCCGAGCCAGACGCTGAGCAGGCTGACGAAGAAGGAAGCCAGCATCACCACATAATTGCGGCCTTCGAACACGACGGCGATGCCTTCGATATAGGAATCGCCGCGGGGGACGAGCTCCTGTCCGTCGATGGCCCTCAGCGTATTGCGCTCCATGTTGCGGACCTCGCGAAACTGCTGCGCGGCCAGCGAGAGAAAGGTGATGGCCGTGTATTCCTCGGCCATGAGCGCCGGCACCGCCAGCGCGCCCAGGGCGCCGGCGATGAGCCCCAGTGACAAATGGATGAGCCGGCCGTGCGGGTAAGCCGGGTATTGCCGGTAATCGCTCCGCAGAAGCAAAACCCGGGTGATCACCCCGACGGCTGTGCCCAGCACGACGGCGATCACGTCCTGGTCCGCCGCCTGCCAAAAGCCTTCCCAATCGTTCACGCCCGGTCCCCCGCCCTTCCGTCCCGCCGCGCCGCAAGCGGCGGCGCCATTTCCCGCAAGGCCAGCGACACCGCCCGGCAGACGGCAAACGCCAGCCACCACATGTCCGGCAGGTATTCCGGCGAAGGCCACCCCGGCGGCGGAGATCCGAGGCGCATGCCCGCAAGGGCCGCAGCCGGCAGCACCAGCGAGAGGACCGCCAGCTGCTCCCGCGCCGTGCGGAGCGTCAGGGCGGTGACGGCGCCCAGCAGCACGGGAACGCTCCGCTCGGGCCCGACGGCCAGCGGCCCGTCCAGCCAGACCGCCGGATTTGTCGCCACGAGCAGCACGGCGGCGCCCAGCGCCGCGGCCGCCCAGACGGCAAGCCTGCCGGGACCGGCGGCGCGATAAGCAAGGAAGGCAACCGCCGGCAGCGCCGCGGCCGCCATGGCCGTGCGGCTTCCCGGCGGAAGGAGGAAGCCGGCCAGCCATCCGGCGGGCCACAGGGCGAAAAACAGCGCCACCGCGCGGGGAGGCAGGTCGCTGGCCAGCTCTTGGCGCCAGCCGCTCCACCACAGCACAAGCGCGGCAAGCCACAGCAGGGCCGCCCCGTATCCGGCACTCATGGGAGGAAGCCCCCCGGCCGGCTTCCGCCGGCCAAGCCCCGCGCATCTCCCGCCCGGCACCCGCCGGCCGTTCCATGCCTGCCTTTGGTCCGGCACTCGACGGTCATGTCCTGCTTGTCTTCCGTCCGGCATTCGCCGGTTATCCCATGCCTGCCTTCCATCCGGCATCCGCCGGTCATGCCATGCGCACCTCCCGCCCCGCATCTGACGGTAGTATGCGCAGGAAGCGGCGAAACGAAAAAAGGCAGCCGTACGACTGCCTTTCGGGCAAACCCGCGCCACAGGAAACGCAGGGCCGGTTCATTTCAGCTTGCTGAGCTGATCGCCGAATCTCTCGCCAAGGGTGAAGCTCATGCCTTCCGGCTGCGGCAGCTCCTCCTTCTGCCGCTGGCCGCGCTCGGGCCGCGGCGGCGCTTCCTCGGCTTCCTTGATGGACAGGGAAGCTCGCTTCTCGGCGGGGTTGAAGTCCAGGATCTTGACCTTGACCTCCTGCCCTTCCTTCAGCACCTCATGGGGCGTGCCGATGTGCCGGTGCGCGATTTGCGAGATGTGCACCAGGCCTTCCACGCCGGGGGCAAGCTCCACGAACGCGCCGAAGCTGACCAGCCGCTTCACCGTGCCGGTCACGATGTCCCCCCCGCGGAACTTGCCGGCCGCCGTTTCCCAGGGTCCCGGCAGCGTCGCCTTGATGCTCAGGCTGATCTTGCCGATGGACGGATCGACTTTCAGCACCTTGACCTTCACTTTCTGCCCCTCGGACACCACGTCCGCCGGATGGACGACGTGATGCCAGGCCATTTCGGAGACGTGCACCAGGCCGTCGATGCCGCCGATGTCCACGAAGGCGCCGAACGGCGTGAGCCGCTGCACGGTGCCTTCGATCACCTGGCCGGGCTCAAGCGAGGACATGATGCGCTCTTTCAGTTCCTCGTATTCCTGGTCCAGCACGTCCTTCTGCGAAAGGATCACCTTGTTGGCGGAACGGTCGAGCTCGCGGATCTTGACGCGCAGCTTCTTCCCCTTGTAGCCGGAGAAATCCTCGACGTAATGCCGCTCCACCATCGAGGCGGGAATGAAGCCGCGGACCCCGACATCGACCACGAGCCCCCCCTTGACCACGTCGGCGACGGTGACCTCGAACACTTCGCCCCGCTCGAATTTCCCCTGCAGATCGTCCCACGCCCGGGCGCTGTCCGCCAGGCGCTTGGACAGGATGAGACGTTCCTTTTCGTCGTCGATGCTGAGGACCTTCGCCTCCACCTCCTGCCCGACCTGCACCGCGTCCGCCGCGTTCTCGATGTACACCGCGGACAATTCCCGAAGCGGGATGACGCCGTCATATTTATAACCCAGGCTCACGAAAGCCTGATTGTCTTCGATCTTTACGATGGTGCCTCTTACCGTATCCCCCTTTTTCAAAGACACCACCTGTTCCATCGCGTCCTGGCTGACCGTTTCTGCGGCCGGCGCTTCCTGAGTCTTGATCTCGTCGGTCATGAAAAATACCTCCTCAGTTCTACCCCTGCATTGACGTTATTTAAACCCGCGGCCGGCGCGGCGTTTAAACCTTTACGCTTCCCTGACCATGGCCTGGGGCCGGCCCGAAGACGGTCTGCCGGTCTCCAGCATCTCGCGGATGCAGTCCATGATCGCCTTGGTGGCCAGTTCCGCGTCACCGCCGTAGGGCGAAAGGTCCAGCGGTTCCCCGTAGACGACGATCATCTTGGAGAAGGGACGGTAATCGCCGATCAGGGCGACCGGCACCACCGCGGCCCCCGCCCGCAGCGCGATGGCCACCGCGCCGCGCTTGCCTTCGCCCAGCGTGCGGTTGCGCGTTCCCTCGGGGAAAACACCCAGAACGTTGCCGTTCCGGAGGATGTCCAGCGCGGTGCGGAGCGTCTCCTTGGTGACCCCTCCGCGTCTTACCGGAAACGCGCCGAAATACCGGATGATCCGGCGCAGGACCGGAACCCGGAACAGTTCTTCCTTGGCCATGTAATACACTTTCCGGTTCAGCCAGGCGGCCAGCGAAACGGGATCCTGCAGGTTTTTGTGATTGCTGCACAGCACCACGGGCCCTTCGGCGGGCACGTTGGACGCGCCCCGCGGTTCCATGCGGTACAGCGCCTTCAGCAGGGCCCGCGCGATGATCCGGCAAATGCGGTATACCATAATTTACTTCTCCTTCTCCGAAAAGGTTCTTGCCGCCTCCCGGCTCCATTCGACGATCCGGGCGACGACCTCGTCGACGCCCATGCCCGTCGTGTCGAGAAACCTGGCATCCGGCGCGCGGAGAAGGGGAGCAAACTCCCGTTCTTCATCCAGGCGGTCCCTTTCCGCCATTTCGCGTTCCAGCTGCTCGAGGGACACGCCCGCACCCCCGCCCAGCTGCCGGTACCGCCTAAGCGCCCGCTCCCGGGGCGACGCGGTCAGGAACACTTTCAGTTCCGCGTCCGGCAGCACGTGGGTGCCGATGTCCCTGCCGTCCATGACCACTCCCTTGCCTTTGGCCATGGCCCGCTGCAGCTCGGCCATCCTTTTGCGGACGGACCCGATGCCGGCGACGCGGGCGACGGCCCGGTTGACTTCGTGCGTCCGCAACCGGTCGGTCACGTCGCGGCCGTCGACCAGCACCCGCTGCCCGTCGGGCCCCGGAATCAGCTCGATATGAAGGCGCTGGACCAGCCGCTCGATCGCCTCCTCATCCTCGGGCGACAGGCCGGCTTCCAGCGCCATCAGGGTTACGGCGCGATACATGGCTCCCGTGTCCACATACACGTACCGGAGAGCGTTTGCCACGAGCCGGGCGACCGTGCTTTTGCCCGCCCCGGCGGGCCCGTCGATGGCGATGTTGATTCGGTACGTCCCAGGAGCGTCCATCAAAGGGGCAATGTCCTCCCGATCAACCGCGCAGGCAATGGACATCCCGCGCGAAGAATGAGGAAATTATACCATACCGCCTGTGCGGATGCAAAAACCGAAAACCCGCACGGACCGCAACTGCCGGGCGTTTGTGCCGCATTCAGAGGATGTCCGCGGCCGGCACTCCCTCCCGCGTCTCCTCCTCCACCAGCCAGACCCGAAGCTCCGGAACCCGGAGCAGGGCCTGAAACAGCGCGAGCAGTACGGCCAGGACGACGATCCAGCGGATGAGCCGCCGCTCGATCCCGCCGGACCAGCGAAGGAACGCGTCCCGGTACCTGCGCGCGTCACGGCCGTCCGCGCCCGGATTTGCGCGCGGCCCGTCCCGGTGATTCCCGGTTGGCTTCATTATACCATGTCCTTCCCCAATTTGGCATTGAAACCTATGGAAAAAATAGAGAATCGGCAGCAAAAAAGCCGGCGTCATCCGCCGGCCGTCCCTTCCTGCCTGTCCGGAAGCCGTTCCACCGATTCTTCGACCCCCGTCTCGGCGTTCATGAAGATGCGGTACGTCGAACCGTTTATCCGCCCGGTAAACACGTGACAGAGGACCGGCTCGTGCACGTCGTTTTCGATGACGCCCATGTGGTGTTCCTCCAGCCGGAAGCCGCCGTTCAGGCCGCGCCTGGCCTCGTCCGCTCCGATCCTCGCCGGGCGGGCGGCCACCTCCTTCGCCTCCGCGGGCGCGAACACGTGATCCGCCGCCTGGAGGCCGACAATTTCCCCGTTATCCAGCGCCACCCGCACGGTGATCTTGTCGGGGTAGATGCGCACGCCGTTCTCCTCGGCCGAAAACGCGAAGGACGCCACCCGCCCGTATCGGTCCGCCGAAACCGGCGTCATCCCGTCCAGCCCCGTCCGTTCCAGGAAGCGGGCCGCCGCCTCCTGCGCTTCCCGCATCCCGATCCGCGGCTCGCCCGGCTCGCGCAGCCGGACATAGCGCAGCAGGTGTCCGCCTTTCCGCGTGAAATCGAGCCGGATCTCCGTGCCGTCCCCGCCGTCCGCCGTGACGGCGAATCCGGGAAGTTCCGTCCCGGTACCGTATTCCTCGACCCGCATCCCGCCGCCGGCAAGCCGCCCGAGTCCGGCCTTCCGAAGAAATTCCCGCGCCTTCGCTTCCGCTTCCTCCGCGGTGACGGGCATCCCTTCCAGGTCGTTCTCCGAGCGCTTCCGCTCCGCGGTGAGCACGGACGGGCTCCAGTTGCCGTCAGGATAGGACCCGGCCTTCCGGTCCAGGGTGCGGAAGCCGTCAATGATGGCGCTGTCGTAGGGCTCCCTTTCCGTGGCCAGAGCGACCTCCACGTCCATCCACCGCAGCCGCTGACGGATCACGTCGTTCTGCAGCCGGTCCAGCTCGCCGCCGATTTCCTCTGATGCTTGGTACAGGGACTTGAGCGCCTTGATCTCCTCTTCCGTCAGCGGCTGTTTTTTCAAATCCCGCACGGCTGTATGGTAGGCGAAATCGGACAGCCGCGCCAGGAATTGCTCGGCCTTGTTCAGCGGCATCATGGCCAGCGGGAGCTGGCTGATGTCGCTTTGCGCCTCGCTGGTGAGCCGCCAGACGTTGATGAGGCCTTTGCGGTGCATCCCGTCCGATTTTTCGGAAACGGCCAGCGTGCGCCCGAGCTCCTCGTGCAGGCGGTTCATCCGCTGCGTCAGGTCGTGGAACGCCCGCTGGTACGTGTTTTCCGCCTTGATCAGAATCGCGTTTTTTTCCTGGTGTTCCTGGTATCCCCAAACAATCGCTCCCGCAAACAGAAATGCGAAAACCGGAAAAAACACCCGGCTCAAACGTCCGTACATGACACGCCGGCTCCTTTCGCCCCGTTGGCCTTTTTTGCCGTTAGTTTGGGAGAAAGAAGCCGGCTTTATGCGTCTTCCACCTGGATGTCAAAGTCTTCGGTGTTGTCGCAAAGGCACATTTTGAATCCGGTTTCGATGCGATCCTTTTCCTTTCGGCCGCGCAGCACGAATCTCTCGCCGCATCGCCTGCAGCGGATGGTCACTTTCACCCGTCGGCCGGCCATCGGTGTCCCCCTCGCGCTCGTATCCTTTATCCGCAGTATGTCCCGCCCCCTCAGGAATTAACCTCTTCCTCGCGCTTTAGCAGGCGAAACGGCGAAACGGCGTGGGCGCGGTGCACGAAGCGGATGCCGCCGACCCACAGGAGAAACATGAACGGCACGACGAGCCACACCATCGAAGCGGAAAATACGGCAAGGGTCAGGTAGTCGTAAATTCCATGCGCAAGCAGGGGGACAAGAAAGGCCAGCGCGACGTGGAGCCGGACGGCCCGGCCCTTCGCGAATTTGGCCTTGCCGAGGAAAAATCCCATGAACACGCCGAACAGGGCATGTCCCGACACGGGCAGCAGGGCGCGCCAAAGGAGCACGCCGATGCCCGCCGGCTGCACCAGCAGGGCGTAGAGAAGATTCTCCACCGTGGCGAAGCCGAGGGAGACCGCCGTGGCGTAGACGATGCCGTCGTAGGGCTCGTCGAAATGGGTATGAAGAAAAATGATATGGTAGAGCACGAACCATTTGAAAAATTCCTCGACACCCGCGGAGGTGCCAAAGGAAAACACCAGGTCTGAATCGCCAAGCCACAGGGTGACGGCCCTCTGCACGATCATCACGGGGATCACCAGCAGGCCGCCGATCAGGAACATTTTGGCCACCATCGGCAAGGGCTCGGCGTCATACCGGTCGCTCAGATAAAAATAGGCAAGCAGGGCGATGCCCGGCGCCACGGCCGCGGCCAGCATGGCCAAAAGCTCCAACGTCCGTTCCCCTTCCCCGCCGGTTTGTCAGGAGAAGTGCCGGGCGAGCACGCCGACGGCGCCTTCCGCAATGACCGTTTGCCCGTATTCGTCCAGCATCGCCTTCGTCAGCGTCACGGCCTCGCCGTATTCCGCCAGCACCGCGACGGCGTTGTGGCAGACATCCGGCGGCAGATCCGCCGGTTCAAAGCGCAAAATCCAGGCATCGCGGTAGCGGTACAGGCGTCCCTTCCGCGTGAGGCGGATCAGGCGGCGCGCCGCTGCGATGGCGTCTTCGATGTCGGAAAACCGGTAGGTGACCGCGTCGCTTTGCTCCAGGGATACTTCGATTTCGAACATTTCTTCGTCCAATTCGTCGTCCACGGCGGAATCGGCGTCTGCGCCGATTTTGCCGCGGGTGACCACTACGACCATCCCCTGGGCAGGCATGGCGAACACCTCGACCGCCAGCGGACCGGTGGCGTCGAAACCGAGCTCGTTGTAGGCCTGGTCCATCATTTCGCTGAAGAGTTCGTGAACCTTGGGAATTTCCCGCCAAAGGTCCTCTTTCTGGATCCCGCGCTCCGACAGATCGTCGAAGGTAAGGAAGATGCGGATTTTGTCGTTGCCGAGCCGTTCCATCCTCATGACTGGGATCCTCCTCCGGCGCGTCGGGTGATACAGCGTATGAAGCGCAACACGCAAGGTGCGTCCGCGGAACTGGCCCTCGCGCTTTTATTTTACCATGTTATCACTTCCGGTCGCGAAATGCACTAGTAAAATTGTACGAGCCCCGGGGGAAAGCGACGGGCGCGGAAAAAAGGCGCCCATTCCCCTGTTGGGCCGGGGAGCGGACGCCTCTTTCGGCGGACGGACAGCCGTCCGTCATTCGACAATTTCATCCATGATTTTGTCCACCTGTTTCCGGACCGCGGACCGTCCGAACAAGGCCTTGCCCAGCGAATCGGTCACGGCCGCGAATCTGCCGTTTTGCCGCATGCCCATCGCCAGGGCGGCACCCGCCAGCCCGCCGAGCAGAAAAGCCGTCCATCTCACCCTGGTTCACCTCCGTCAAGCGCGCATCCCCTTTCACAGGGTGCCGTCACCTTTCTATTTTGGCCCGGAAAAAATGCCGCATGCTCCCAAAATAAAGGAAAAAAGTCCCCGTGTTGAAATCTGCCGGATGTGATAAAATTCGAGACAAATCAGGCAACAGCGAAGCGCGCGGCGAAAGGAGCACCTGCACGTGAAATTGCCAGCCCCGGCCATCCTTGTCCTGCTTCTTTTCCTTTCCCTTGCCGCAGCCGGCTGCTCCGGCAGCCGGGAGCCCGTGTCCCCCGTCCCGGCGGAACCCGGTGCCGCATCTTCCCGGGAAGGGGAAGGCGGTCCCGCCCCGGAAACGGGAGCCCCCGCGGCGACGCAAACTCCTCAGGGAACGGATCAGGGAACGGAGACTTCCGCGGAATCGGAACCCTCGCCGGAAACGCAACCCGCGCCGGCATCCCCGGAGCCGCGGGAGCCCGTGCCGCTCTACCGGATGAACGCCGCCTATGACATCGTGCCCATCGATCCCGAACAAACGGACAAACGGGTCGTGCTTCTCACCTTCGACGACGGGCCGAAAAGCGCGGATACCCTTCTGCCCATGCTTGACACCCTCGACCGGTACGGCGCAAAGGCGATCTTTTTCGTGAACGGCTACCGCGTCGAAAAGAACCCGGATCTGCTGAAAGAAATTCATGACCGGGGCCATGCGGTCGGCAACCATTCGTGGGACCACATCCCGCTGGGAAAGGAAAAGCCCGAGACCGTCCGGGACCAGATCGGGCGCGTCCAGGACATCGTGCGGGAGCTGACGGGAGAAGCGCCCCGTTTCTTCCGGCCGCCGCACGCTTCCGGGAGCGAGGACGTCCGCCGGATCGCCCGGGAATTCGGCCTCCTGTACATGACCTGGTCGAACGGTTCGCTGGACTGGGATCTCGGCAAGGTCAAAGAAAAAGACCGCCCGCAGGCGGTCATCGACAACGTGATGAAGCAGCTTCGTCCGGGCAGCAACATCCTGATGCACGAGCTGCCGTGGACGGCCGAGGCGCTGGACGGGCTGCTTGCCGCCATCCGCGAGGCGGGCTACCGCTTCGTCGACCCGCGCGAGATCGCGCCGGACGACGCCTCCCGGTAAACCGAACGTTTCATCCTCCCGTTCCGTAGTTCCGGTACCCCCACCAGATGAGGCCGGCGACGAGGGCCGTAAACAGTGCCACCAGCAGGCGGTAAAACCAGCGGATCATCCGGCCGTATTGCGAAGGATGGAGCAGCGATCGCGGCGGCAGGCCGGTCTCGGGAAGCCCGGCCGCGGCCAGCGCGCGGGCGATGGCTTCGTCCAGGCTCACTTCCTGCGGCCTTTCCGGGCCGGACTGGCCGGCGGCGAACCGCTTCGCTTCCTTGTAGCGGGCCCACACTGCCGATGAAGTCTCTTCCCCGCGGTCTTCCCTCATGCCTTGACTTCCCTCCGAAACCGAATGATGAGTCCCATCGTGAAATCAATGAGAAAATGGGCGACCATGGGCGTCCAGATCGTTCCCGTCTCCTCCATGATCCATCCCAGTCCGTAGCTGGCGAGAAACACCAGCCCCGTGGGCAGCCAGTGCCTGAGGTACCGGACGTGGACGGCCGCGAACAGCACGCTCGTCCAGTACGGGCCGAAGGCGTACTGGATTGCTCCGCGGAACAGAAGTTCCTCGCAGAACGCCACGAGCGCCGCGATCAAGGCGATGTGCCACACGGCACGCCTGCGGAACAGCCGCTCGTTGATGCCTCCGTCGTCCATCGCGTCTTCCTTGAGAAGACGCGCCAGAAGCAGGTCGGCGGCGACGACCAGGGCGGCGAAACCGGCGCCCCACAGGACGAAGTCGGCCGTGCCGGGCACCGCCAGCAGGGAAATGACGCTGCGTCCCTGAAAAATAATCCATACAATACCGATAATAACGGTGAGGAACTGCGTCGCGTACAGGTTGGCGAGCAGGAACCGATCGCTCAGCTGGTCGACGGAAACCGGCCTGAATCGCCATCTGCGCCAGTTGAATTTGCTCATGATGCGCACGGTCCGTTCCGTATCAGATTTTGCGAATCAATCAGGTGGAATAAAGGAGTAACCGATGGACAAAGGGCTGAAAAAATCCGATCTGACGTTTTCGCTCGGCTTTCTGTTTACGCTGGTGGTGGCCGTCGGCGCCTTTTTCTACGGGATGAAGATCGGCGCCGAACGGTCGGAAAAGCTGTACGCCACCGAACGGCAGGCGCAGCTGGCCGCCGCGGCGGTGGAAACGGCGGGTGAAGCCTACCGCCAGCAGGACCTCGTTTCCTTCTATCATACCGTATTTTTGCCCTATCGTGAATTTGCGGGCGAGTGGCTGTCCGTCCGGCACAAGCTGCTGACCGGGGAAACCGGCGACCGCGCGGCCCTCCTGAGGGAGCTTTCCCGCACGGCCGGCCGCAAATACGACGAAGCGTACATGGCCGCCGTTCCCCCCGTTTCCCCGCTTCTGATCGAGGCCCGGAGCCACTACCTCAGGAGCCTGCAGAACTTTGCCGACAGCTTCTCGCGCCTCGCTTCGGGGGCGAACGACGGCGCTGTCGACGAGCTGCTGGCGCGGGTGGAAGCCGACGGTACCTTCCGGCAGGCCGTCCGCGACGCCCAGCAGGGACAGCGCGGCTACTACGCGGCCATGGTGCAGTGGGCCGCTTCCCTCGACCCCAACATCCCGGAGGATTACACGCCGCCGGACCCGCTGGGATTCGACGAGTGGAGCCGCCTGCCGCTTCTGGTCAAATTCAGCGTCGCCGCGGACTATCTGGCCGGACGCGAGGCCGTCGACGAGTTTCTCCCGCAGGATCTCGCGGCCAAGACGGACAACCTGATCCGCTCCGGACAGGCGGCCAGGCTGAAGCTGACTTCCTTCGCGGAGGCCGCGGATCTTTTGGTCGGCACGGAAGCGGTCCGCGCCGGCGACTATCTGCAGCTCGGGCCGCAGCTGTACAGCGCAAGGGAGATTCTGCCGCAGCTGCCGTTTTTCAGTTCAGGCGGCTGACGGGCGCCGGGCCGGATATTGCCGCTCCTGTCACCGGATTGTCATTGCAATGGAACGCCTCCTTGCTATAAAATAGGAAAAGTTATTGGAACCTGAAGCGAGGAGGCTTATCGTATGGCGAACCTGGTGGTCGAAGCTTTGATCGAAATTCCCGCAGGAAGCCAAAACAAATACGAGTACGACAAGGAAAAAAAGCGGTTCGTCCTCGACCGCGTGCTGTACTCCCCCATGCACTACCCGACGGAATACGGGTATCTGGAGGGGACGCTGGCGGAAGACGGCGATCCGCTTGATATTTTGGTGCTGACCACGTTCCCGACGTTCCCGGGGTGCGTGATCGAGGCGCGGGTGATCGGCGCGCTGATCATGTCCGACGAGAAGGGCCAGGACGAGAAGCTCCTGGGCGTGCCGGTAAACGACCCGCGCTGGAACCACGTGAACTCCCTGGACGACGTTTCGCCGCACATCCTGAAGGAAATCGCGCATTTCTTCGAAAGGTACAAGGACCTCGAAAACAAGAAAACGGTCATCGAAGGCTGGAAGGACGCCGAATTCGCCAAACGGCTGTATGAAGAGTGCGTGCAGCGTTACAACGGCGCCAAGAGCGCTCCGACGGCGTAAGCCGATGCGGGAGGAAGCCAAATGTTCAAAGTGCTCATCTCGGATCCCATCAGCGATCAGGGCATTTCCCTGTTGGCGGAAGCGCCGGACGTGGAGATCGACAAAAAGACGGGGCTGAGCGAAGACGAGCTCGCCGCCGTCATCGGGGACTACGACGCGCTGCTCGTCCGCAGCCAGACGAAGGTGACGGCGCGGATTCTGGAAGCCGCTTCGCGCCTCAAGGTGATCGGCCGCGCCGGCGTCGGCGTCGACAACATCGACCTGGAAGCGGCCACGCGCCGCGGCGTCATCGTCATCAACGCCCCCGACGGCAACACCATCACCACCTGCGAGCACGCCTTCGCCATGATGATGGCGCTGGCCCGCCACATTCCGCAGGCCTACGCCAAGACGATCCGCGGCGAATGGGACCGCAAGTCGTTCCTGGGCGTCGAGCTGCGCAACAAGGTGCTCGGCGTCATCGGCATGGGCCGCATCGGCAGCGAGGTGGCCATCCGCGCCAAGGCGTTCGGCATGAAGGTGCTCGGCTACGACCCGTTCCTGACGGAAGAGCGGGCCGAGAAGCTGGGCGTGCGCATGGCCTCCTTCGAGGAAATCATCCGGACGGCGGATTTCATCACGGTGCACACGCCGCTGACGCCGGAAACCCGCGGCATGATCGGCCGTGAACAGTTCGCGATGATGAAGAAGGGCGTGCGCATCATCAACTGCGCCCGGGGAGGCATCATCGACGAAGCGGCGGTGGTGGAAGCCATCGAATCCGGCATCGTCGCCGGCGCCGCCTTCGACGTGTTCGAACAGGAGCCGCCGCCCCCGGACCATCCGTTCCTGCATCATCCGAAAATCATCGTCACGCCCCACCTCGGCGCTTCCACCGTGGAAGCACAGGAGAACGTGGCGGTGGACGTGTCCGAGCAGATCCTGCACGTCCTGCGCGGCGAACCGTTCAAGAACGCGGTCAACATGCCGCACGTGCCGCCCGAAGTGATGGCGAAGCTGGGGCCCTTCTTCGATCTGGGCCGCAAGCTCGGCAGCCTCGCCGTGCAAAGCGTGGACGGCCCGGTGAAAGAAATCGTCATCAGTTACGCCGGGGAACTGGCCGACATCGACACCCAGCCGCTGAACCGCCAGATCGTGGCGGGCGTGCTGGCCCATCACCTCGGTTCCGACCAGGTGAACGCCGTCAACGCCTTCCATCTGGCCAAGAACCGCGGCATCAACATCGTGGTCGCCAAGAGCCAGGAGTCCAAGGGCTTCACCAATCTGGTTTCGGTGACGCTGCGCACGACCAGGGAAGAGCGGCTGGTGGCCGGGACGACCCTCAACGGCTTCGGGCCGCGCATCACCCAGATCGACAAGTTCCCGATCGACGTGGAGCCGCAGGGGCATCTCCTGCTCGTCTCCCACTACGACAAGCCCGGCATCATCGGCAAGGTGGGCACGCTGCTCGGCAACAACGACATCAACATCGCCACGATGAAAGTCGGCCGCGCCCTGGCCGGCGGCGAGGCGATCATGGTGCTGACCGTCGACAAGGACGTGCCGAAGGAAGTGGTGGCGCAAATCGCCGCCCTGCCGGAGCTGAACAGCGCCCGGGAGATTCGCCTGATCTGAACCCGCGCAAAAAGCAAGGGCGCCGTCCGCTCCCTGTCCCTCAGGAAGCGGATTGGCGCCCTTTTTTGCGGCTGACCGGCAGACGGACGGTGAAGGTCGTTCCCTCTCCGACCTTGCTTTGCACCCCGATTTCCCCGCCGTGGGCTTCCACCAGGTGCCGGACGATGGCCAGCCCGAGTCCGGTGCCGCCGTCCTGCTGGCGTTTGCGCGATTTGTCCGCCTTGTAGAACCGCTCGAAAATGTAGGGAAGATCTTCTTCCGGAATGCCGGAACCCTCGTCCGCCACTTCCAGCTCCACCGCTTCCCCCTTGTGCGAAACCGTCTTCCTCGCGGCAAGCCGGATCGCCTTGCCAGCGGGCGTGTGGCGGAAGGCGTTGCTGAGGAGGTTCGCCAGCACCTGTTCCAGCCGGCCGTCGTCCGCCTGTTCCAGCACCAGGTCTTCTTCCGGAACCGCGCACTCCAGCCGGACGCCCCGTTCTTTGGCCAGCGCCGTGTATTTGCGGTGGACCCTTTGCAGCAGCTCGCCGACGTCGACGCGCCGGAAGACCAGCTCCACGTGGCCGGCTTCCATTTTCGCCAGGTCGAGCAGATCCTGCACCAGGCGGCTCATGCGCCGCGATTCCTCGTGGATGACCCGGGCGAGTTCCCGCCGCTCCTCGGGCGTGGAGGCGATGTCGTCCAGCAGCGCCTCGCTGTAGCCCTGCAGCATGGACAGCGGCGTGCGCAGTTCATGGGACACGTTGGCGACGAAATCCCGCCGCAACTTCTCCGTGCGGAATTCCTCCGTGACGTTGCGGAACACCGCCACCGCCCCGCGCACGCCGTCTTCGCCGGCGAGCGGCGTCATCACCACCGACCAGACCTCGTTTTTCACGTTCAGCTTGGCGGTAAGCTCACGCCTTTCCCGGATGACCCTGCGGAACGGCTCGCGCAGAGGACCGGGAACGTGCCGGAATTCAAGGGGAGACCCTTCTTCCTCCTCCGCTTCCTCCCACGTCACCGCGTTCCAGGCTTCCAGGAGATTTTCGCCCTTCGGATTGGTCATGATGACGTTGCCGCCGGCGTCGAAGGTGATCACCGCGTCGGACATGCTGCGCAGCACGCCGCTCAGATGGTCCCGCTCGTGCTGCAGGTCGCGGATCAGCTTGTCCAGCTCCGCCGCCATCATGTTCAGCGCGCCGGACAGTTCCCCGATTTCGTCCGACGACCGGTAGGTCAGCCGCACGGAATATTCGCCCCGCGCGATCCGGTTGGCCGCCTGGATCATCTCCCGGAGCGGCTGCGTGATCTTGGTGACCAGAAAGAAGGCGAAAAAGGTGGTCAGGAGAAAACCGACGGCGCCGGTGAACATGAACATGCGCTCGATCTTGACCGGGTCGGCAAAGGTCAGGTCGATGTACAGCAGCAGGAAGAACCCCACCGTGCAGATGACGATGCCGACCAGGCCGATGATCGTCAGCCACAGCTTGCCGACAACGGTTTTCCAGATGGCCATCGGTTATTTCGGCACCTCGAGCTTGTACCCGACGCCCCACACGGTGGTGATCATGGCCGCCGCCTCCGGAGACGCGCGGCTCAGCTTTTCGCGCAGGCGCTTCACGTGGGTGTCCACCGTGCGCAGGTCGCCGAAAAAGTCGTAATGCCACACGTCCTTGAGAAGCTCCTCGCGGGAAAACACCTTGTCCGGCGAACTGGCCAAATAGTGGAGCAGCTCGTATTCCTTGGGCGTCAGATACACTTCCTGGCCGCCCGCCGTCACCCGCCGCGCCTCGTGCTCGATGGTCAGGTGCGGGAATTTGATGACGCTGGACGCCGCGTCCCGCGTCCAGTAGGCGCTGCCCGCGGACCGCCGCAGGATCGCCTTGATGCGGTACATCACCTCGCGCGGGCTGAAGGGCTTGACCACGTAATCGTCGGCGCCCACCTCGAACCCGTGCACACGGTTGACTTCCTCCCCTTTGGCGGTCAGCATCAGCACCGGGGTGGCCTTTTTTTGGCGCAGCCGCGAGCACACTTCCGTTCCGTCCATGCCCGGCAGCATCAGGTCCAGCACGATGAGATCGTAATTGGTGTCCAGCGCCATCCGCAAGGCCGTTTCCCCGTCTTCCGCCTCCTCGACCTCGTAGCCCTCCTTTTCAAGGTACATGCGCAGCAGCCGGCGTATCCGTTCCTCGTCGTCCACCACCAGAATCTTTTTGGCGTTCTCGCTCACCCTTCAGCAGCTCCTTTCCGCATATGATTCCAAACCGCACGCGGGCACGCCCTCCGGGCGCGCCGCTTCAGGATACTCCCGCGTAGGAATGCAGGCCTGCAATCAGGAGATTGACGCCAATCAGCGTGAACATGACGATCAAAAAGCCGATGACCGCGAGCCAGGCGGAACGGATGCCGTGCCAGCCGCGCGACAGGCGGAGATGCAGATAGGCGCTGTAGAAAAGCCAGGTGATGAGCGCCCACACTTCCTTCGGATCCCAGCCCCAGAAACGCGACCAGGCGATCTGCGCCCAGATCATAGCGAAGACGAGGGCGCCCAAGGTAAACAGCGGAAACCCGATGGCGATGGCGCGGTAGCTGATCTCGTCCAGGTCGTCCGGATCGATGCCGTCCAGGGCGGGCTGGATCGCCCTGGCCAGGGGCTTGCGGATGATCAGCCGCAGCAGGCCGTACAGCAAAAGCCCGACGATGACCGACCAGACGACGGTGTTCCATTTTCGTCCGGCGTTGACCCCGTTCATCCACGACGGCGTCTCGAAAAGCGGCTCCGTCATGCCGAGGAACGGGTCCATGGAGACGGTCTCGCTGTTGTACGGTTTGAAAATCGGCGGCAGGCCGTATTCCACCGTGCTTTCCTGTTCGATCACGTTGCCCCGCGCGTCCACGGTGACCGTTTCCTGGCGGAATTCGGCGTGGTACCCGGCGGCGCGGAAGCCGAATACGGCGACGAGGAAACCGATGACGATGACGATGACCACCAGGGTGAATTCGGCCCAGAAACGGGCGCGGCGGCCGGCCTTGTCCGTGCGGCTGAAGTCGGTGACCCGCAGGATCAGGATCAGGGCCGCGGTAAAGCCCACGGCGAAAAACGCCTCTCCGAGCACCGCCGTGGTCACGTGCAGCCGGAGCCAGATCGAGTTCAGGGCCGGTACGAGGGGCTGCACTTCCGACGGAAACACCGAAGCGTAGGCGACGATGATGATGGTCAGCGGAAGGGCGAATGCGCCCAGCAGGGGATGCCTGTACGCGAACCGGATGACAAAAAACGCCAGCATCATGGCGATGCCCAGCGCCATCAGGAATTCATAAAGGTTGCTGACCGGGATGTGCCCCGCGCCCGCCCAGCGGGCGAAAAAGTAAACGAGATGCGCCGCCCATCCGGCGGCGGCGAGCCACAGGCCGATATTGCCCCATCGCTTCCGGTGAACTTCCGGTTCCCGATTGGAGAAGCGGCTGCCTCCCACGGCCACCGCATAGGCGATGAACGAAAAGCAATAAAGGAAAAACGCGACGATCACCGCATTGCTGCTGATCTGAAGCCAGTCGGTCAAGTTTCCTTCCTCCTGTTGTCCAGCGCCTTCGCGTCGACTTCGATGCCCGCCTTGGCCAGGGCCGCCGCCACTTCCGCGCGCAGGCCGAAGCGGTTTTTGTTCGTGTGGGCTCCCAGCGACAGGACGCCGTCGTCAATGCGCAGCCAGATGCGCCGGTGGTTCCAGTAGATGCCCATGACGAGGCCGATCATGGTGATGGCGGCGCCGGTCCAGACGTAGGGCATTCCCCGGTCCACGCGGACGTTCAGGTAGCTCGTGTAGGTGGAAAATTCGACATCTTCCATCGACATCACGCGAATGTCGAACATCTCCGCGGCCGCGCCGTTGATCCGGTCCTGGCCGAACCGCTGCCTGTCCGCCTCGCGCGGAAAATACAGATAGGGAACCCCTTCCTCCGGGAGGCCGGGTCCCTTGATGACGAACACGAATGCCGGCGCGTTGGGCTCCCGCGACAGCGTCACGGGCTCCCCGTTCTCGTCCAGCCCGAATTCGGGAAAGCTGTCTTTCAGTTCCAGCGTAAAGGGACCGACCGAATAAGTCAATGGCGGATCGCGCATCGGCAGTTCGAACGGGCCGTACGACCGGCCGGTGCGCTTGTCGATCAGTGTCGGCCGCACGGAGATGAGGCGCGGCGTCTCGGCAAAATCGTATTGGTAAAGCCTTAGGCCCTTATAGGACAGCGGACTGTTGACCCGGATGTCGTGGGAAGCCACTTCCCGCAGCTCCGGATCGCGGGTGGCGTCGTCGCAATACGCGACGCATTCGTACAGCACCGCCTTTGTGGTGAACTGCTTAACCCGCAGCTGTCCTTTGAGGTGTTCCGGGAGTTCCTCGTCGCTGTAAAAATCGATGCGGAACCCCAAGCTTTTGACGAAATAGTTGGTTCGCGGAATTTGTTCGATTTCCCCGTCGTCCAGTCCCACATACTCGTCCATGTACCAGCCGGGAATGACGCCCCTCATCAGGACGGCCAGCAGAAAGACGATCAGGCCGATGTGAATCACGTAGGGTCCCCAGCGGCTGAAGCGGTTTTTCTCCGCCAGCAGGGCGGTGCCTTCGGTGCGCACCTTGTACCTTTTGCGGCGCAGGATTTCGGCGAATCTTGCCGTCCACTCCTCGGCATCTCCGGGGACCGGACCGACGTAAACCACCTGCTGCCGGGTGATGAACTGCGGGTGCTTGCGAACCTGCTGGCGGGTAAGTGCCCGGTACAGCGGCAGCACCCGGTCCAGGCTGCAGATGACCAGCGAGGCGCCGATCATGACCAGCAGGGTGATGAACCACCACGATTCGAAGGTCCGGCTGAGCCCCAGCGCGTGATAGATGGCCCCCGCCGTTCCGTAGTTTTCCCTGTAATAGGCGGCCGGATCGGTCAGGTTCACAAAGGCGCTTTCCTGCGGGAAGATCGTGCCGAGGGCCGCCGCGACCAGGGTAATGAGGATCAGCCAGACGGCGACCCTGACCGAAGAGAAGAAGTTCCAGATCCGGTCGATCAAGTTGGGATGCGGTTTCTGCGAGCGGCGCGCCATGCCGTCATAGCGCATCTCCAGCACGGAATCCGACGCGGCCAGTTCCTCGTCGAGGGGCTTGCCGCACGCCTCGCACAGGACGGTGCCCACCGGATTCTGGTGCCCGCACTCGCATTTGGTGTTCTGGATCAACGCCATCCCCCTTGTCCTCACGCGCCGGCGTCAGGCGCTTCCCAGCAGGCTTTTCACCCGCTCGTCGATCTCCTCGATGGTGAGGGGTCCGCTCACGATCTGGCGGATGACGCCGTTTGCATCGATGAAATACGTGGTCGGGTACTCGCGCAGGCCGAAGGCCCGCTCCGTCCGCCGGTTCGTGTCGAGCAGAATCGGAAAGCTGACGCCGATCCGGCGGATGAAGTTTTCCACCCGGTGCCGGTCTTCGCTCAAGTTGATCCCGACCACCTGCAAGCCCTCGTCTTTCCAGGCTTCGTACTGCTGCTGCAGGGCCGGCATCTCCTCCCGGCAGGGCGGGCAGAACGTCCCCCAGAAGTTGAGGATGAGCGGATTTCCCGCGTATTCTTCCAGCGTGTGCGCCTCACCCTGAAGGTCCGCCAGACGAAAGGACGGAGGCTTGTCCCCGGGGCGAAGCACGTCGCCGGAAGAGGCAAACGAGCGGCCGACGGCGTAGCCGCCGATCAGCAGCATCACCGCAAGGATGAGGTATTGAACGGATTTGTGACGGCGCATGGTTACCGACCCCCGTCCGATGTCGGCTTTGGTTCCATTATAACGAAAACGCCGGCGTCCGAACGCCGGTCCGAACCTTCGGTTTTGAACAATGTGTGACAACGGCGCTGATCGGGGCGTGACGGATGTCGCCCGTTCCTCTGCTGCGGATGCCGCCGCAGTCCGTGTTCCGGGACGATTTCTCCCGGCATCCGCCCGCCGCCTGCTGCCTCCCCACGCAGCGCCCTTCCTCCGTCCGACGCTTCCCCCCCGTTCAGCGCCCGCCCTTATCCTGCCGCACCGCCCGGGTTCCTTCGCCTTCGGCGGCTATCCTGAGCAGCGCGATTTCCTCTTCGGTCAAGGGACGGTATTTGCCGCGCTTCAGCCCCTGCAGGGTAAGCCCGGCAAACGCGACCCGCTTCAGGCGCAGCACCGGATGGCCGATCGCGTCGAACATGCGGCGGACCTGCCGTTTCCGCCCCTCGCGGATGGTGATCGAAATCGTCGCCCACCGGCCGTCGGGGTCCACGTCGACGTATTCCACCTCCGCCGGAGCGGTCATGCCGTCCTCCAGCCGGATGCCAGAGGCCAGCTTCTCCAGGTCGGTGCCGTGCGGGACTCCCTTCACCGTTGCGTGATAGGTCTTGGCCACGCCATGCCTGGGATGCGTCAGCCGGTACGCCAGCTCCCCGTCGTTGGTGAACAGGAGCAGTCCCTCCGTGTCGTAGTCGAGCCGGCCGACGGGAAACACCCGGGCGGGCACGTCCTTCAGGTAATCCTTGACCACGGGTCTGCCCCTGGGATCGGACATGCTGGTGATGACGCCCTTGGGCTTGTGAAACATCAGGTAGACCATGGGCTGGGAGTCGATGGGCTTCCCCGAAACGGTGATGACGTCGCGCTCCGGATCGGCCTTGGCGCCGAGTTCGGTGACGACGCGGCCGTTGACCGCCACCCGGCCGGAGGCGATCAGTTCCTCGCATTTGCGCCGCGACGCCACCCCGGCCCGAGCCAGAATTTTCTGCAGTCGTTCCAAACGGCCTTCACCTCTCCCCCATCATACCGCACCGAACAACCACCGGCAAGCCGCCACGGCGGCGAAGAAACCGACCAGGTCGGAGAAGAGGCCGACCTTGAGGGCGTACCGGGCGCGGCGGATGCCGACGGCTCCGAAGTAGACGGTCAGGACGTACAGCGTCGTGTCCGTGCTGCCCTGGATGGTGGCGGCGATCCGGCCGATGAGGGAATCCGGGCCGTGCTCGCGGATCAGGTCGGTGACGTAGGCGAGCGACCCCGATCCGGTGAGCGGGCGAAGCAGCGCCAGCGGCAACACTTCGCCGGGCACGCCCAGCCGTTCCATCAGCGGCCGGACGGCCCCGGTCAGCACGTCCATCGCGCCGGAAGCGCGGAACATGGAAATCGCCGTCATCATCCCCACAAGGTGGGGAATGATGGCAACGGCGGTCTGGAAGCCGTCCTTCGCCCCGTCGACGAACGATTCATACACCGGCACGCGGCGAAACGCGGCGTACAGCGGAATGAAGGCGATGAGCGCGGGGATCGTCCAGACGGACACCGACTGAAGAAAGGCGGACATGGCCCTTTACCCTCTTCCGGACGCTTCCGTCCGCCCCGACGGCCCCGTGGAACCGGCAAAGGCCGCGGGTCCGGAATAGGCTGCGGTATCCGCCAAGGCCGCGGAATTGGCACCGGCTGCGGTATCAGCCAAGGCCGCGGAACCGGCACCGGCTGCGGCATCCGCAAGGGCTGCTGAATCGGTAGAGACCGCCCGCGGATCGGACCGGTTGTCCGCCGCGTCCGCGGCGCCCGATGAAGGCGTTCCCCGATTCCGGCCGATATCCGCCGAATAAGGCGGCGCGCCGCTTTTTCTGCGGTACCAGCGGTCGGCGGCGATGGCCGCGCCCGTCGCGATCGCAGTGGCCAGCAGCGTCGAACCGATGATATCCGCCGGATTTTGCGAGCCGAACTGGAGGCGGATGGCGATCAGCGTGGTGGGCACGAGCGTGATGCTCGCGGTGTTGAGGGCCAGCAAGGTGCACATGGCGGACGTGGCCGTGCGCGGATCGGGATTGAGCTTTTGCAGCTCCTGCATCGCCCGGATGCCCATGGGGGTGGCGGCGTTGCCGAGCCCCAGCAGATTCGCGCTCAGGTTGGACAGTATGTATCCCATCGCCGGATGGTTCCGCGGCACGTCCGGAAACAGCCACCGCACCGCCGGCCCGATCAGGGCGGCCAGCTTTCGCACCAGCCCCGCGTCCTCGGCCACGCGCATGAGCCCCATCCACAGCACCAGAATGCCGATCAGTCCCAGGCAGACGGTGACGCCGGTTTGCGCACCGCTGAAGGCGGCGTCGGTGACTGCTTTCATTTTGCCGGTCAGCGCCGCAAACCAGAAACTGATCAGGATCATCCCGAGCCAGATCCAATTGACCATGGTCGAACGCCTCCTTTGGGGCACTTGGGATGGCCCGCGTGCCCGGCTCTCATTTTGAGGACGGCCTCCGATTGCGGTTCCGGGGCAACGGCGGACCTCGATTCCGGTCCAGGCAGCAACGACAAAAGTGCATTTATTCTCGCTTGAAAAACGGAAAAATAAATGCACTTTTGTCGTTAACGGGATCCGGGCGGGCCTTAGTCCGGCCTCGCCCGGTCTGCCGTGTCGCGCAGCGGAACGGAACCGATGACCCGCCCGTCCAGCTCGAAGGTCAGTCGGCCGCGCAGGCCGAACCGGTATTCCAGCGAATCCGGCGGAAAGGGCTGAAACAGCGCGCGGAGCTTCTCCCGTTCGCCGGCCGCAAACGGATAACGGAACGGCGCCGCCGCTTCGTAAGGCAGGCCTTCCATGCGCTGTCCCTTGGCAATGACCTCTTCGAGCGGGAACGCGGCGAACCCGTAATCCAGCAGCCGGCGGTGATCTTCCCAGTCGTTGCCGTCGTTCAGGGTGACGGCGATGAGCTGCTGTCCGTTCCTTGTCGCCGAACTGACCAGGCATCGCCGGGCCAGCCTGGTGTAGCCGGTCTTGACGCCGTCCGCGCCCTCGTACCGGAACAGCATCTTGTTTTTGTTCAGGAAGTGGTAGTCCCACCCGCCGTTTGGATTGGGGAAGGTCTTCACCTTCGTCGCGGCGATTTTTCGGAAGACCGGGTTGCGCATGGCGTAGGCGGTCAGCCTGGCCAGATCGTTGGCGGTCGAATAGTGGCCCGCCTGGTCCAGCCCGTGGGGGTTGGCGAAACGGGTGTCCGACAGGCCGATCTCCTCCGCCTTGCGGTTCATCAGAAACACGAAGCCTTCCTCGGAGCCGCCGACGTGCTCCGCAATGGCCGTGGCGGCGTCGTTTCCGGAGCGGAGCATGAGTCCGTACAGCAGGGTCTCCAGCGGCACCTTGTCCCCCGCGCGCAGATAGATCGACGAACCTTCCTTGAAAGCCGCCCTGGGGCTCACCGTCACGATGTCCTCCAGCCGGCCGTGTTCGATGGCGACAATGGCGGTCATGATCTTCGTCAGGCTGGCGATGCGCATCCGCCGGTCGCCGTTGGCGCTGTGCAGGATCCTTCCCGACGCGGCGTCGATCAGCGAGAACGCCTCGGCATGGGTGGCGGGCGGTTGCGGAGGACGGCTCGCCGCCGGGGCGCTGATGTCAGACGGCTGTACGGTGCCGTCAGCCGCCGCGGCGCGGAAAACGGACCATGCCGACGTCAGGACAAGCAGCGCAAGGAAACAGGCCGCCCGTTTCCTCCGGGACGTCGTGTCAATCATCCTGGGCCTCCCATCCGGTCGTTATACTGTATGTGGGCGTGTCCCCGAGTATGAACAAGTCCCCGCGGACATAAAAAAGGATCGGAGCGAATGCTCTGATCCCCGCGCGGCCGTAATCGGCCGCGGTACGGCCGTTCAGAGGACAGGTCCCGCTTCCTTGCGGCCGGCTTCCCCTTCCATGTCGGGTTCGAAGATGATTTCCTCTTCTTCTTCCTCCCGCCCGGCGTTCCACATGGCCTGGATGCGGTCGATGAGCTGCGGCATGCTTTCGATCAGCCGTTCCCACAGATGCGTCTGGTGGTCCAGGGAAACCACTTTCACCCCGTGCGGGCCGACCACCAGAAAAGCGATCGGGGTGATGGACACGCCGCCGCCGCTCCCGCCGCCAAAGGGCAGCTGGACCACGGCGTTGCCGTTGTCTCCTCTTTTCACTTCCGTGCGGCCGCCGGCATAAAAGTCGCTTCCGCCCGCCGCGAAGCCGAAACCCACCCGGGAGATGGGCAAAATGACGCTGCCGTCCGGCGATTCCACCGGTTCGCCGACGATGGTGTGCACATCCACCATTTCCTTGATGTTTTCCATCGCGGTCTGCATGAGGCTTTTGATCGGGTGCTCGGACATGGCGAATTCCTCCTTGGATGTGCCGGTTTTTCCGGAACCAATGTCCTTCGTAGGATGCGCATGTCGCCGTCCGTTTATGAACGCCCGTGCCAGGAACCGGACCCCAAGGCGGGCCAGGGCTCCCAGCAGCGTGGACAGGCGGATGCGGAAGTCCGCTTCCCAGACCAGCGCCAATCGGGGTTCGTGAAAAACCGGGCGAACGCCTCCGTGCGGCCGGGTGTCCAGCCTCATCAGCGTTCCGGCCGCCCCGGCGGCCATTCCCATGGCGGCCCAGGCCGCACCGGCCGCGACGCCGGTGGACGCCGCATCTCCGGTGCCGATTTCGAGGTCCGCCCGCCAGCGCGTACAGACCACGCCGCGCAAAAGGCCCCGCGCCCACGTCCGCAGAAACGAAAAGCCCCCATACCGCCGGATCGTTCGCGCCAAACGCGCCGCGGCGGCTCCGGTCCACCGCTTCCCTTTCGCAGGAAATCGCCGCTCCGCCCCCCTCCCGAAGCCCGCGACTTTCAGGCGGACGCGGCCTTTCGCCGGCAGGGCCGCGAGCTCCGCCCGGAACCGGGCCAGACCGAACAGGGCGCGGCCAACCAGCGCCAGCCGGACAAATCCGCCGCCCGCGGACAGGCGGACGCGCAGGCGCACGTGCGAGAGAAGAACGCAAACGGCGACCAGCGATACGGCGGCCAGTATTGAAGCGCCCAATAAAAAAGCCATACGCTTCCCGCCTTTCCAGGGAATAGTATGGCTTTTCCTTCCTTTTTTCAGTTCGCCTTCATTCGCGCTCCAGTTCCAGCGCCCGCTCCAGGTCTTCCAGCGACAGCTGCCGGTCTTCCGCCCGCTCGAACAGAAGCCGGGTGCGTTCCGCCAGTTCCCCGGATTCATGGAGTCCCGGATCGGGCAGCTGATCCAGGCCGGACAGTCCGAACCAGTCGAGGAACGCCCGCGTCGTTCCGTACAGGATCGGCCGCCCCACCGTGTCGGCCCGCCCCTTTTCTTCGATGAGGTCCTTGGCCAGCAGCGACTGGATGGCGCGGTCCGAATTCACCCCGCGGATCTCTTCGATCTCCACGCGGGTGATCGGCTGCCGGTAGGCGACGATGGCCAGCGTCTCCAGGGCCGCCTGGGACAGCACCGACCGCATGGGGGAGACGGCCAGCTTTTCGAAATAGGGAGCATGTTCCGGGGCGGTGGTGAGGCGGTAGGCTCCCGCCACTTCGGCTACGCGGAGTCCCCTTTGGTCCCGGACGTATTCCCGCGCCAAATCGTCCAGCACGTCCCGCACCACGCCGGGGTCGGCGCCCACGATTTCCGCGGCCGTCTTCAGGGGGATGCCTTCATCGCCCGCCACGAACAGCAGGCCTTCAAGCACCGATTTCATCGTCCGGTAATCCATCTTCGCCTTCTCCACTCCCCGTCCACGTCACCACGATCTCTCCGAACATCCGCGTCTGGTGGCAGACGATCCAGTTCCGTTTCATCAGCTCCAGGAGCGCCAGCAGCGTCACGACGACTTCCTGCCGGCTTGCCCTTTCGCCCAGAAGCTCCGCGAAAAGCCGCAAACGCCCCTCCGGACTGCTTTTCAGCGCCTGCACCACATGACGCATCCGGTCTTTTACCGATATTTCGTACCGCCGGATCGCCACAGCCCGGGTCCGGTCGGCCATGCGGCGCAACGCCTTGCGGTAGGCCAGCGCCAGGTCGCCTACGCCCAGTCCTTCCACCGGATTGGCGGGCTTTGCCGGCAGGAACGCCGTCAGATCCACCGGCTCGCGGGTATACACGAGGCTCCTTTCCCGCTGGCGTTCGTTCAGCCAGGCGGCGGCCGCCTTGTATTTGCGGTACTCGATCAGCTTGCGGATCAACTCTTCGCGCGGATCGGCCGCCTCTTCCCCTTCCTCCGATTCCGACGGTTCCGGAGGCGGAGGCTTGGGCAGCAGCTCCCGGCTCTTGATCACGAGCAGCGTGGCGGCCATGACGAGGAATTCGCTCGTCACCTCAAGTTCCATTTCCTGCATCGCCGCAAGATACTCGAAATACTGATCGGCAATCTCGCTGATCCGGATGTCGCGGATGTCGATCTCCGCCCGGTCGATGAGGTGCAGGAGCAGATCGAGGGGGCCTTCGAAAACCGGTAGCCTGTACAGGACGGTCATACCGGCAACGCTTTGAGCAGATTCGCCGTCTCGATGGCCGACATGGCGGCGTCCCAGCCCTTGTTGCCGGCCTTCGTGCCCGCCCTCTCCAGCGCCTGTTCGATGGTGTCGGTGGTGAGCACGCCGAAAATGACCGGCACCCCGGTCTGCATCGCCGCGGCCGCCACTCCCTTGGACACTTCGTTGCTGACATAGTCGAAATGCGGCGTCGCGCCGCGGATCACCGCGCCCAGGGCGATCACGGCGTTATACTTGCCGCTTTCCGCCATTTTGCGGGCGATCAGCGGAATCTCGAAGGAGCCCGGCACCCAAGCCACGTCGACGTCCTCGTCCTTCGCCCCGTGCCGGCGAAGCGCGTCCAGCGCCCCTCCCAGGAGTTTCGAGGAAATGAGTTCGTTGAACCGGGAGACCACGATGGCGAATTTCAGCCCCTGCGCCGAAAAATGTCCTTCGTAAACGTTCGGCATGATGTTTTCCTCATCCTTTCCCGACGTCCGCCGCGTTTTCCGCGTCCGCCTCTTCGCCGGGCAGCTGCAGCAGATGTCCCAGCTTGGTCTTTTTGGCCAGCAGATAACGGGCGTTGTCCTTGTTTTCCCGGATCTGGATCGGCACCCGTTCGACCACCTGCAGGCCGTAGCCTTCCAGACCCTTGATCTTGCGCGGATTGTTGGTCAAAAGGCGCATTTTGCGCACGCCGATGTCCTTCAGGATTTGCGCGCCGATGCCGTAGTCCCTGAGGTCCGGCGGGAAGCCGAGGCGCAGGTTGGCGTCCACGGTGTCAAGCCCCTGCTCCTGCAGCTTGTAAGCCAGCAGCTTGTTGAGCAGGCCGATCCCCCGCCCTTCCTGCCGCATGTAAAGCAGCACGCCGCACCCTTCCTCTTCGATCCGCCGCAGGGCCGCCTCCAGCTGCGGTCCGCAGTCGCAGCGGTGCGAATGGAACACGTCGCCGGTCAGGCATTCGGAGTGCACCCGCACCAGCACCGGCCGGTCGCCGTCGATGGTGCCCTTGACCAGCGCGATGTGTTCCTTGCCGTCCACCTCGTTGGCGTAGCCGATGGCCCGGAACACGCCAAAATCGGTGGGCAGGCGCACTTCCGCCACCCGGCGCACCAGTTTTTCTTTCTGGTTGCGGTAATGGATGAGGTCGCGGATGGAGATCAGCTTCAGCTGGTGCTTGCGGCAAAACTCCACGAGATCCGGCAGCCGCGCCATCGTGCCGTCTTCCTTGATGATCTCGCAGATCACCGCGGCCGGCGCCGAGCCGCACATGCGCGCCAGGTCCACCGCCGCCTCCGTGTGGCCGGCCCGGCGCAGCACGCCGCCTTTCTTGGCGATCAGCGGAAACACGTGCCCCGGCCGGCGGAAGTCGGAGGGCTTCGCCTTCGGATCGATCAGCGCGCGGATGGTCCGCGCCCGTTCCACCGCGGAAATCCCCGTCCCGGTGGAGACGTGGTCAACGGAAACGGTAAAATTTGTCCCGTGATAATCCGTATTTTGCATGACCATGGGCGGCAGGTCAAGCTCCGCCGCGCGTTCCTCCGTGATCGGCACGCAGACGAGCCCCTTGCCTTCCGTGATCATGAAGTTGACGATTTCCGGCGTCGCCTTTTCGGCCAGGGCGATCAGGTCGCCCTCGTTTTCGCGGTCCTCGTCGTCCACGACGACCACCATGTTTCCCCGCATGAGTTCATAGATCGCTTCCTCGATGGGATCGAACCGAATCTCCGCCATCTGGGCTTCCCCCTTTTTCGTGTCCCCGAAGCTTCGAAATTCCGGGACCGCACGCATTTCCGGATTCATGGCCCGTTCCGGGTCCGGAATCCGGATTCAGAATCCGAGTTCCTTCAGCCGCGCCTCCGTCAGTCCGCCCGTGCCCGGACCGGCCGGCGTTCCTTCGCCCGGGCGCCCGCCGGCGGGCGACGCCGCGCCGGAACCGGCCCCGTCGCCCAGGCGCAAGTTCAGCAGATGATCGACATATTTGCCGAGCAAATCGCATTCCAGATTCACCACGTCGCCGGGCTTCCGTTCCCCCAGCGACGTCTCGCGCAGCGTGTGCGGGATGATGGACACCGTGAACGTGCCCGTGCCGCGATCGGCACTGACCACGGTCAGGCTGATGCCGTCCACCGCCACCGATCCCTGCGGCACCAGGTACCGGAAAAGCGAAGGGTCGTTCGGACGGATCCGGAACACCACCGCGTTGGCTTCCGGCGTGCGCGAAACCACGACGCCGGTGCCGTCCACGTGGCCCTGGACGAAATGGCCGCCGAACCTTCCCCCGGCCCGCATCGCCCGTTCCAGATTGACCGGGGCGCCCGGGGAAAGCGCATGGAGGTTGGTGCGGCGAAAGGTCTCCGGCATCACGTCCACGGTGAAGCTTCCGGAGTCGAACGAAACCACGGTGAGACAGACGCCGTTGACGGCGATGCTGTCGCCAACCCGGACGTCCTCCAGCACCTTGCGGGCGGACACCGTCAGCACCATGGCCTCTCCCTGCCGCCGGACGCTGCGCATCCGGCCGACTTCTTCGATGAGTCCCGTAAACATCACGTCTCACCTTCCCGCGCGGGCACGCCGGTGACGCACCAGTCGCCGCCGACGCGCTCGATTTCGATGTCCTTCAGCCGCAACGCGTCCGCCATGCGCTCCGGACCCGCGAAGGCGAAAGCGGGAATCCCGTCTTCGCCCGCCAATTTCGGAGCGTAAAACAGCTTCACCTGATCCACCAGTCCGGCTTTCAGCATCGCGCCGCCCAGCTGTCCGCCCCCTTCGAGAAGCACCGAGGCGATCTCCCGTTCGCCGAGCCGCCGCATCGCCAGATGCAGGTCCACCCGGGGACCGGGTCCGCAGACCAGAACCTCCGCACCCAAGCGGCGCAGCCGGTCCGCCCTGGCGGGGTCGGCCTGTTCCGTCGTGAGCACGACGGCCGGCGTCCTCCCGTCGAAAATGCGGGCCGTCTCCGGCACCCGCAGGCGGGAATCGGCCACCACGCGCACCGGCTGCATCGCCGGCACCGGCAGCCGGGCGGTGAGTTCCGGATCGTCCGCGAGCACGGTGGAAACGCCGACCATGATCGCCTGATGGCGGTGCCGGAGCACATGCACCGCCTCCCGCGCCTCCGGACCGGTCACCCAGCGGCTGTCCCCGGTCCTTGTGGCGATGCGGCCGTCCAGGGTCAGGGCGATTTTCAGCGTCACATAGGGCATGCGCGTGGCGATGTACTTGCGGTACGCCGCGTTGAGCCGGCGCTCTTCCCCTTCCAGAAGTCCGGTGACGACCTCGATCCCCGCTTCGCGCAGCCTCGCGATGCCCTTCCCGCAAACTGCCGGGTTGGGGTCGACCGAGGCGACCACCACCCGCGCCACCTTGGCCTCGATAAGGCGGTCGCAGCAGGGAGGCGTTCTGCCATGGTGGGCGCACGGCTCCAGCGTCACATACACCGTGGCGCCTTCCGCCCGTTCTCCCGCCATGTTCAGCGCATGCACTTCCGCATGGGGTTCGCCCCGTTTCAGATGGGCCCCGAGGCCGACGATCCGGCCGTCCTTCACCACCACACAGCCGACGGCGGGATTGACGCCGGTCTGCCCCGTGGTCTCCGCCGCCATTCGCAGGGCCAGCCGCATGTAGGTCTCGTCGTTCAACCTGTCGTTCAACCGCTCCATGAATCCTTGACTGCCCCCATCCGCACTCCCGTCCGTCCCGTCCCCAAAAACAAAACCCGGAGGACGGGGTCCTCCGGGGCTTGTCTTCAGGCGGCCCTCATGCGGCGAAAAAGCGCCACTTGTCCGCATCCGAACGGCGGTGTCCTTTGTCTTTTTTTCGGATGCTTCCGCATGTGAAAAAAAGTACAAAGAGAGCACCGACCGCCAATATCCGCGCACATCCGGCGGAAATGACGACGTTCCGCCCGTCGCGCGGACATGCGGTTCCTTCCGGATTCCTGATTCGTTGCGGACGCGGCAAAGCCGCACTTGCGCCTCCTTCTCCCATCCAGACTGTCACTGTCGGTTCCGGATTCGCACCGGATCCACCGGCTTTCCGCCGCAAGTCTGCGGCGGGAAAGACGGGTCGCGGACTGACGGCGGGCGCGGCCGCCGATCACCGCCGGTCGGGAATTCCACCCTGCCCCGAAGGATGAACGCTGGTGTCAGATAGCAGTTTAACACGCCGTTCCGGTTCTTGCAACTTTACGGTCAACCGGCAAACGCCGGGGCCGGGCCCGTCGCGCATCCCAACGGACATACAGTCCGTTAGACGCGAAAAAACGGTCCGCCGGACATTTTTACGGACATATCGTCCGTTAGAAGCACTGGAAGGTCCCGGAAAACAATTTCACCGGGCCCCTGCAACGCTGTAACGGACCATATGTCCGTCAGATTTTCGTGAAACCTTTTCCTGCATCTGTAACGGACTGTATGTCCGTTAAACCTGGGCGCCGCCGCGCTGCACAGCCCGCGTCAGCGGCCGACCGCCTGTTTCCGCATCCGCTCGGGGATGCGGTCCAGGCTGACGATGTCGTCGTAGGTCTCGCGGGCGACGACCAGATCGGCCTCGCCGTCCCGCACGAACACCACCGCGGGGCGCGGAATGCGGTTGTAGTTGCTCGCCATGGCATAGTTGTAGGCGCCGGTGCAAAACACGGCCAGCAAATCGCCCGGCTTCACGGGCGGCAGCGGCAGGTCCCAGATCAGCATGTCGCCGCTCTCGCAGCATTTGCCGGCCACCGACACCACTTCCGTGGCGGGCTCGTTCGCCCGGTTGGCGAGGATCGCCTCGTATTTGGCGCCGTACAGCGCCGGCCGAGGGTTGTCCGTCATGCCGCCGTCGACGGCGACGTATTTGCGGATGCCGGGGATTTCCTTGTACGTGCCCACCGTGTACAGCGTCGTCCCCGCGTCGCCGACGATGCTGCGGCCCGGCTCGATCCAGATCTCCGGCAGCGGATAGCCGGAAGCCCGGCAGGCGGCGATGACCGTGTCCGCAATGGCCTGGACGTAGGTGCCCGGCGGCAGCGGTTTGTCCCCCTCCACGTAACGGATGCCGAAGCCCCCGCCGAAGTTCAGGACGGAAAACGTCTTGCCCCAGCGGTCGCGCACGTCGACGGCGAAAGCCATCATTTTTTCCGCCGCCATGCGGAATCCTTCCACTTCAAAAATCTGCGAGCCGATATGGGAATGAACGCCGATGAGTTCCAGGTGCTCAAGCTCCAGCGCCTGCCGCACCGCCTCGTGCGCGGCGCCGCTTTCCAGGTCGAAACCGAATTTGGAATCCTGCTTGCCCGTGGCGATGAAATCGTGGGTGTGGGCCTCCACGCCCGGCGTAACGCGCAGCAGGATGTTCACGCGCCTGCCGCGTTCCGCTGCCATCGCTTCCAGGAGCGCAAGCTCGACGAAATTGTCCACGACGAAGCAGCCGATCCCCGCATCCAGCGCCATGGCGATTTCGTCCGGCGTCTTGTTGTTGCCGTGGAAATGGATCCGCTCCGGCGGAAACCCGGCTTTCAGCGCCGTGTGCAGCTCGCCCCCCGAAACGACGTCGAGGCTCAAGCCCTCTTCCTCCGCCAGGCGGCACATGGCCATCACGCAAAAGGCCTTCGACGCGTACGCCACCTGATGGCGAAGCCCCGTCCGCTCGAACGCTTCCCGGAACTCCCTCGCCCGCTGCCGCACCAGCGCTTCGTCCACAATGTAAAGCGGCGTGCCGAACTCCCTGGCCAGATCGACCGTGTCGCACCCGCCGATTTCCAGGTGCCCTTTTTCGTTGATTCGCGCGGTTCCGTGCAAAAACATGGCCATTTCCCCTTAAAATGCACAATATACTTCGAGTATAGCGAAAAAAGTCCATGGAGAAAAAGATCAAATTCTCCCGAAAACAAAAAAGCCGCCAAACCGCCCGCTCGGGGCCGCCGGCGGACACCCGCGATACCGGCGCGACCCCTTCCCAAACCTTCACTGGGCGATCTGCGACTTGATGTTGGACAAAATTTTCTTTTCCAGGCGGCTCACCTGCACCTGGGAGATGCCGAGGCGGCTGGCCACCTCCGACTGGGTCTGGTCGCGGAAATACCGCAGGAACACGATGAGCCGCTCCCGTTCCGTCAGGTTCTCGATGGCTTGCAGCAGGGCCATCTTGTCGAACCATTTTTCCTGCGAATCGTCCGCGATCTGGTCCATCAGCGTGATCGGATCGCCGTCGTTTTCGAACACCGTTTCGTGGATGGAGTAGGGGGGTTTGTTGGCTTCCTGCGCAAACACAACTTCTTCCGGGGGTACCCCCATTTCCTCCGCGATTTCGCCGACGGTGGGCTGCCGTCCCAGCTTCTTGGACAGCTCGTCCTTCACCTTGCGGATCCGGTTCGCCATTTCCTTGAGCGACCGGCTGACCTTGAGGGTCCCGTCGTCCCGCAGATGGCGCTGGATTTCCCCGATGATCATCGGCACCGCGTAGGTGGAAAATTTGACGTCGTAGGACAGATCGAATTTGTCGATGGATTTGATCAGCCCGATGCAGCCGATCTGGAACAGATCCTCGAGATCGTAGCCCCGTCCCGCAAACCGTTGCACCACCGACCACACGAGGCGGACGTTGCCCCTCACCAGCGCGTCGCGGGCGGCCGTGTCGCCGGCGTGGCTGAGCGCGATGAGCCGCTTGACCTCCGCGTCGTCCAGGAAAGCGGGCGGCGAATCCTTATTCCATTCCCAATCCATGCCCCCAACCCCTGTGCGGCGCCGTCAGTTGTAAAGCGCCTTTTTGGACTCGATGCGTTTTTTCATCCGCAAACGGGTCCCCGCCCCGGGCGCGCTGTCGATGTCGAATTCGTCCATGAAGTTCTCCATGATGGTAAAGCCCATGCCGGATCTCTCAAGTTCCGGCCTGGACGTGTAAAGCGGCTGGCGCGCCAGCTCGATGTCCTCGATGCCTTTGCCCTGGTCCGAGACGGTGAGCGACACGGTGTCCCCCTCGATCTCCACTTCCACCTCGATGATGCCGTCCTCCCTGCCTTCGTAGCCGTGGATGATCGCGTTGGTGACCGCCTCCGAGACGACGGTTTTCAGGTCCTGGAGCTGCTCCAGCGTCGGATCGAGGCGGGAGACGAACGCCGCCACCGCCACCCGCGCGAACGCCTCGTTTTCGGAACGGCTGGTGAACGACAGTTTCATGAAATCGCGCCCGCTCATGACACGACCTCCAGCCCGGCCAACGCCGCCGTTTCCGTTTCGTGGAAAGGCAAAATCTTGAGCAGCCCCGACAGCTCGAAAAGCCGCTTCACCGCCGGCTGCGCGCCGCAGACGACCAGCTTGCCGCCCCGGCTGCTCACCGTCTTGTAACGCCCCAGCACGACGCCCAGACCGGAACTGTCCATGAACGAGAGGTCCTGCAAATTGAGCACCACGTGATGGCAGCGGCCCCGCAGGAACGCGTCTTCGATTTTGAATCGGACAATGTCCGCGGTGTGATGGTCCAGTTCCCCCCGCAGCCGCACGATCAGCGTGTTGCGGTGCTGCTCGAGCTCCACCTGGAGGCTCATGCCGTTTCCCCTCCCCCAAAAATTTACACCTCTCCCATTCTACAAACCGTACAGCCAATCCTGCCCTCCGACAAAACTAGAAGCCAGCTTCTCCCGCTCGACACAGGGCTTTCAAGCCGGATTCTCCCGCTCGACACCGGTGTCGCCGGACCCGCCGCCCGTCGCCGAAAGCTGCATCCATCCGCCTTAGTCCGCGAAGAACAGCTTCCCCGCCACGCGGGTGAACAGCGTCCACCAAGTCGCCTTCCCGACGGTCTCCGGCGCTTCCACGGGAAAGTCGGCGATCACCTTGTCGCCCCGGTACACGATCAGGCGGCCCACCTCGTCGCCCGCCTTCACGGGAGCGACGATCGGCTGCTTCAGCTTCAGCTCGTGGCGGATCTTGTCCCCCGCCTCGTTCTTGCGGATCAGGACGCTATAGGTCTGCTTGGCCACCAGGGGGACGCGGGCGCGCGCACCTTTGGAGATCTCCAGCGTGCCCATGACGTCACCGGCCTTGAAAATCGGCAGGCTGGTGAACTGGGCGAAGGCGTAATCAAGCATCCGCGAGATTTCCGCGTTGCGGGTCTTGGCGTCCGGTTCACCCATCACCACGGCGATCACGCGGAAATCCCCGCGCCGCGCGGTGACCGAGAGACAGAATTTCGCCTCCGACGTATACCCCGTCTTCAGCCCGTCGACCCCGCTGTAAAAGCGGACCAGCTTGTTGGTATTGACCAGCCAGAACGGTTTGTCCGTGTTCTGCCTCAGGTAATCCTGGTAGGCGCCGGTGTACTTCGTGATGAATTCGTGCTTGAGCAGCTCCCGCGACATGACGGCGATGTCCCGGGCGCTGGTCACGTGGCCTTCCGCCGGAAGGCCGCTGCTGTTGACGAACTTCGTGTCCTTCAGTCCGAGCTGGGCGGCCTTTTCGTTCATCATGCGGACGAATTCCTCTTCGCTGCCCGCGATCCTCTCCGCCAGCGCGACGGACGCGTCGTTGGCCGACGCCATGGCCACGCTTTTCAGAAGTTCCTCGACCGTCATTTCTTCCCCGGGTTCAAGGAAAATCTGCGATCCGCCCATCGACGCCGCGTGCTCGGACGCCCGCACCTTGTCCGTCAGCTTCAGGCGTCCGTCGTCGATGGCTTCCGCCACGAGCAGCATGGTCATGATCTTGGTGATGCTGGCGGGCGGGAGCCGTTCATGGCTGTTTTTCTCGTAAATGACGGTCCCGCTGGATGCGTCCATCAGAATCGCGGAGCGGGCCTTTGCCGCCAGTTCGGTCTGCGGCCGGACGGAAGATCCGTTTTGGCCCGCCGGCTCTTCCGCGGCGGCTCCGGCCGGATAAGCCGTCCAGCCGCCGGCCAGGGCGGCGGCAATCAAAAGCGGCAGCAAACGGCGAAACAGCGCATTCAAGGTACGCATCCCTCCAGAAAGGCCAACAAAGGCCGGACTTTCGTTTATTCACCATTTTCCCCGGAGGGCATGCAAATTATTCCATCGTTTCGTTTTCCACAGCCGCCGCGGTGCGGGGATGCAGCCGGTCGAACACGTCCCGGGCCCGGGGGCGGGCGATGGAGGCGTACATCTGGGTGGTGGACAGGTGGGCGTGGCCGAGCAGATCCTGCACGGCGCGCAGATCCGCTCCGCGTTCGAGGAGATGGACGGCGAAGGAATGCCTCAGGGTCTGCGGGGCGATCGCCGCCGGATCGAGGCCGCATTCGGCGGCGTACTTCTTCAGCGTTTTCCAGAGGGACTGGCGGGTGATGCGGTCACCCGAGCGGTTCAGGAACAGCGCCTGCCCGCCCTTCCGGGCCAGGCGGGGCCTGCCCTCGGCAAGGTATTCGCGCAGTTTTCGGGCGCAAACCGCGTCGACGGGCACCAGCCTTTCCTTCTTCCCGGAAGCGCAGCGCACGAACGACAAATCCAGCCGGACGTCGTCCACGTTCAGGGCGATGAGTTCGGAGGCTTTCAGGCCGCTGGCGTACATCAGGTCGAGCATGGCGCGGTCCCTGAGTCCCCTGGGCGTGCGGGAAGACGGAGCCGCCAGCAGCCGCTCCACCGCGGCGGCGTCAAGGGTCCGCGGCTTCCCCCTGGCGGCCCTGGGGCGTTCCACCCGGGCTGCGGGATTGTCGGCGATGACGCCCCGGCGCTGCAAAAAAGCAAAAAAAGCCCGCGCCGAGGCGAGCCTGCGGCCGACCGTGGCTTCCGACCTGCCGTCTCCTCTGAGCCGGTGCATGTACAGGGACAAATGGTGCGGCCGCACGTCTTCCGGCCGCTGCACGCCCTGCCCGGCCAGGAAGCGGGCCAAATCGGCCAGATCCCCCGCATAGCTGCGGACCGTCGCTTCGGACCGGCCCCGCCCGGAGGCCAGCTCGTCCGCAAACGCGCGCACCAGCTCCATCATGGACGGTTCGTCACCTCCGCGCAGCTTTTTGCATGTTCCTGTCACGTGACGGCGGCCGGACGCGCCAGCGGGACGTACGGGAGCCCCACCGCCACGGCCACTTCGGGATGGGTGACGGCGCCGTCATGCACGTTGACGCCCGCCGCCAGCACCGGGTTGGCGAAGACCGCTTCCGGCCCGCCGTCCGCCAGTTCCAGCACGTATTCGACGGTCGCCTGGGTGAGGGCCAATGTGGCGGTGCGGGGAACGGCGCCCGGAATGTTGGCCACGGCGTAATGGATAACGCCGTGTTTGACGTACACCGGATCTTCGTGGGTGGTCGCCCGGTCGACGGTCTCGACGCAACCGCCCTGGTCGACGGCGATGTCCACGATGACCGAACCGGGTTTCATGGCGCGCACCATCTCTTCCGTCACGACCCGCGGCGCGCGCGCTCCCGGCACCAGCACGGCGCCGATGAGCAGATCCGCCCGGCGGACGGCTTCCGCCAGATTGTGCGGGTTGGAGGCCAGGGTGCGCGCCCGGCCCCGGAACCGGTGTTCCAGCTCCCGCATCCGGTCGATGCTTTTTTCGAGGATCGTGACGCCGGCTCCCATGCCAACCGCGACGTCGGCCGCGCTGGCGCCGGCCGTGCCGCCGCCGACGATGACCACTTCCCCCGGCGGCACGCCCGGAACGCCGCCGAGCAGCACCCCGCGGCCGCCGTTGTACGCTTCAAGGAAGCGGGCGCCGGCCTGCACGGCCACCCGGCCCGCGATCTCGCTCATCGGCGTAAGGAGAGGCAGCCGCCCGTCCGGCAGGCGGACGGTTTCATAGGCGACGGCGGTGACGCCTTCCCTCGCCAGGGCGCGGGCCAGTTCGGGAACGGCGGCCAGGTGCAGGTACGCAAACAGGATCTGTCCGCGGCGGAAATAACCGTATTCTTCCGGCTGCGGCTCCTTCACCTTCAGTATGAGCCGCGCCCCGCTCCACACTTGTTCCGCCGACGGGACGATCCGCGTTCCGGCGGCTTCGTATTCCGCGTCGGAAAAACCGCTGCCCTCGCCGGCTCCCGCCTCCACGAGCACCTCATGCCCCCGCGCGGCCAGCATCCGCGCGCCGGCCGGCGTCAGCGCCACGCGATATTCCCGGTTCATGATCTCCTTCGGCACTCCGACGATCATGGCAAGCCTCCCTGCTTTTCTTTGCAAGGTAACTTGCCCTTCCCGCCGAAAACTATGTGGCGCCGCGGCTCATGTTTCGCTTTTCGGCCAGCGGTAGGTCCAGAAGCGCTCCCTGCCCAGCCATTCGGCGAATTCGCTTTCGGACAGTCTCCCTCTTGCCGGCAGCGTGCCGTACCGGAACTGGGAGCGGTGCGCATGGAGCGCCCCCAGTTTCTGCTCCAGGTAAGGCCGCACGTCGTTCACCACGTCGGGCTCTCCCAGCGCCTGTTCGCAGCCGCGAGAGAAGGCCATGCAATGGACCACGGGGCGTTCCGCCTCCGGCAGCCTGCCGACGGCGCGGATGACGGCGGCGCCGCAGGCGTCGTGATCGGGATGCACGCTGTATCCGGGATAGAAGGTGATCACCAGATCGGGACGGATTTCCTCCAGCAGTTCCCCGATGCGGCCGGCCAGCTCGTCCGGGTCCTCGAATTCGAGGGTTTTGTCGTGGAAGCCGAGAAGCCTCAGGTCCTGGATGCCGATGGCGCGGCAGGACGCTTCCAGTTCCGCCTTGCGGACCTGCGGCAGCGTGACCCGGTTGGCGAAGGGAGGAAACCCCATGTTCCGGCCCATCTCCCCGAGGGTCAGGCAGGCGTAGGTCACCCGGGCCCCCTGCCTGATGTGCATGGCCAGGGTGCCCGCCGCGCCGAACGCCTCGTCGTCGGGATGGGGAAGCACCACGAGTATTTTTTTCACACGGCGTCCCCCCTTGGTCAAAAAGGATGCGGGCTCAGCTGCAGGGCAACCACGAGTTTGCCGTCCCGGTCGTGTCCCGCCATGATGAGCCGTTCCGTTTCTTCGTCCTCGTAATGCGTCAGCCCTTCCGCGTACACCCAGCCTTCATCCGTTTTCAAGCCCACCCTGTAAGGCCCCCAGCCGGCCACCGAGCCGCGGGAAAACCGGATGCGTCCGTTCTTGACGAAGGCGGAGGCCTGGTGCTTCGTCTCGTCGTAATAAGCCGCGTAGGCGCCGGTGGTCATCTCGATGTGAAGGTACAAATCCTGCCCTTTCAGACGGTCGATGCGCGCTTGCACATCCTTGGGATCGATGGGCCGCATCCGTGCCTCCTCCTTTTTTTTTCGTAATGCCTTCCGGAAGCAACAAACTCCCGCGTTTCCCCCGCTGCGGGGGAGAAACAGGGGAGTTTGCCATTTTTGCCCGGCATGCTAGACGTTGTGCGTTACGCCTTTTTCGGCGTCGGCGTCGGACGGTTCCCCGCCCTGCGCCTCTTCCTTCTCCCGGCAGCTTGCGCACACGCCCTGGAAGTCCAGCCGATGGTCCAGCACCCGGAAGCGGTATTCCTTTTCCAGCCGTTCTTCAAGGGGGAGAAGCCAGTCGTCCATGATTTCCGTCATCGAGCCGCAGCGGACGCAGATGAGGTGATGGTGGTGGTGCTTGTTGCTCTCCGTCCGCAGGTCGTACCGGGCCACGCCGTCGCCGAAATTGAGTTTTTCCACCACGTGCATTTCGGTGAGCAGTTCCAGCGTCCGGTACACCGTCGCCAGCCCGATTTCGGGAAATTTCTCCTTGACGAGCATGAAGACATCCTCGGCGCTGAGGTGGTCTTCCTCGTTTTCCAGCAGCACGCGCACCGTGGCTTCCCGCTGCGGGGTCAGCTTGAAACCCTGGGATTGCAGGAGCTGCTTGATTTTTTCAACGCGGGCTTCCATTTTCTTCCCCCTCTGGCCGCACATCGGCTGGTTCCATTATAGGGGGACGTTCGGACTTAAGTCAAACCGCATTCCATTTTCCGCCAGTTTCCGCCGGCGTTACGCGAATTGCGCAAGCCAGGCGAGCAGCCGGCCGAGGAGCCGGGGGGTGAGGTACGCTTCCGTGAGGGCCGCTCCGCACAGCGGGAGCAGCATCGCCAAGGAGGCGATTCCGTGCGACCGCAGCGGCGGCAGCAACCGTCCCCGCCTGCGCAGCAGCCGCTCTCCCGCCACCCAACCGGCGAACCGGAGCGCCGAGACGCTGGCGACCATGAGCGCCGGCACGGCCAGGGCGTTGTGGGGAACCAGGGCGGCCAGCGCGCAAAGCATCCCTTCCCCGTCCATTTCCTTTACCAGCAGCCCGGCGGTGAAGCCCATCAGGACGCCTTTCATGAAATCCAGCGCCAGCACACCGGGCACGCCGATCACGGAAAGGCCGAGCAGCCAGATCAGGCCCAGCCATCTGGCGTAAAACAGGAAGCTGTCGCGAAAGGCTTCCGCTGCGTCCGCGCCGCCTGGCCGGATCAGGTCCAGGCGGTAGGCTTCCAGCCGGGCCGCCAGCTCCAGCCGCTGTTCCAGCGACAGCGCGTCGACGAGAAAAAAGCCGAATCCGGCGCCTGTCAGGACGAGAGCGCCCACGAAAATGTACAGGGGCGCGTGCCGCCTGCACGGGCGGCACCAAGGACGATGGGACATGCCGGTTCCCTCCCGCTGTCGGACGAGCCGATGGCCTACATCAGCTTATATGCGGGAGAGGGAAAAAGGATGACGGGTATGGGGTGCATGCGGTACCCCATGCCCGTCATGTTTCAGGCGACCGGCCGGCCGTATGTCCCGCCGCCGCCCGGCGATATGGCAAGCCCTCCCTCCCGGGCCCTGAGGACGAGATCCGCCAGGGCCTCGCCAGCGATTTCCCGCAGGCGTTCCGGCGGAAGCCGGTGCAGGATGTCCATCTCCGTTGCCCTGGCCAGGAGCTTTTCCCGCGTTTTCGGGCCCACGCCCGGCAGAAACATGAGCGGCACCTGCCGGCGGTAAGGCGGCCGGTGCGGCGGATGGCGCGGCCGGTCCCGGTCGGCGAGCATCTCCGCCCGCTCCGCCACGCCCCGCACCAGCCGGGCGCCGCCGCACAGCGGACAGACGGACGCCGTCCGGGCCGAGTCCGGCAGGTTCCTCCGGCAATCGGGGCAAAACGTCATGTGGTACTTGCCCAGGGCCGGATGCAGCCCGTAGTTCGCGGCGATCCGCCGGCCGTCTTCGCCGCGCAGGGCCTTCAGCGTTTCCGCGAAAGTCGGTTCGGCCACGAGCAGCTCGTTGCACTCGCGCCCGATGGTGCCGGGGGAATGGGCGTCGGAATTGGTCAGGAAAGGATAGCGGTCCAGCTGGGACAGCCGTCCGGCCATGTCGGCGTCCGCGCTCAGGCCGAGCTCCACGGCGGCCACTCCGTCCGGATCCAGGCGTTCCTCCAACCGGTCCGCCGAGCACCCGAGCAGTCCCCGGTGCGGCGTGAACACATGCGCGGGAACGAGAATCCCGCCGCGGGCCGCCAGTTCCCGCTGCAACTCGCGGGCGCGGGCGCGGACCCGCGGCGTGCTGAGCCGCACGTTGGCCACGCGCCCGCGCAGCCATTCCGTCCAATCGCGCATGGCCTCCAAAGTCGGCAAATAGCCGAGCAGGTGAAAAGGTCCCCCGCCCGGCTCCCGCACTTCCATCTCGCAGCCGAGAAGCAGGACCGTGTTCCGGAAGCGGATGCCGCCCCCCGGAAGTTCCTCCATTTCGCCGCCGTCCAGCCGCCTTTCGATATCTTCCTGCACCGCCGGCGAGTGGCAGTCGATGACGCCGACGATGCCGATGCCCTTTCGTTCTTCCGCCTCCCGGGCGATGCCGTGGAACGTCAGTGAGGCCGCGGCGCTGATCTTCACCGGCTCGCCGCCGTCGGTGCGGCCGACGTGCACGTGCAGATCGGCAAAGACGCGTTTCAGGCCGGGCGGTTCCGGAGGCTGCCCGTCATGGCGGGGCTGCTCGGGCTGCGGGGAACCGTTCACGGCATCAGCGCCCCCGTCAGGCGGTACAATTTCCAGACATAGAGCGCCAGCAACGTCTTGGCGTCGCAGATGCGCCCGTCGCGGACCGCGCGTTCCGCCTCTTCCGGGGTCAGAAGCTCGACGGACAGAAACTCGTCCTCGTCCGGGCGCTGCTCGCTGGGCGTGACATCATCCGTGAAATACAGGTGCAGCACCTCGTCCGCAAATCCGGGAGAAGTGGAAAAGGAAAGCAGATGGCGGACGCTTCCCGCGCGGAACCCCGTTTCCTCCTCCAGTTCCCGCAGCACGGCCGCTTCCGGCGCTTCGCCGGGGTCGAGCTTGCCGGCGGGGATCTCCAGCTGGACCCGTTCGAGGGGTTTGCGGTATTGCTCCACGGCGATCATGCGCCCCTCATGGAGCGCCAGAACGCCCACCGCGCCGGGATGCCGGACGATCTCCCGGGTCGCCGTCCGGCCGTCGGGAAGGCGGACCGTGCTGACCTCCAGCGAAATCATCCTTCCGGAAAAAACCGGCCGCGTGCTCAGCGTCGTCTCCTTGAAGGGATGGCTTGCGGTTTTGTCTTCGTTCATGATATGTCTCCTTCCGTTTCTTTCAGCGCAACGGCTCGGGGCCGGGCCGCTGCGGGGCGCCCAGGCGGACGATGGTGCTCTCGGGCGCGGTGGGCAGCGGGCTGCCGCCCTTGGGCTCCAGGGTAAGCGCCACCGCTTCCCGGTCTTCCCTCCAGATGCTGCGCACGTACAAATGACCCTGGTGCTGTTCGTGGAATTTCAGCAAGCCCAGGTTGAGCCACCCTTCCCGGATGACCAGCCAGGCCTGCACGTCGCGGTCGCCGGAAGGAACCACCCCTTCCAGCATCACCAGCAGTTCGCCGGTCCGGTCGTTCAGCCACACCGCGCCGCCCGCCACCGGCGGCAGCTCCACGTCTCCCCGGACGGACGCCCTCATCAGCGGATATTGCACCGTATCCGGGCGGGAAATGACGGACGCTGCCATCGGCTCGTGCGCCATCACATATTGCTCCGCTTTCAGGGTGACGGGGTCCGCCGGCGGTTCCTCCGTGAAGGTCACGTAAGCCGTGCGGAACAGCCCCGCGACCAGCGCCAGCGCCAATGCCCCGCCCGCGGCCGCAAGCCACCGGGGACGCGCCGCACCGCGCAGCGCCCGCTCCAGGCTGCGGCGACAGCTGTAGGCGCTGACGGCAAGACGCAGTTTGCCGCGCCGCCATTTTCGCCGCCAGATCCCGGCAAGGTAGCGAAGCGCCGCGGTCAGGGGCGATTCGCCGCCGGCACGGACGTTCCCCGCCGCGGATTGGCCGGAGGCCGTTTCGGCCGGCGTCCGGCTTTCCCGCGCGTTCCGGAGCAGTTCCTCCCAGCGGCGGCACGTCTCGGCGCAAGCGGGGCAAATCGCGCGGTGGCGTTCAAGGCGCAAGGCCTGATCGCGCGTCAGGCGGCCCGTCAGGTAGTCCACCCACCATTCTTCCGGCACCGCGCAGCCGAGGTCAGGCACGGCCATCGCCCCCCTCCGCTTCCGCCCATCCCATGTGCGCCAGCGCGCGGCGAAGGTGGCCGAGGCCGTACCGCACCCGCGATTTGACCGTACCGAGCGGCACCCGCCACTCTTCGGCCAATTCCCGCTGGCTCCTTCCGAAATAAAAAGCTTCCGCCAGCGCCTGCCGCTGCGCCTGTGGGACCTTGAGCAGCGCCAGACGGACGGCTTCGCTTTGCAGCTTGGCCAACACCCGGCTTTCGGGCCCCGCGTCGGCCGCCGGCGCCGGCCAGGAATCTCCTTCCAGCCGCTCCCTTTCGGCTTCTAGCAACAGCCGTTTCTTTCGGCGCAACCGGTCCATGGCGCGGCTTTTGGCCAGCACGGCCAGCCAGGCTTCCACCGAGCCGCGGGAAGGATCGTACCGTTCGGGGTGGCAGATTACCTGTAAAAACACGTCGTGGCAAACGTCTTCCGCATCCATCGGATCGCCCAGGATCTGCAGGGCAATCGCCCGGACCATCGGTGCCGTCATCCCGTACAGCCGGTCAAACGCATGCGCGGAACCTTCGCGGATTTCCGCGAGCAGTTTTTCCAGCGGGCCGGTGTCCGGACCCGGCGCGCGCTGCGGATGCCGCATGGCCGCCCCCCCTTCGGTTTTCGTTCCGTAACATGATCACGCGGACGCCTCCGGACTCCGCCGGATTACCCGCGTGTTCCCCATCCTATATTAATAAAAATTCGCAGCGGTGAAAACCGATACGGTCCTGGCCGCCCGCTTCGACAGCCCCGGCCGTCCGCCTCCGTCCTCCGGCAAAGTTTTTGCCAAGTCGATAAATCCGCAATCTCTTCCCGTGCGTAAAGATTTTGGAAAACCAGTTCTCAACGAAACAGGAGGGTCCATAAAAAATGTCGTCTTCCATCCGACGCAGACTGTCATTCCGCATTCTCCTGGCCGTCTTGGCGGGCCTCATCGGCTTCTCCGCGCCGGCCGCGGCCGCGGACGTGGATCTCTACACCGCGTATACGCACTTGGCGGCTTCGCCTGGCCAGTCCCTCACCTACACCATCGACATCATCAACAACACGAACCAAATCCAGACCGTCCCGCTCGAATTCGATAACGGCGGACACGAGGGATGGGAAGCGGAACTGACCGCCGGCGGCAACCAGATCCGGCAAATCTCCGTCCGGCCCGACGACGAGCGGTCGGTCACGCTGACCCTGAAAGTGCCTCTCCAGGTGGACAAGGGCGATTACAACTTCCGCATCAACGCGGGCCCGCACGGTTCGCTGCCGATCCGGGTGACCGTGGTTGAAAAAGGCACCTACCGGTCCGAGCTGACCAGCGACCAGCCGAACCTGCAGGGGCACGCCGATTCCGATTTCACTTACAGCCTCAAGCTGAATAACCGCACGGCGGAAAAGCAGACCTACGCCCTGAGCGCGGAAGTGCCGCAAGGATGGGACGCGCGTTTCCAAAAGGGCGGAAACAGCATCACGTCCGTCGAGGTGGAACCGAACAACACGGAGACCATCACCCTTAAGGTCACCCCCGCGGAGAAGGCCGCGGCGGACACCTACAAAATTCCGGTCCGCGCGTCCAACAACAACACCTCCGCGGAGCTGACCCTGGAAGCCGTCATCACCGGTACGTACGACATCCAGCTCACCACGCCGGATGAACGTCTGAACACCAGCATCACGGCCGGCGGAACGCGAAACGTCGAGCTGCTGGTGAAAAACAACGGCTCCGCCGATCTCACGGACATCAAACTGACCAGCACCACTCCTGCCAACTGGGAAGTGACCTTCGAGCCGAAAACGATCAACGTCATCAAGCCGGGCCAATCCGTGCCGGTCACGGCCACGATCAAATCGGCCAAGGAAGCGCTGCCCGGGGACTACGTGCTCTCCATGACCGCGTCGGCGGCCGAAAAATCGACGGACGCCGTGTTCCGCGTTACGGTCAAGACGTCCATGCTGTGGGGCTGGGTCGGCGTGCTGATCGGGCTGGCGGTGATCGGAGGCGTGTACTGGTTGATCCGCAAATACGGGAGGCGATAACCGGTGGCGGGCCAGCCGGTCATTGAACTTCGGCAACTGACGAAAAAATACGGCGACTTCACCGCGGTGAACCAGCTGACGCTGGACATCTACAAGGGAGAAATCTTCGGCCTGCTCGGTCCCAACGGCGCCGGCAAAACCACCACCATTCTCATGATGCTGGGCCTGACGGAGCCGACATCCGGCCAGGCCCTGGTCTGCGGCATCGACGCCACGCGCAATCCGATCCAGGTGAAAAGCCGAGTGGGGTATCTTCCGGACGACGTCGGGTTTTACGACGACCGGACCGCGCTGGACAACCTGATCTACACCGCGCGCCTCAACCGGATTCCGCTCCGGGAAGCCACGGAACGGGCCATGTCTCTGCTGGAACGGGTCGGCCTCGCCGAGGCGGCGGAAAAAAATGTCGGGGAATTCTCCCGCGGCATGCGGCAGCGCCTCGGGCTCGCCGACGTGCTCATCAAGCGGCCGGAAGTGATCATTCTGGACGAGCCGACGCTGGGCATCGACCCGGAAGGCGTACGGGAGCTGCTGGCCCTCATCCGCGACCTGAGCCGCAAGGATGGCATCACGGTGCTGCTTTCGTCCCACCATTTGCACCAGGTCCAGCAAATCTGCGACCGGGTCGGCCTGTTCGTCAAAGGCCGGCTCCTCGCCTGCGGCGACATGAGCGAACTGTCGAGGCAGCTCTTCGGCGGGGCGACGCACACCGTGGAACTGGATCTCAGCGCGTGGAGCGACGAACTGGAGCAGCGTATCAAGTCGCTGGAACATGTGGTGTCGGTGGAGCGCGTCGAGGCCGACGCCCTCGAAGGCTCGTCCTACGTGACCGCGCGCGTCGTCTGCTCCGACGACCTGGCGCCGCAGCTGGCGCGGATGGCCTTGGAGCACGGCCTTGAGCTGCACGGTCTGCGTCCGACGAAGTACGGTCTTGACGACATTTACCACCGCTACTTCGAAGGGAGCGAAGCGTCATGAGCGAACAAGGCATCGCCAAGGTGCGCAGGCTTTTCGGGAAAAAGGACGCTGCGCCGAAAGCGGCTGAAGCCAAAGCCGAAAAAGCCGAAAAGATTACGTCCCCGTTTTGGGTCATGGTGCACAAGGAATTCAGCGACCACATCAACAGCTGGCGCTTCGTCATCCTGCTCGCCATCGTGACGGTGGCCTGCATCGGTTCGGTTTACTCCGCGCTCGTTGCGCTGAGCGAAGGCTTCGTCGGCAGTTCCGAGGCGGTTCCCGAGTTTCTTTTCCTGCACATGTTCACGGTCTCGAACGGCACGATGCCGAACTTCCTGACGTTCATATCGTTCCTGGCGCCCCTTATCGGCATTGCCATCGGCTTTGACGCCGTCAATTCGGAACGCAGCAAGGGCACGCTGAGCCGCGTCATTTCGCAGCCGGTGTACCGGGACGACTTTCTGAACGCCAAATTCGTGGCCGGACTGCAGCTGATCGCCGTCGTCGTTTTCGCCCTTGGCTTCCTGGTGATGGGGCTCGGCCTGTTCATGATCGGCTATCCGCCGACGCCGGAGGAATTCTGGCGCGTGGTCGTGACGCTGGTCATCACCGTGGTTTATGTCGGGCTCTGGCTGAACCTGTCCATCTTTTTCTCCATCCGGTTCAAGCAGGCCGCGACGTCGGCGCTGGCGGGCATCGCGCTGTGGATTTTCTTCCTTGTGTTCTACGGGCTGATCGTCAACCTGATCGGCCAGGCGACCGCCCCGTCCAATCCCAATGACACCGCGGCGGTGATCGCCCATCAGAACTTCCTGATGTTCCTGTCCCGCCTGTCGCCCGCCTTCCTGTTCCAGGAAGCGGCGACCACGCTGATGCTGCCGAACACGCGCACGCTCA
>DATCLN010000216.1:0-28700 GCA_036563895.1 Paenibacillaceae bacterium
CTGCGATTCCTTGAAAAACTGTGATAGAGTATTCTATAATAAAGTGGTTTATTGGGACCGTGCAGCCGTTTGGTACGGCAAGAAGTTTGCGGAGGGAAAGCGGCGTAAGATGAAAGTCAGCTGGGAAAAAGTCGATAAACATGTAGGCGTGCTGACCGTTGAAGTGGAAGAAGAAAAGGTCGCGCAGGCGCTGGACAAGGCGTTTCGCAAAGTGGTCATGCGGGTGAATGTCCCGGGCTTCAGGAGAGGAAAGGTGCCGCGCCGCATATTCGAAGCCCGTTTTGGCGTGCAAAGCCTGTATTCCGACGCGATCGACATCCTGCTGCCGGAAGCGTACAGATCAGCGGTGGAACAAAGCGGCATCGAGCCGGTGGACAGGCCCGAAGTCGACGTGGAACAGTTCGAGAAGGACCGGCCTTTTATTTTCAAGGCGAAGGTGACGGTCAAGCCGGAGGTCAAACTCGGCGAGTACAAGGGACTCGAGGTGCCGGCGGAGGACACGGAGGTCACGGAAGAGGAGCTCGCCAAGGAACTGGAACGGCTCCGGCACCGCCATGCGGAACTGCGGGTGGTCGAAGGGGAACCCGCCCAAAAAGGCGATCTCGTGTCCATTTCCTACGAAGGACTGGTGGACGGCGAGCCGTTCGAAGGCGGCAAGGGCGAGTACCGCTCCCTCGAGCTCGGCTCCGGCAGGTTCATTCCGGGATTTGAAGAGCAGATCGAGGGCATGAACGTCGGCGAGGAAAAGGACGTTCACGTGACGTTCCCCGAGGACTACAAGGAGGCTTCCCTTGCCGGCAAGCCCGCCGTGTTCAAGGTGAAGGTCAACGAGATCAAGCGCAAGATCCTGCCGCCGCTGGACGACGAATTCGCCAAGGACATCAGCGAATTCGAGACGCTGGACGAATTCAAACGCGATCTTGCGGAGAAAATGAAGGAACGGAAAGCCGCCGAAGCCGAGCGCAAGCGCGAGGCGGCCCTCGTGGAGAAGGCGGCGCAGAACGCGGAAGTGGACATTCCGGAAGTCATGATCGAACGCGAAATCGACCGAATGGTTCACCTGCTGGAAAACCGCCTGAGGTTCCAGGGCATGAACCTGCAGCTGTACTACCAGCTGACCGGCCGGGACGAGGCGTCGGCCCGCGCGGAAATGCGGGAAGAGGCGCGCCGGAACGTCCTGCACCGGCTGGTCCTTGAAGCGATTGCCAAGGAGGAACGGCTGGAAGTGACGGAAGAGGACCTCCAGGCCGAACTGGAACGTCTGGCGGAGGTTTACAACCGTCCCGTGGGCGACCTTCGCGAGATGTTTGCCGCCGACGGCTACCTTGAAGAACTGAAATCGGATCTCCGAATTCGCAAGGCCGTCAAATTCCTCGTGGAGCACAGCAAGACGGCCTGAGACGGTATGCGAACCGGGCACGCGTGCGACGTGCCTTTTTTTCTCGGGAAGCCGGCGCATTTCCCGGCGGCGACATGACATTCGGATGCCAACATGTTAGAATAAGTTTAACCATGGTTTTGGGAAAGAGGCGGTTGCATTGCATCTGGTACCGATCGTCGTCGAGCAGACCAGCCGCGGCGAACGTTCATACGATATTTATTCCCGTTTGCTCAAGGATCGCATCATCTTTCTCGGCAGCCCCATCGATGACGATGTGGCCAACTCCGTGATCGCGCAGCTGCTTTTCCTGGCGGCGGACGATCCGGAGAAGGACATCTATCTGTACATCAACTCGCCGGGCGGTTCGGTCACGGCCGGACTGGGCATCTACGACACGATGCAGTACATCAAGCCCGACGTGTCCACCATTTGCGTGGGCATGGCGGCGAGCATGGGATCGCTGCTTCTGGCGGCGGGCGCCAAGGGGAAGCGGTTCGCGCTGCCCAACAGCGAGATCATGATCCACCAGCCCCTCGGCGGCGTGCGCGGCCAAGCGACGGACATCAAGATCCACGCGGACTGGATTCTGAAGACCAAAGAAAAACTCAACAAGATTTACGTGAAGCACACGGGGCAACCCTATGAAAAAATCGAACGCGACACCGACCGCGACTTCTTCATGAGCGCGGAAGAAGCGGTCGAGTACGGCCTGGTGGACCGGGTGATCGAAACACCGCCCGTCCAGGGATAGGAGTGAGAACCGATGTTCAAATTCAATGACGACAAGGGCCAACTGAAATGCTCGTTCTGCGGCAAGTCGCAGGAACAGGTGCGCAAGCTGGTCGCCGGTCCCGGCGTCTATATATGCGACGAGTGCATCGAGCTGTGCACGGAGATCGTCGAGGAGGAACTGGGACACGAAGAGGAGCTGGAGCTGAAGGATATCCCGAAGCCAAAGGATATCCGCGCCATCCTCGACCAGTACGTCATCGGCCAGGACCAGGCGAAGAAATCCCTGTCCGTGGCCGTCTACAACCATTACAAGCGGATCAATTCCCAGACCAAGTCGGACGACGTGGAACTGCAGAAGAGCAACATCCTGCTCGTCGGACCGACCGGATCGGGGAAGACGCTGCTCGCCCAGACGCTGGCGAAAATCCTGAACGTGCCCTTCGCCATCGCTGACGCCACCTCGCTCACCGAAGCCGGGTACGTCGGCGAGGACGTGGAAAACATCCTGCTCAAGCTGATCCAGAACGCCGACTACGACGTGGAGAAGGCGGAGCGCGGCATCGTCTACATCGACGAGATCGACAAGATCGCCCGCAAGTCGGAGAACCCGTCCATCACCCGCGACGTGTCGGGCGAAGGCGTGCAGCAGGCGCTGCTGAAGATCCTGGAAGGGACCGTCGCGTCCGTGCCTCCGCAGGGCGGGCGCAAGCATCCGCACCAGGAATTCATCCAGATCGACACCACCAACATCCTGTTCATCTGCGGCGGCGCGTTCGACGGCCTGGAGCAGATCATCAAGCGCCGCCTCGGCAAGAAGGTGATCGGCTTCAACACCGCGGCCACGCCGGACGGCCAGAAGGAGCTCAAGCCGGGCGAATATCTGAAGTACGTGCAGCCGGAAGACCTGCTCAAGTACGGGCTGATTCCGGAGTTCGTCGGCCGCCTGCCGGTCATCTGCACGCTGGAGCCGCTGGACGAGCAGGCGCTGGTGCGGATTCTGTCCGAGCCGAAGAATGCCCTCGTCAAGCAGTACCAGAAGCTGCTGGAGATGGACAACGTGCGGCTCGAATTCGAACCGGCCGCCCTGGAAGCCATCGCGAAGGAAGCGATCAAGCGCAACACGGGGGCGCGGGGCCTGCGCGCCATCATCGAGGACATCATGCTGGACGTGATGTACGAAGTGCCGTCCCGCGACGACGTGGTCAGCTGCCTGATCACGGAGCGGGTGGTCCGGGAGAAGATCGCCCCCGAACTGGTCCTGCGGAAAGGCAAGAAAAAAGAAGAAAGCGCCTGAGCGCCCGGGCGCCGGAGCGCATGGGCGCCCGAACGCGCAAGGCGCGGTTTGGTCCGAAGCAATCCACCCCGCCCGGAAGGGACAGGGGTGGATTTTGGTACATCACGGGAAAAACGGGGAGAAGGGGAACCATGTATTTGCGGACGGATACCGTTCCCGTGCGGGTGGGCAACCTCGTCATCGGCGGGAACGACCGGGTCATCCTGCAGAGCATGTGCACCACCAAGACGGCCGACGTCGCGGCCACCGTGGCGCAGATCAAGCGCCTGGAGGAAGCGGGCTGCGAGCTGGTGCGGGTGACGGTGAACAACCGGGAAGCTGCCGAAGCGATCCGGGAGATCAAGAAGCAGATTTCCATTCCCCTGGTCGCCGACATCCATTTCGACTACCGGCTGGCCCTCGCCGCCATCGAAAACGGCGTCGACAAGGTGCGGATCAATCCCGGCAACATCGGGCGCCGCGAGAAGGTGGAAGCCGTCGTGAAGGCGTGCAAGGAACGGGGCATCCCGATCCGCATCGGCGTCAACGCCGGCTCGCTGGAACAGCACCTGTTGGAGAAGTACGGCTATCCGACGGCGGAAGCGATGGTGGAAAGCGCGCTGCACCACATCCGCATCCTGGAGGAGCTCGATTTTCACGACATCATCGTGTCCCTGAAGGCCTCCAGCGTGCCGCTGGCCATCGCCGCGTACACAAAGGCGGCCGAAGTGATCCGCTATCCGCTGCATCTGGGCATCACCGAGGCGGGGACCCTCTTCTCCGGTACGGTTCGCAGCGCGGCGGGACTCGGCGTGCTGCTCAACATGGGCATCGGCAACACGATGCGCGTCTCGCTCAGCGCCGACCCGGTGGAAGAGATCAAGGTGGGGCGGGAGCTGCTCAAGACCTTCGGCCTCGTCTCCGACGCGCCCACCCTGGTGTCGTGTCCGACCTGCGGACGGCTGGACATCGACCTCATCTCCATCGCCAACGAGGTGGAGGAATACCTGTCCAAGCTGAGGGTGCCGATCAAGGTCTCCGTGCTGGGCTGCGCCGTCAACGGCCCCGGCGAGGCGCGGGAGGCGGACATCGGCATCGCCGGCGGCCGCGGGGAAGGCCTGCTGTTCCGGCACGGCGAAGTGGTGCGCAAGGTGCCGGAGGCGCAGCTGGTGGAGGAGCTCAAGAAGGAAATCGACGCCCTCGCCGCCGAATACGCGCGGACGGGCACCATCCCGGGAAGAAGGCATTGAGGGGGAGCCGATCCGGTTCGGCACGCACGCCAGCGGTTTGCGAAGACATCCATGGCTTCGCGGACCGCTTTTGTTTTTCCGCCCTCATGTAAACGCCTTCATGACGCGTAAGAAATGTTGAATCTTCGTTATACCAAATGCTGGGGCATTTCTTTAAGATTTGAGGTGATCGGCGAAAACCATCCAACGAGGAGGTCATTCATATCCGATGAGAGGGAAGACGTGGAAAGGGCGGCTGGCCGTTTTCGCCGTCCTGGTGCTTGTACTCGCCGTCATGGCGGGATGCTCCGGCAGGTCCGGCGGCTCCGGCGGCTCCGGCGGATCGCCTTCCAGCCCCGCGGCAAGCCCGCCGCCGGCGAGCAGCCAGGCGCCGGCGGGCGGAGGGGAGACCGGCCAAACGGCAAGGCCGTTCGAAGGCCGATCCATCACCTTCGTCATCGCGAACCACCCCTGGGGGGAAGCGATCAAGCCGCTGCTGCCGGAATTTGAAGAAGCCACCGGCATGACGGTCAATGTGGACAGCTTCTTCGAAGACCAGCTGACCCAGAAGCTGACGGTGCAGTTCGCCTCGGGATCGTCCACGCCGGACGTGTTCATGTACCGTCCGCTGCAGGAAGGCAAACTGTTCTTCAAGAACGGCTGGCTCGAGGCACTGGACGGCTATGTGTCGGGCAGCACCGACTACGATTTCGCGGACTTCTCGAAGGCGGCCGTCGGTTCGACGACGGTGGACGGGAAACTGACGGGCATTCCGATCATCACGGAACAGGAAATTCTGTACTACCGCAAAGACGTGCTGGCGGAAAAGGGCATCCCCGTGCCCAAGACGCTCACCGAGCTCGTGGACGCGGCAAGGCAATTGCATGACCCGGCCAACGAGTTCTACGGGTTCGTGGCCCGCGGCCAGCTGTCGCCCCTCGTGACACAGGTGTCCTCCTTCATCTATTCCGAGGGCGGCGACTTCATCACCGACGGCAAGGCGTCCATCAATACGCCGGAAGCGCTGCGGGGCATGTCCATCTACGCGGAGCTGCTCCGGGAGTACGGCCCGCCCGGTGTGCTGAACATGTCCTGGCCGCAGGCCATCGGCGTGTTCGCGCAAGGCAAGGTGGCCTTCTACACGGACGCCAGCTCCATTTACCAGAACGCCACGGACCCCGAAAAATCGAACATCCCGGACAAGGTCGGCTTCGCCATGTTCCCCGCCGGCTCGGCCGGATCGAGGCCGTATAACGTGACGTCCTGGGGGCTGGCCATCAACGCCAAGTCGCAAAACAAGGACGCCGCCTGGGCGCTCATCGAATGGGCGACCAGCAAGGAAATCGTGCTGAAAACCCAGAAGATGGGCAATCCGGGTGCGAGGGTGTCGGTCTGGAACAACCCGGAAAGCACGTCCTCCTACCCGCCCGAGCTGGTGGAAGTCATCCGGGAAAGCACAAAGGGCGGCGTGGACCACGACCGCCCGACGGTGATCAGCGTCGGCGAAGCCCGGGAAGTCGTGGGGGAAATCGTGCAGCGCATGATCACCGGCGCGTCGGAAACCGAAATCCAAACGATTGCCGACGAGGCGAACAAGAAGCTGCAGGAAATCATCGACAGGGACGCGCAGCGGTAACCATCCGCAAAAATCGAAAAGGGTCAGGGCGGCTGGCCCTTTTCTTTTGCCGAGCGAGTTCATCCAGCCGGGCAAGGGGGCTTGACGGATGCCTTACAGTTGGTTCGACCGGAACATCAAATGGATCTACACCCTTCCGGCCGTGCTGTTCGTGGTGGTCATGATGGTGTTTCCCATTCTGTACACGGTCCGGATCAGCTTCTTCGAATGGAGCATGTCGGCAGCCAGCCCGCCGGTGTGGGTGGGCCTGAAAAATTACCAGGAGCTGTTCGCCGACAGCCGTTTCTGGAACGCGGTGCTTCGCACCTTCTATTTCACGTTCGCCGCGCTGCTTCTGGAAGTCGTGCTGGGCGTGGCCATCGCCGCGCTGTTTTTCCGCCGGTTCCGGGGCAAGGACGCGGCGAAGACGGTCCTGATGCTGCCCATGGTGGCGACGCCCGTCGCCATGGGCCTGGTCTGGCTGCTGATCTACGAGCCGACCATCGGCGCGGCCAACCGCGTCCTGAAATCCCTGGGCCTGCAGCCGCTGTCCTGGCTGGCCGACAAGCATCAGGTCATTCCATCCCTCATCCTTGTTGACGTTTGGGAATGGACGCCGCTTATCGCCCTGATCGTCATGGCCGGCATGACCACGCTGCCCGAGGAACCGTACGAGTCGGCGGAAGTGGACGGCGCGAGCGCCTGGCAGAAATTCGTGTCGATCACCCTGCCCCTGCTCAGGCCGACCATCATCATCGCGGCGATGCTGCGCCTGATCGACGTGCTGAAGACCTTTGACATCATCTACGCGACCACCCAGGGCGGTCCGGGCCACGCGTCGGAGACGCTGAACATCTACGGTTACGTGCTGGCGTTCTCGCATTTCAAGCTCGGCATGGCGTCGGCGCTGCTGGTCATTTTCTTCGCCGTCGTCATGGCCTTTACGGTGCTCATGATCTGGCTTCGCAACCGGCTGGGGGAATCCTCGTGAGAAAGAAGCACGCCTTCCATTATTTCGCCGTGGGCCTGATCTGCGTCGTTCTGCTCCTGTTTTCGTTTCCGTTCCTGTGGATGCTGTCCGCTTCGTTCAAGACGCAGGCGCAGATCATGGGAAACACCGGACTGATCTTTTTCGAGCCGACCTTCCGGAATTACGTCAACGTGTTCAAGGAGCACAACTTCCTGAAATACATCATCAACAGCTTCGTCGTCGCCGCGGGGGCCACGGTGTTTTCCCTGCTGCTCGGCCTGCCCGCGGCCTACGCCATCGCGCGCTACCACATGCAGCGGCTGGGCATGGTCATTCTGATCGCCCGCATCATCCCGGGGATCACGTTTCTGATTCCGTGGTTCATCCTGTTCTCCATGGCCGGGATGGTGGACACCTACGCGGCCCTGATCCTGTCCCACATGCTCGTGGTGCTGCCGTTCATCGTCTGGATCATGATCGCCTATTTCGAAGCGCTGCCGCGGGAGATCGAGGAGTCGGGGCTGATCGACGGGTGCACCGTGAACCGGGTGTTTCTGCACATCGTCCTGCCGATCTCGGGTCCGGGCATCACCACGTCATCGCTGTTGTCCTTCATTTTTTCCTGGAACAACTTCATGTTCTCCATCATTCTGGCCGGCGACCGGACCAAGACGCTGCCCATCGCCGTGTTCAATTTCCTGTCCTATTCGGAAATCAACTGGGGCGGGCTGATGGCCGCCGCGTGCATCATCACGCTGCCGGTGCTGGCCATTTCCCTGATGACCCAGCGGTACGTGGTCAGCGGCCTGTCCGCCGGGGCGGTGAAAGGCTGAGGGGAAGGCCGGAGCCGCGGCGCCTTCGTCCCGCGTCCGGGGGTCCAACCGGCATGGAAAATCGTTTAAGATAGAATAAAATCTTCAAAAAAAGCCGGCATGGGGGAGAATGGGGGAGAGGGGTCCGTGCCGCGGCTCACCATTTACCGGAAAATCCTCATCCTGATCGTTTTGCTGCTGCTTCCGGTGCTGCTCCTTTACTATTTTTCCAACCGGATTTCCAACGGGGTCATCCGCCAGCAGATCGAGTGGTCCAACCTGAACCAGCTTTCCTTCTTCGCCAACCAGCTGGACGCCAAGATGGAGCAGCTTTCCATGTTCCCCGTCATCATCAGCTACGATCCCCACATCCGGCAGTTCGTCGACACGGCGCCGGAGCAGCGCGGCCTGATGCTGGTCGAACAGTCCCGGGTCCTGAGCAAGCTGGGCCTGCAAAGCGTGTCCAGCGACTGGAACAACGAGCTGACCATCGTGTTTCCGGGCGAAAACCGGCTGCTCTCTTCCAGCATTTTTCTGAACATGGGCGACGTTCGTCCGGTGGACGGCCGCATCCGCTCCAACTGGACCTACCAGCCGCCCGCCGCGGGGCGGGACGGCGCCTTCGTCCGGGAAATCGCCGAGCCCGCGTCGGCGGAAGGATTCGCGCAGGCAAAGGCGGTGTACCAGATCCGCTTTTTCCGCTCCAATCTGGTGGAGATGCTCCACGCCTACAAGGCGGACCACGACCGGTATCCGTTCTTTTTCCACCGGCATCACGGGACGATTTTCGCTTCCGAAGCCTTTGCCGACGATGAGGTCATCGGGCAGATCATCGGGCACATCAGGCAGCATCCCCTGAGGGACCCATCCGGCCAGTTCGCCATGCGGGCCAGCGGCCAGCGCATTCTGGTCAGCTATGTGCAATCCGAACAGCTGGGCTGGTATCTGATCGACTACACCCCGATGGAACAGATCCTGTCCCCCATCACCCGGATCGGCCGCCTGTTTTATCTGTCCATCGGTCTATTGCTGCTCATGGGGGCGATCGCCGCCTACGTGCTGTACAGCCAGGTGCAAAGGCCGATCCTGGCGCTGATCGCCGGCATGCAGAGCTTCAAGCGCGGCAAATTTTCGGCGCGCATCGCCTACGACGCCGGGAACGAGTTCAATTTCCTCTTCCGCCGGTTCAACGAAATGGCCGAACAGATCCAGACGCTGATCGAAGACGTGTACGCGGAACGCATCCGCTCCCGCGAAGCCAAGCTCAAGCAGCTGCAGTCCCAGATCAATCCGCATTTTCTGTACAATTCTTTGTTTTTCATCATCAACTCTTCGGCGATGGGCGACCACGACGCGGTGGAGGCGATGGCGCACCACCTGGCGGAGCTGTTCCGCTATTCGACCCGCACCGACGACCAGTTGGTCACGCTGGGCGAAGAGCTGGAAATGGTGCGGCATTACCTGTCCATCCATCATCTGCGGATGCACCGCCTGGAGTTCGAGATCTCGGTCCCCGAAGAAATACTGGCCGAACCGGTGCCCAAGATGATCCTGCAGCCGATCGTCGAAAACGCCGTCGAGCACGGCATCGCGGACAAGCCCGGCGGCGGCCGGATCGCCGTCACCGGCGAGCGGGACGGGGAGACCTGCCGCGTCCGCGTCGCCGACAACGGCTCCGGGATGGAGGAGCGGGAACTTGAGCAGCTGCGGGAACGGCTCGGGCAGCCGATGGACGGCGGGAAGGGATTCGGCACCTGGAACGTCCACCACCGGCTGCTGAACCATTTCGGGGAAGGGTCGGGGTTGCATTTCGAGCGGAACGAAACGGGGGGACTCACGGTGACCCTGGTCTGGAACCGCAGTGCGGACACGAATTCCGCCGAGGGAGGGGAGAGGAATGATCGGACTGCTCATCGTGGATGACGAACCCCATGTGGTCGAGCGCCTGACCGCCACCATCGACTGGGCCTCCGAAGGCATCGGCCAGGTGCACGGCGCTTATTCCGCGGACGAAGCGCTGGCCTTGCTGCAAGTATGCTCCGTCGACATCGTCATCACGGACATCCGCATGCCGGGGATGAACGGTCTGGAACTCATCGCCGAAATCAAATCCCGCTGGCCGAAGACGAAATGCATCCTGCTGTCGGGGTATTCCGATTTCGAGTATGCCAGGGAAGCCATTTTGCACGAAACGAAGGATTATCTGCTGAAACCGGTGAAGGTGCCGGAACTGTTGCAAAGCGTCCGGCGGGTCAAGGCAGAGCTGGAAGAGGAATGGAACCGGGTGCTGTCCGTGCGGCGCCTGCAGGAGGCGATGAAGGAGCATCTGCCCCTTCTCCAGGCCAAATTGCTGGGCGATCTGCTGCAGGGGCTGCGGCCGGCTTCCGGGCAGCTGTCCGAAAAGCTGAAGCAGCTGGAGCTTGCGCCCTTCGACGGCTGCACCTTCGCGCTGATGACGGTGCGCATGGAGGAGTCGCTGACCGCCCAGTACGAATCCCACCTTTCCCTGATGGAATACGCCATTGGCAACATGGTCACCGAGCTGTTCGGCGGCCGGTTCCACATCTGGGGAACGAAGGACGTCCACGATTATCTGGTGTTCGCGATGACGCCGAAGGAGTCTCTTGGGGAGCGGGAGTCCGCCGCGGGGGAGCCGCCTGTGCGGGAGTTGTCCGAGGAGGAGTCGCCTGTGCGGGAGCTGTCCGCGGGGGAGCCGCTCCCGGAGGGGGCTCCGGACGCCGGCCGGGACCTGCTCCGGTGGCTGGAACGGACCGCGTCGCAGCTCCAGGCGGCCGTCAGCACGTGGCTGAAGGGCACCGTCTCCGTGGCGGTCTCCCCGTGGGGGACGTTTCCGGACGATGTGCCGGCGCTGCACGCCCGCTGCTTCGCCGCCTTCCGGAAATGGGCGGGGTACGAAACCGGGGTGTTTCTGCGGGTGGACGCGGACGGCTGGAGCGAGCCGCACATCCAGCCCTTGCGGCAGCTGGCGGAACCGCCGACGCTGGTCCATCTGCTGGACGCCGGCCGGTGGAACGAGGCGGCGGCGAAGCTGGACGGAATTTTGGCCGAATTGCAGGAGCGCTGGCCGGAATCCGAGGAGCATTGGCTGGAGGCGTTTTTTCATCTGGCGTCGGCCTTCCTCCACGTCGCCCACAAGAACCGGCGCCTGCTGTCCGATCTGATCGGCGGCGATTACGGCAAACTAACGGGAGTCGCCTCCGTCCGTTCCGTCCGCGCCCTCCGGGAGTGGTCCTTCCGGGTGCTGGAACGACTGCGGGAGGACGCGCTGCGGGAGTCGAAGGATTCCCGGAGCCTGCTCATCCGGGACATCAAGGCGTACATCGACCGCCACCTGGCGCAGGACATCTCCCTGCAGGCCATCGCCGGGCACGTCCACATGCACCCCGTCTATGTGTCCAAACTGTTCAAGCAGGAAACCGGGGAGAACCTGAGCGACTACATCAGCCGCGTCCGCATGGCCAAGGCGGAGTACCTGCTCAGGCACACGAACGAGAAAATTTACGAAATCGCGCAGAAAGTCGGCTATCTGCAGCCCCATTCCTTCAACCAGGCGTTCCGGAAGGCGTTCAACATGACGCCGCAGGAGTACCGCAATCGGCTGAACCGGTGACGGTCCGGCGGGGACCGGCGATGCCGCGCATCTATAAATCGGAGGCAATCGGGCAATACTGGCAAGTATAAGCCCGGTTGCCTTTTTTGCGGGAGCAAACCGCGGGCGGCCAGCGGGAGGTTGATACGGATGGAGTTCAGCATGCTCCTGATGATCGTCCAGGTATTTTTCGCCATGGTCATCGGCTTCTATTTCCTGACGCTGCTGCGCAACCAAAAATCGAACCGGATCGCGGTGGACCGCGAGTCGCGCAAGGAGCTGGAGAAGCTGCGCAAGATGCGGGCGATTTCGCTGACGAAGCCGCTGGCGGAGAAGACCCGGCCCGTGTCCATGCGCGACATCGTCGGCCAGCAGGACGGGCTGCGCGCGCTGAAGGCGGCCCTGTGCAGCGGCAATCCGCAGCACGTCATCATCTACGGACCGCCCGGCGTCGGCAAGACGGCGGCGGCACGGGTCGTGCTGGAGGAAGCGAAGAAAAACCCGAAGTCCCCGTTCCGTCCCGACGCCAAGTTCCTGGAAATCGACGCCACCACCGCCCGTTTCGACGAACGGGGCATCGCCGACCCGCTCATCGGGTCCGTGCACGACCCCATATATCAAGGCGCCGGGGCGATGGGCGTCGCCGGCATTCCCCAGCCGAAGCCGGGCGCGGTGACGAAGGCCCACGGCGGCATCCTGTTCATCGATGAGATCGGGGAGCTCCATCCGATCCAGATGAACAAGCTGCTCAAGGTCCTGGAAGACCGCAAAGTGTTCCTGGAGAGCGCCTACTACCACGCGGAGGACCCGAACATCCCCGCGTACATCCACGACATTTTCCAGAACGGCCTGCCCGCCGACTTCCGCCTCGTCGGCGCCACGACCCGTTCCCCGGCGGAACTGCCTCCGGCCCTGCGCAGCCGCTGCATGGAAATTTACTTCCGGCCGCTGCTGCCGGACGAGATCGGGCAGATCGCCGAGAACGCCATAATGAAACTGGGCTTTCCGCCGCAGCCCGAGGCGGTGGAGGTGGTGAAACGGTACGCCACCAACGGGCGCGAGGCGGTCAACATCATCCAGCTGGCCGCCGGGCTGGCGCTGTCGGAAAACCGGGAGTCCGTCACCGCCGCCGACGTGGAGTGGGTGGTCAACAGCAGCCAGATCCCGCCGCGCCTGGAACGGAGGGTGCCGGACAAGCCGCAGGTGGGGCTGGTCAACGGCCTGGCCGTGTACGGCCCAAACATGGGCGCGCTGCTGGAAATCGAAGTGACGGCGATTCCCGTGGCGCGCGGGAAGGGAAGCTGCACCGTCACCGGCGTCGTGGAAGAGGAGGAGCTGGGCGGCGGCGAGCGCACGCTGCGCCGCAAGAGCATGGCCCGCGGCTCCGCGGACAATGTGCTGACCGCCCTCCGCCGGCTGGGCTTCCGGCCGGACCGGTACGAACTGCACATCAACTTTCCGGGCGGCATGCCGGTGGACGGCCCGTCGGCGGGGCTGGCCATGGGCGTCGCCATCGTGTCCGCGATCACCGGACTGCCGGTGGACAACAAGCTGGCCATGACCGGCGAGGTGAGCATCCGGGGCCTGGTGAGGCCGGTGGGCGGCGTCATCGCCAAGGTGGAGGCGGCGATCCAGGCCGGCGCCGAGACGGTGCTCATTCCGAAGGAGAACGAGCTGGCCATGCTGTGCGGGCTCGACCGGGTGAGAGTGGTGCCCGTGGAGCGGCTGGACGAAGCGCTCCGCTTCGTCTTCGGCGACCGGCTGAAGCTCGCCGGCGGCGGAGCCGGGAGCGAAGGGGCGCCGCTGTCGGCCGCGTCGGGCGACCGCCTGGCGGTTTCTTCCGCCGGCCCGGTGCTGCGCGCCGGTTCCGCCGACGCCGATGCGCCCGCCGGCGCGGGTGCGCGCAAGGCCACCGCGTCCCCCGGTTCCGCCGGTTGCGACGGGCCTTCGCCCGACGTGCCGGACGTTCCGGCCGCCCCCGCCAATTGAACGCCGATTCGGCGCCGGCCGCCTCTGTCCGGCGCCCGGACCGCCGGCAACACCCCCCTGTCGGGGGCCTTTTTTTGTGCCCCCGATTTTGCGGGAAGTCCTTACATTTGATAAAATGACGAAAAAACCGAAGGCTCAACACCGAAAGCGAGGTGCCCGGAACTTGGGTTCGAGGGAGCCGAAAACCCGTACCTTGCCGCTTCTTCCGCTGCGCGGGCTGCTCGTTTTCCCGAGCATGGTGCTGCATCTCGATGTCGGCCGGGAAAAATCCGTCAGGGCGCTGGAGCGGTGCATGGTGGGCGATCACATGATCCTGCTGTGCTCCCAGTCGGAAGTGAACATCGAGGAACCGACCCATGACGACATCTACCGTGTGGGCACCATCAGCCGGGTGCGCCAGATGATCAAGCTGCCGAACGGCACGATCCGCGTGCTGGTGGAAGGCGTCGTCCGGGCGCGAATCGAGGAATATCTGCCCAACGACCGCTTCTACGAGGTGGTCGTCCGGGAACTGCCGGAACAGACGGTGGAAAGCTTCGAAGTGGACGCCCTCATGCGGGCGGTGCTCAACCAGTTCGAACATTACATCCATCTGTCCAAGCGCGTGTCGCCGGAGACCCTGGTGGCCGTCGCCGACATTCACGAACCGGGCCGCCTGGCCGACGTCGTCGCCAGCCACCTGACCCTCAAGATCAAGGACAAGCAGGAGATTCTGGAAACCATCGACGTCCGCGAGCGGCTGGAGAAGCTGCTGAACCTGCTGAGCAACGAGCGCGAGGTATTGGAGCTTGAGCGCAAGATCAGCCAGCGGGTCAAGAAGCAGATGGAAAAGACCCAGAAGGAATACTATCTGCGCGAGCAGATGAAGGCCATCCAGAGGGAGCTGGGCGAAAAGGAAGGCCGCGCCGGCGAGGTGGAAGAGCTTCGCCAGCAGCTGGCCGAAGCGAACATTCCCGAGAAGATCGCGCAGAAAATCGAGAAGGAAATCGACCGCCTGGAGAAAACGCCGCCCTCTTCCGCGGAAGGGTCGGTCATCCGGCACTACGTGGAATGGCTGCTTGCCCTGCCGTGGAGCAAGAAAACCGAAGACCATCTGGATCTGGCCGAGGCCGAGCGCATCCTTGAGGAGGAGCATTACGGGCTGGAAAAGCCGAAGGAGCGGGTCCTCGAATACCTGGCCGTGCAAAAGCTCGTCCAGAAGCTGAAAGGCCCGATCCTGTGCTTCGTCGGCCCTCCGGGCGTCGGCAAGACGTCGCTCGCCCGTTCCATCGCCAAGGCCCTGGGCCGCGAATTCGTGCGCGTGTCCCTCGGCGGGGTGCGGGACGAGGCGGAAATCCGAGGCCACCGGCGCACCTATGTGGGCGCGATGCCCGGCCGCATCATCCAGGGCATGCGCAACGCCGGCACGCTGAACCCGGTCTTCCTGCTGGACGAAATCGACAAAATGGCGATGGACTTCCGCGGCGACCCGGCGGCGGCCCTGCTCGAGGTGCTCGATCCGGAGCAGAACTCCGCCTTCAGCGACCATTACATCGAGCTGCCCTTTGACCTGTCGTCGGTCATGTTCATCACCACGGCCAACGCCGTGCACAACATCCCGCGGCCGCTGCTCGACCGGATGGAAGTGCTGTACATTCCCGGCTATACCGAGCTGGAGAAGCTGGAGATCGCCAGGCGGCACCTCTTGCCCAAGCAGCGGAGGGACCACGGGCTTGAGGAGCATCAGCTCGAAGTGCCGGAGTCGACGCTGCTCAAGCTGATCCGCGAGTACACCCGCGAATCCGGCGTGCGCCAGATGGAGCAGCAGCTGGCGGCCATCTGCCGCAAGGCGGCCAAGGCGATCGTGGCCAATCCGGAAGCCGCTCCCGTGGTGGTGGACGAAGCGCGCCTGCGGGAGTTTCTCGGCCCCGAGAAATACCGCTACGGCGTCAAGGAAAACGAAGACCAGGTGGGCGCGGCCACGGGCCTGGCCTGGACGGAGGCGGGCGGCGACACGCTGGTCATCGAAGTGACCGTCATGCCCGGCGACGGCAAGCTCACTCTGACCGGCAAGCTCGGCGACGTGATGAAGGAGTCGGCGCAGGCCGCCTACAGCTACACGCGGAGCCGGGCGGCCGATTACGACATCGATCCGCATTTTTACAAAACGACCGATATCCACATCCATATTCCCGAAGGAGCCATTCCGAAGGACGGGCCGTCGGCGGGGATCACCATCGCCACCGCCCTTATCTCCGCGCTTTCGGGCCGCAAGGTGTTGAGCGATGTGGCCATGACCGGGGAAATCACGCTGCGCGGCCGCGTGCTGCCCATCGGCGGCCTGAAGGAAAAAGCGCTGGCCGCCCACCGGGCGGGCATCCGGAAGGTGCTGTTTCCGAAGGAAAACGAGCGGGACATGGAGGAGATCCCGGAAAGCGTGCGGGAAGCCCTCGAATTCGTGCCCGTGACCCACATGGACGAGGTGCTGCGCCACGCCCTGGCGGATCCGCTGCCGGAGCGCCCTGTGCCGCGGTATTCGGAAAACGGATCGATGGATCCGCAGCCCGCCGCCGGGCCGCAGCCGGCACTGGATCCGGCGGTCGACGAGGCGGAGGGGACGCCTTCGCTGGGCGCCCACTGAGGGAGGAGTGCCGGTGAAGGTCACCCACTGCGAACTGGCGGCCAGCGCGGCTTCTCCGGAGCAGTTTCCCCGGGACGGCCTGCCGGAGATCGCCCTGGCGGGCCGCTCCAACGTCGGCAAGTCGTCGCTGGTCAACCGCCTGACGGGGCATCGCGGGCTGGCGCGCACCAGCTCGCAGCCGGGCAGGACGCGCCTGTTGAACTTCTACCGAATCAACCGCGCGTTTTACCTGGTGGACGTGCCCGGATACGGGTACGCCAAGGTCTCCAAAGCGGAGCGCCAGCGCTGGGGCCGCCTGATCGAGGGCTATTTGCGGGACCGGCCGCAGCTCCGCCTCGTGCTGCTCATCGTCGACTTCCGCCACCCCCCGACGGACGACGACCGAATGATGTACGAGTGGCTGGTCTGGCACGGCATCCCGCTGTGCGTCGTCGGCACGAAGGCCGACAAGGTGTCCCGCGGCCATCACCTGAAACACGCCCGCATCGCGCGGGAAACGCTGGGGATGGCCGAGGAGCATCCCTTCGTGCCCTTTTCGGCGGAGACCGGGCTTGGCCGGGACGAACTGTGGAAGCGGATCGAAGAGCGGCTGCGGGAAAAAAGCCCGTGAATGACCCGCGCGAAAGCGAGGATAACGGGTAATTCGGCGGGCAGATCGCGGGAGGTTTTGGATTTTTCCCGAAAATCACGGATTATCGCGCGCGGCAGGAAAGCGGAGGAAAGGGCGTTTGTCGTATAATAAAAATCGGGAACAAATCGCAACCCATAAGAATTGAGGAGATATTATGCCACAACGGGCAGCCACCGAGTACGTCTATGCCCGCCTTTCCCTGGTCAAGGCCGAAATGCCGCGTTTCGCCGCCCTGTGCGACGCGATGCGGGTGCGGCTGATGGTCCGCGTCCTTGAGGGCGGAGACCGGGAGCTGGTGCTCAGCGACGAAGTCGGGGGCGAATCCGTGCGTCTGACGTTTGTGGGCAGCGGCAACCGGTATACCTGCCTGCTTTCCTGCCGGATTACAAAGCCCGGGCTTGCCCAGGCGCTCAACCGGGCCTTGGCCGCCTTCCGGGGAGACGCCATGGTGAACCGCATTTACCGGGGGTTTGTCATCACCTACCATTATCTGGACGGCAAAGTCGCCCGCATCGTGGAGAACCGGGAGGGCGCGCCGAACGTCATCTACGAACGGCGCCTGCCCGGGATGCCGACGCCGGAATCGCTGGAGGCGGTGTTCCGAATGCGCACGGTGGAAGAACGGATCGCCCGCCTGCGAAGCGAAGTGGACGAACTTTTGGACCGGCGGAACCGGGCGACGGATGCGGCGGACATCGCCGCCATCGATCTGTGCCTGAAGGAGCGAAGCCTCCGCCTCTTCGAACTGGAAGCCTGACGGGCGGAAAGCCGGACGGATGGAAGCCGGACGGACGAAAGCCCGGCGGACCGAGGCCTGACGGGGAGAACCCTGGCGGGTTCAATCCTGACGGACCTGAATCTGACGGGCGGCGAAACAGCCTGCGGACATGCCATCCGTCAGCGCGCGACTTGATCGCGGGAATTTTTCCCGCAAGTCCGGTCGCGTTCTGACGGATCGTATGTCCGCAATGGTTTTTTGGGGACAGGTGCGCAAACCGGGCGATTTTCGTCTTTTCCAGGTTCCCCCGGCGCGTGTTCCGCATATATTTTTTTCAGCCGGAAACCACGATTTTTCCGCCGGCATCCGGCCCCAAAAAAAGCTGAAAAAAAGGGTTGCATTTCCGGGCGATAGATGTTATTTTAATCATCGTTGACAACACAATAGGAACCAGGATTCACTCAGGAACGATGCGGTTGAAGTGCAGATTCCCTCGACGAGTGAATGACGTAGGTCCTAGCGGATAAAATTGGTTATCCATTTTGTTCCTAGGAAAGGGGGAACCGAAAGATGGAGTACTCTACTTTCGGACGGCATGTTGCGGTGGACGCCTGGGGCGTTGATTACGATCTTCTCAACAATGCCGATGCTCTTCAAGCGCATCTGGTGGAAGCGGCCGAAGCTTGCGGTGCTACCGTGCTTTCGGTTCAATCCAAGCAGTTCGAACCGCAAGGCGCGACCGTCCTGGTTCTGCTTTCGGAGAGCCATCTTTCGATCCACACCTATCCCGAAAAAGGATTCGCGGCCATCGATTGCTACACGTGCGGCGAGACGGTCGATCCCCAGCTGGCGGTCGACTATCTTGTCGAAACGTTGAAGCCCAAAAAGGTGTTTGCGAAAAAGCTCATCCGCGGCGTCGGCGAACTGAAGGTCGCCGATGTCGAAGTGAAGCAGACCGAACCGGTGTAAAAAGTGGTTTTGCGACGGTCCGGAACAAAGCCATGGGGAATTTCCTCATGGTTTTTTCTTATGGGCATGGAACCCCATACGGGTATGGAACCGCATGCCGCGGACGAAACTAGACAGCGCAGGGATTCATCAAATTTTCAATCAATCGTCGTGCATAATATGATATAATTAGCCACAACATGCGGGTAGGGCGGCACGCAGGAGGTGCATCCCGTGCAAATCGTGGTCGTTGGACTGAACTACCGCACCGCGCCTGTGGAAGTCAGGGAACGGTTTGCCTTGTCCGAGACCGACTTGCCCCAAGCGTTGGCGGCATTTCTGGCGTCCGCGGGCATCCGTGAAGGCGTCATTCTGTCCACCTGCAACCGGACGGAACTGTACGCCGTCTTGGACCGTCCTACGCTCTGCGGCTACGAGATCCGCACGTTCATGGAACGCTGGTTCGGCATTCCGCGACGGGAATTCAACCAGTATCTTTATATTCATGAGGATGGACGGGCCGTTTCCCACCTGTTCCGGGTGGCCTGCGGACTGGATGCCATGGTGCCCGGCGAAACGCAGGTGCTCGGCCAGGTGCGCGACGCGTTCCTGCTGGCGCAGCGGACGGGAGCCACCGGCAAGGTGTTCAACCGCCTGTTCAAGCAGGCGGTGACGGTGGGCAAGCGCGTCCATCACGAAACGGCCATCGGGGAAAACGCCGTCTCGGTCAGCTATGCCGCCGTCGAGCTGGGCCGGCGCATCTTCGGCCGGTTTGACGGCAAGCGCGTCATGCTGATCGGGGCCGGCCGGATGGGGGAACTGGCCGCCCGGCATCTGTTCTCGAACGGCGCCCGGGACATCGTGGTGGCCAACCGGACGCCGGAGCGGGCGCAGGAGCTGGCAAGCCAGTTCGGCGGCAAGGCGGTGCGGCTGGACGAAGCGCGGGCGCATCTTGCGACCGCCGACATCGTCATCAGCGGCACGAACGCTCCCGGGCACGTGCTCACCGCGGCGGACGTGCGGGAAGCCATGGCCGGCCGGACGGACAGGCCGCTGTTTCTGATCGACATCGCCGTGCCGCGGGACATCGATCCCGCCTGCCGGGAAGTGCCCGGGGTGTTTCTGTACGACATCGACGATCTGGAGGGCGTGGTGGAAAACAACCTCGAGAAGCGCCGCCAGATCGGCGAAGCCGTCGAGAAGGCGATCGAAGAGGAACGGGAGGCGTTCGCCCGCTGGGCGGCGACGCTGCCGGTCCAGCCGGTGATCCGGGCTTTGCAGGAAAAAGCGGAAGCCATCCACGAGGCGACGCTGCAAAGCCTGCTGCGCAAAATGCCGAATCTGGACGAACGGCAAAGGAAAAAAATCGACAAACTGACCCGAAGCATGATCAGGCAGCTCATCCGCGCCCCCATTCTCCGCCTCAAGGAGCTGGCGGAAGCGGGCCGGGGAGAAGAGGCCGCGCGGTTTGCGGCGATGCTGCTTGATCTTGATCTTGATCTTGATCCGGCATCCGCGGAAGGAAAACCGGAAGCCCTTGAGGCCCTTGGAGCCCTTGAGGCGGAAACGTGCGCGTCGAAGGACGGGAGAACCGGTTGGCGCGGGACCGTCGCCTTGGGCCAACCTGCGGAGGCGGGCCGGGCGGATGGCCGCACCGGCGACGCGGAAGCCTTGCCCCGTCTGGCGGGCGCGGCCCGGTAAACCGGGCGGGAGTCGGCCCATGGGCTGGTATCCGATGCTCGTGCGGCTGGACGGCCGGACGGTGGTGGTGATCGGCGGCGGCAGGGTGGCCGAGCGCAAGGTCGCCGCGCTGCTCGAGGCGGAAGCCCGCGTGCGCGTCGTCAGTCCGTCGCTCACGCCGGCTTTGCGCCGGTGGGCGGAGGAAGGCCGGGTGGAAGCCGTGCTCCGGGAAGCGGAGGAAGCCGATCTGGACGGCGCGTATCTGGCCTTCGTGGCCGGCGGCGGCGACGAATTTCGCGCGCGGATGATCGCGGCGGCGAAGATGCGCGGCGTCCCGGTCAACGCGGCGGGTGAAGGAGAGGAAGGGGACTTCCTCACGCCGGCCGTGGTGCGCCGGGGCGATCTCGTGCTGGCCGTCAGCGCTTCCGGCGCGTCGCCGGCTCTGGCCGCGCGCATCGCGGCGGAGCTGGCGGAACGGTACGGTCCCGAATACGGGCGCCTGAGCAAGGCGCTGCGCGCCGTGCGCCGGACGGTGAAAGCGCGGGTGCCGGACCCCGCCGAGCGGCGCAGGCTCCTGGCGGCAGCGGCGAGCGAAGGAGGCGCTGCCGTCCTCCTGGCGGCCGATGTACTTCCGGAAGGGGACGAGCTGGTGGCTCTGCTCCGGACGCTGCCGGTCCCGCCGGCAGTGAACGGGAGGGAGCCGGGGGAAGGTCCGCAGCGGAAGCCGGTGGACAATCCGTAACAGGATCCGGCGGAGAGCCCGCAGCGAGAGCCGAAGGACAGCCCGTAAAGGGAGCCGGCGGACAGCCCGCGGCGGCCGTTTCCGGACGGACCGGCCGCGAAGGGACGGGCCGGCTTTCCCGACTCTATGGAGGGAATCCATGCGAACGATCATCGTCGGTTCCCGCAAAAGCGCGTTGGCGATGGCCCAGACGAAGCAGGTCATCTCGCGTCTGGAGCGGATTTGCGCGCAGCGGGGACTGTTTTTCGTTTTTGAGGTCAAACCGATCGTGACGCGCGGGGACAGGATTCTGGACGTCACCCTGTCCAAGGTGGGCGGCAAGGGCCTGTTCGTCAAGGAAATCGAGCAGGCGCTCCTGGACGGCGCCATCGACATGGCGGTGCACAGCTTGAAGGACCTGCCCCACCGGCTGCCGGACGGCCTGGTGATCGGCGCCGTGCCGCCCCGGGAGGATCCGCGGGACTGCCTGGTCAGCCGCGCCCCGGTGAAAGGACTGGACGATCTGCCCCGCGGCGCGAAGGTGGGCACCAGCAGCCTGCGGCGCGAAGCGCAGCTGCGGGCGGCGCGTCCCGACCTGCGCGTCGAACCCGTGCGCGGCAACATCGACACCCGCCTGCGCAAGCTGGAAACCGAAGGCTTCGACGCGGTGGTGCTGGCCGCGGCCGGGCTGCACCGGATGGGCTGGCAGGACCGCATCTCCGCGTATCTGCCGGTGGACGTGATGCTGCCGGCCGTTGGACAAGGCGCCCTCGCGGTGGAATGCCGCGCGGGGGACGAAACGATCCTCGAGCTCCTGGCCGCGCTGAACGACGAGCCGACCGCCCGGGCGGTGGCCGCGGAACGCCGTATGCTGGGCGTGCTGGACGGCGGATGCCAGGTGCCCATCGGCGCCTACGCGGAAACGGCGGAAGGCGGCGAAGGGAAGATTTCGCTCACCGGCATGGTCGCTTCCCCGTCCGGCGACGCGGTCCATAAGGTGGCGGTATCCGGCGAAGAACCGGAGCGGGTCGGCGAAGCGGCCGCCCGGCAGCTGCTTGCCATGGGAGCGGACCGGATTCTGGCGGCGGCAAGGACGGAGGAATGACGGATGGCGACGGGCAAAGTCTATCTGGTCGGCGCGGGACCGGGGGATCCGAAGCTGATCACCGTCCGCGGCCTGGAGGCGCTGCGCAGGTCCGACGCGGTGGTGTACGACCGGCTGGCGGCCCCGCAGCTGCTCCGCGAAGTTCCGCCGCATGCGCGCCTGTACTATGTGGGGAAACGCCCCGAACGCCACGCGGCGAAGCAGGAAGACATCAACCGGCTGTTGGTGGAACTGGCGTTGGAAGGGCTTACGGTCACCCGCCTCAAGGGCGGCGATCCCTGCGTGTTCGGCCGCGGCGGCGAGGAAGCGGAAGCCCTGGCGCGCCACGGCATTCCTTTCGAAATCGTGCCCGGCGTCACGTCGGCCATCGCGGTTCCCGCCTACGCGGGAATTCCGGTGACCCATCGTGACGCGGCGTCGTCTTTCCTGGTGCTGACGGGCCACGAACATCCCGACAAGCTGGACAGCGCCGTCCGCTGGGATAAGGCGGCCGGCGCCGCGGGAACCATCGTGGTGCTGATGGGCGTGGCGAACCTGGACCACATCTGCCGGCGCCTGATGGAACACGGACGCCCGCCGGACACCCCGGTCGCCTTGGTGCGCTGGGGGACGCGGGCGGAGCAGCGGACGCTGGAGGGAACCCTGGGGGACATCGCGCGGAAAGTGAAGGAAGCGGATTTCAAGCCGCCGGCGGTCATCGTCATCGGGGAAACGGTGCGATGGCGCAAGGAACTGCAATGGTTCGAGCGCAAGCCGCTGTTTGGCCGCCGGGTGCTGGTCACCCGGGCGCGGGACCAGGCGGGGGAGCTTTCGGCGCGCATCGACGAGCTGGGCGGCGAGCCTTACGAATATCCGGTGATCGAGACCCGCCTGCCCGAGTCGGAGGAACGCAGGGAAGCGATCCGCGCCGCGCTGGCGCGGGCGGAATCTTACGATTGGATCATTTTCACCAGCGTCAACGGCGTCGATTATTTTTTCCGCTGGCTCGGCATGTGCGGCACGGACGTGCGGCGGTTCCACCGCGCGCGCGTGGCCGCCGTGGGGCCGAAAACCGCGGAGGAGCTCAAATCCCGCGGCATCGTGCCGGACATGGTTCCCGGCAAGTTGTTCCAGGCCGAAGGGCTGTTTGACGAGATGAAGGAGCATCTGCGTCCGCGCATGCGGGCGCTGTTGCCCCGCGGCGATCTGGCCCGCGACTGGCTGCCGGACGAACTGCGGCGGCTGGGCGTCGAGGCGGTGGAGATCGACGTGTACGAGACGGTGCCCGCCGCGCCGCGCGACGACCGGCTGGTGGAATGGCTGGAGCAGGGCCGCATCCATATGGTCACGTTCACCAGCTCCTCCACCGTCCACAATCTGATCGCGGCGCTCGGGAAGCTGGGGGCGGCGGATCCGGCGGGCCTTCTGCGGAAGGCGGACATCGCCTGCATCGGCGCCGTCACCGCGGAGACGGCCGCGTCGTACGGGCTTGACGTCCAAGTGGTCGCAAATCCGTCCACCATCGACGGTTTGGTGAAAGCCATTGTGGATTACTATACCTAAGAAGAGGTGAAGAGGGATGCCCTATCCGCTTGTGCGCCACCGGCGGCTGCGCCGCACGGACGCCCTGCGCCGCCTGGTCCGGGAAACCGTGCTGACGCCAAGCGATTTCATCTGTCCCATTTTTGTCACGCACGGCGAAAACATCAAAAGCGAAATTCCCGCCATGCCGGGTGTCTATCACTGGTCCGTGGACCGGCTGGAGGAGGAGATCCGGGAAATCCGCGAACTGGGCATTCCGGCGGTGCTGCTCTTCGGCGTGCCGGAACACAAGGACGCCGAAGGGACGTCCGCCTTCGAACCGGACGGCATCGTGCAGCGGGCGATTCGCCAAGTCAAAGCCATCGCGCCCGATCTGACGGTGATCGCCGACACCTGCCTGTGCCAGTACACCGACCACGGCCACTGCGGCATCGTCCGCCAGGTCGGCGGCCAGGCGGTCATCGACAACGACGAGTCGCTGAAGGTGCTGGCCCGCACTGCGGTGTCCCAGGCCGAAGCCGGCGCGGACGTGATCGCCCCGTCCAACATGATGGACGGCTTCGTGCACGCCATCCGCACCGCCCTCGACGAGGCGGGGTATTCGCACATTCCGATCATGTCGTATTCTGTCAAATACGCCTCCGCCTATTACGGTCCCTTTCGCGAGGCGGCCCACTCGGCGCCGCAGTTCGGCGACCGCAAGACGTACCAGATGGACCCCGCCAACGCCAGGGAAGCCTTGCGCGAAGCCGAATCCGATGTGGCGGAAGGCGCGGACATCCTGATGGTGAAGCCGGCCCTTGCCTTTCTCGACGTGGTTCGCCGCATCAAGGAACGGTTCGACCTTCCTCTCGCCGTCTACAACGTCAGCGCCGAATATTCGATGGTCAAGGCAGCCGCGATGCGGGGCTGGATCGACGAACGCGCGGTGGTGCTGGAGACGCTGACGGGGATGAAAAGGGCCGGGGCCGACATGATCATCACCTATCATGCCAAGGACGCCGCCAGATGGCTGGCCGGCACGTCGTGATCCTTGGCCGGACGGGAGGTCTGCGCGATGGTGGAAAAGCGGCAAGGTCGCTCGGATGAACGTTCCCGGGCCGCGTTCGAAAAAGCGAAGCGGTTCATGCCCGGCGGCGTGAACAGCCCGGTGCGCGCGTTCAAGGCGGTGGGCCTGACGCCGGTCGTCATCGAACGCGGCAAGGGCAGCCGCATTTACGACATCGACGGGCAGAGCTACATCGACTATGTGCTGTCCTGGGGGCCGCTCATCGTCGGCCACGCCCATCCGGAAGTGGTGGAGGCGATCCGCCGGACGGCGGAAAACGGCACCAGCTTCGGGGCGCCGACGGAGCTGGAGACGGCACTGGCGGAGCTGGTGTGCGAGCGGATTCCGTCGGTGGAAATGGTGCGGATGGTCAACTCCGGCACCGAGGCGACGATGTCCGCGCTGCGGCTGGCCAGGGGGTTCACCGGGCGCAGCAAGATTGTCAAGTTCGAAGGTTGCTACCACGGCCATGCGGACAGCCTGCTGATCAAGGCCGGGTCGGGCGTGGCCACCCTCGGCCTGCCCGACAGCCCGGGGGTGCCGCCGGCCACGGCGGGAAGCACGATCACCGCGCCCTACAACGACCTTGAGGCGGTCCGCCTCGCCTTCGAGCGGTACGGGGAAGACATCGCCGCCGTCATCGTGGAGCCGGTGGCCGGCAACATGGGCGTCGTGCCGCCGAAGCCCGGATTTCTCGAGGGACTCCGGGAACTGACCCGCCGGTACGGCAGCCTGCTCATTTTCGACGAAGTGATGACCGGCTTCCGCGTCCATTACCATTCCGCCCAGGGACTGTACGGGGTGACGCCGGACCTCACCTGCCTGGGCAAAGTGATCGGCGGCGGCCTGCCGGTGGGTGCCTATGGCGGACGGCGGGACATCATGGAGATGGTGGCGCCGTCCGGACCCGTCTACCAGGCGGGCACCCTCTCCGGCAATCCGCTGGCCATGGCCGCGGGCTACACGACGCTGAAGCTGATGACCAAAGAGGCGTATGAGCGGCTGGAGCGGCTGACGCAGCGGCTGCGCGAAGGCCTGGAGCGCAACGCGCGGGAACTGGGCATTCCCCAGACGGTCAACGCCGTGGGATCCATGATCAACCCGTTCTTCACCGAAGGTCCCGTGGTGGACTACGCCACGGCCAAACAATCGGACCTGGACCGGTTCCGCCGCGTGTTCGCCGCCCTGCTGGACCGGGGCGTCTATATCCCGGCGTCGCAGTTCGAGGCGTGGTTCCTGTCCACCGCCCATACGGAAGAGGACATCGACCGCACGATCGAAGCGCACCGCGAGGCGCTCCGCACGCTGTGAGGAGCGCCTCCGGCATTTTTGGCGGGATGTGCGTAACGGACATTCTGTCCGTTAGAACCGGCTGAGGAAGTTTTCGCGAAAATCTAACGGACATGTGGTCCGTTAGGAGGCAACCGGCTGTTGTGAAAACGTTTTCATCCCAGCTCAAAAACATTCTAACGGACTCCATGTCCGTTAGAATTTGTAAAGATCCGATTTTCGAGGACCTAACGGACCATATGTCCGTTGCGGTTCACGGTCGCCTGCTCTCACAGCCGGAGCAGGCGTTTGGCGTTGTAATAGCAGATTTTCTCCCGGTCGGACGGGCTGAGCGGCGCCGATTCGATGAACTGGACCGCTTCGGCCGGGTCCTGGTACGGATAGTCCACCGAGAACATGATCCGGTCCGTTCCCAGGGCCAGCTGCGTGCACAGCAGCGCCTCCGGCGAACAGACGCCGGACGTGGTCACCATGATGTTTTCCCGGACATACTGGGAGGGAGGCTTGGACAGTTTCTTGGTCTTCTTGCCGATTTCCCACCGGTCGTCCAGGCGCTTGAGACAGAAGGGAAGCATCTCGCCCATGTGCCCGAGAATCAGCGTCAGCCTGGGGAAGGCGTCAAACACGCCGGCCAAAATGAGGCGCAGGGCATGGGTGGCCGTTTCCACGCCCCATCCCCACATGGCCTTGGTCAGCTCGGGATAGCCTTCCATCACCTTCCACTGGTCCGGCGAAGACGAAGGATGGAGGTATACGGGAACTTCCAGCTCCTCGGCCTTTTCCCAGATCACCCAGAACTTCTCGTGGTCCAGATATTCCCCGTTCGAATGCCCGTTGATGAGGGCGCCTTTGAACCCCAGCTGGGTCACGGCCCGTTCCAGCTCGTCCGCCGCTTCCCTTGGGCTCTGGCAGGGCAGGGCGGCAAAGGCGGCGAAGCGCTTCGGGTGCCTTGCGACCACCTCGGCGATGAAATCGTTTACATTTTTCGCCTCCCGAACGGCTTCCTTCGGGTCTTTGATCGCCTGAACCCCGGGGGTGGTCAGGGACAGCACCTGGATTTCGATGTTGTTTTCGTCCATTTCCTTGAGGCGGATCTCGGTGAAATCGGTGATCCGGTCCTGCATCCATTTGCGGAAATCGGGCCGGAAGGACGGAACGATGGTGTCTTCGTAGGCGTTGAAATAATCCGTCAGAAAATGTTCTTCCAGCGTGATTTTCTTGACCGGCGCGGGGGGAGTCCAGTAACTCATGGTGACCCTCCTTAATGATTCACATTATAATACAGAATATTGTATTGCGGTATAAATATCATAGTTCGACCGGGAGAACATCGTCAACCGGGGCCCCCCCTTGATTCGGCCGTTCATCCGATCCGGCGCCTTTCGGCGGACCCGCTGGTCAGCTGCATGAGCTCGTCCATCTGATAGATGATCCAGGGCTTCGGCCTGGTGCGAAGGATGTTGCGGTGGACCAGGTGGCCGATGGTCTTGGCGACCGTGACCCGGGTGGTGCCGGTAAAACGCGCCAGATTCTCCTGGGTCAGATTGATTCTCAGCTCGATGCCCCGCTCCGTCTTGTAGCCGAATTGCCGGTTCAGCCGGACCAGCCCCTTGCAAATGCGCTGTTCGGCCGTCAGGTAGGATTCCTCGATGATTTCGGTCGTGATCCTCAGTTTCTTGGCCAAATCCGTGTAGAGATACCACAGGATTTCCGGTTTTTCGTACATGATCCGCCTCACGAATTCCTTGTCGATCTCCAGGTTCACGCAGGGCTCCACGGCTTCCGCCGTCATGGTGTGGACGAAATCCTCGACCAGGGTGATGTTGCCGTAAAGATCGATCGGAACAAAAAACTGGAGCATTCGCTGCTGTCCGGTCAGCGCCGTCCGGTAGGTCATGACGACGCCTTTCAGAAGGACGTAGACGCAGTTGCCCGGTTCTCCTTCCTTGAAGATGATTTCCTTTTTCCTGTAATGCTTCACTTTGACAAACTGTTCCACGTCTTCGAGGCCGAGAATAATTTTATGGAAAGGCGGCAATTTTCTGAAAATTTCATCGTTCAAATATTCCCGAAGCAAATCGCTCCCTCCCCTCGGCAATCTCATCATATTTATTGATTTTGTATTCCAATATACAGATTTTTTAGAACGTTGCCACCGATAATTGAAGGCAGATGCGCGCGAAAAACGGCCGGCCGCCGGAAAAGGACAGGAAAGAAGGGGATCGTATGGCAAACCGGCACGGGAAACGGTGGGACGCGATATATGTGGCCGTGGTCGTACCGTACAAAGAGGACAGCTACGAAGTGGACTGCGAGGCCTTTCGCAGGCTGATCCGCTATTTCCTGCAGCCCAAATTCGTCGACGCGGGCGGCGGCATCATCGTCAATCCGGAAGCCGGGGAAATCTTCTATCTCGCCCGCGAGGAAAAGAAGCGGCTGATCGAAATCGCCGTCGAAGAGGCGAAAGGCAAGGTGCCGCTCTTCTCCGGGGTGTTTGACATGACCACCGAAAACGCCGTCCGCGACGCCGTCATGGCCAAAGAAGCGGGCGTGGACGGGTGGTTCTTCATTCCGCCGAGCGGTTCCGGAGACATCACGTATGCCTGGAATCCCGAAAAATACCCGGAAATCTGGATCGACTGGACCAAAGCCATCGACGAAGCCGTCGATCTGCCCATCATCGTGCACCCGACGTCGGGAACGACGCCTTTCTACGGCGTCGGCCTGCCGTCCTTGGCGGTATTTGGCCTTGAGCCGATACGCTTGACGGACACTGATGCCCAGGTTGCGTGCAACATCCTGTTCCG
>DATCLN010000217.1:0-49380 GCA_036563895.1 Paenibacillaceae bacterium
CCTGCGGAATGCCGGTGGCGTCCGCGACGATATCGAACCCGCGCGGGAACTCCCCGAGCAGTTCGGCTTCGTCGAACCGCCCGCTCACGAACGTCCGGGTGGCGCCCCACTGCGCGGCCATTGCCAGTTTGCCTTCGGCGACGTCGACGACGGCGAGATCGGAGACGCCGGCATGGACGAGCGCCTGGATGAGCTGCTGCCCCATGGCGCCGGCCCCGAACAGGAGCGCCCGGTCTCCCGGCGCGGGGCGCAGACGGTTCATCGCGTGGACCACGCAGGCGAGCGGCTCGATGAACGCGCCTTCGGCGAAGCTCATCCCGTCCGGCAGCCGGAACACGTTGCCGGCCGGCACCGCGACATACTCGGCCATCGCGCCGCCCCGCGTCACCCCGACGGCCTGCCAGTTCGCGCAATGGTTGCCGCGATGGGACAGGCAATACACGCACCGGCCGCAATGGATGTTCGGCTCCGCGGTGACGCGGTCGCCGATCGCGAAGCCGCTGACGCCTTCGCCGAGCCCGGCGATCGTGCCGGAGAACTCGTGCCCGGGAATGATCGGGTAGGGCGAAATATATTCCCCTTTATAAATGTGGACATCCGTCCCGCAAATGCCGGCGCGCTCGACCCGGATCAGCACTTCTCCGGGAGCGGGCTCGGGAACGGGCACTTCCCGGACGGCCGCGCTGCGGGGCCCTTCGATCACGCATGCCTTCATCGTGCTCATGGGAACAAAACCTCCGGTGCGTCATGTTGTACACTTCCCAATGTACACGATTCCGCGGCCGGCGGAAAGCCGATCGCCGCTCACCACTCCGCTTTCCCGCGATACCGGAAAAACCCCCCGTTCGGGCCGTCGGTATCGATCGTCGCGAGCCAGACCGCCGTGTCCGCGCCTTCCTCCGCCGACAGCGGCGCGTCCGGCCCGCCCATGTCCGTCCGCACGCTGCCGGGACAGACCGCGTTGATCTTGATGTCCCGGCCGTCGACTTCCCGCGCGGCCAGGCCGGTGAGATAGTTGAGCAGCGATTTGGAGAGGCGGTAGGCGCCCGATTGCCCCTTCAGTTCCGGCAGCAGCTCGAACGCCTGGTATGTCCCGAGCCCGGACGAGACGTTGACGATCCGCCCGTACCGGTGCTTCCGCATCAGCGGCACGGCGGCCTGGATCAGGCGCAGCGGACCGAAGAAATTCGTCTCGAGCGTCTGCCGCACGACGGATTCTCCGACCTCCAGCACCGACACGCCCCGGTCCAAAATGATTCCCGCGTTGTTGACCAGCACATCGAGGCGGCCGTACTTCCCCCTCACGCGCTCCATCAATGCGTCGATGCTGTCCCGGCTGCTGACGTCCAACACTTCCGGCCGGACGGCCGCCCCTTCCCTGGCCAGCTGCTCGGCGGCGGCCCGCCCCTTCGCCTCGTCCCGGCATCCGATCAGCACCGTCAGGCCCATCCGTGACAATTGCCGCGCGATTTCCCTTCCGATCCCCCGGTTGCCTCCCGTGACCAGCGCGACGCGGGAAGCGGGCGGCGGCGTTTCGGGTTGTCCGTTCGGTCGGTCGTGATTTACCATCAGGATCGCTCCTTTCGCGCGGCAGTCATGAGCCGCTCGGTTTTCTCTCAGATAATGATTTTCCTTTTCTGGAATTGATTATAATTAAACGGCGTCATCCCGCTTCTGTCAAGCGGTCCGCTCCGACACCACGGTGAATCTGGCGTTGAGATGGCGCGGCCGCTCGATTTCGTCCACGACGGCGACGGCGTAGTCTTCATAGCTGACATAGCTTTCACCCGCGGAATTGAACAGCAGCCGGTCCGTGCCGGTCCGGTACTTGCCCGTTCTTTCGCCGGGCTCCAGCCGGGCCGACGGGCTGACGAACGTCCACGAAATGCCTTCCGTCCCGCGCAGAATGCGCAAATTCTCCGCCTGATGGCGCGCGGTCTCCAGATACTCCCGCGGAAAATCGGGGGTGTCGAGCAGCCGCGTCGTCATCGCGTCGTCGACGTACAGGCTGCCCGCCCCGCCGACCACGATCAGCCGTGTTCGCGGCGCGCCCCGCAGCGCGCGGATCAGCGCGTTGCCCGCCTCCACATGCAGATGCTCCTGCCCGGGCGGCGCGCCGAACGCGTTGACGACCGCGTCGAACGGCGCGAGATCTTCCGCGGTCAGGGCGAACAGATCCTTCTCCAGCACCTTGAGCCGGCTGTCCGTCAGCCGCTTCCGGTCGCGGACGATCGCCGTGACGTCATGTCCCCGATCCGCCGCCTCCCCGGCGATCCGCGAACCGGCTTTGCCGCTTGCTCCGATGACGCCGATTCTCACAGTTCGACAACCTCCCCGCTGTTCAGCATATCCACCCGAACGCCTTCCGCCTCGGCCGCGGCCGCGGCCAGCCTGCCCGGGATGTCCGGCGTCTCCCGGTAGACGGGCGGATGATGGATCGTCCGCCAGTGGATCGGCACCAGCCTTGCGGCGTTCAGCACCCGGGCCGCCGCCACCGCCTGTTCGGGCGTCAGGCTGATCGGCTGTCCGCTCGGCGCAAGGCCGGGCAGTTCCACCACCGCTCCGTTCACCGGCAGCAATACGGCGTCGAACGGTCCGTGCGCCCGGGCCATCTTCCACCAGTATCCGTGCCACAGCGTGTCTCCGGCGTGCAGGACCGTCCGCTTCCCGTCGGTGACGACCCACGACACCTGGGGATCGCCCACGCCGTCCACGGACCAGGACGCCGTCACCCTGAACGGTCCCGCCTCGACCGTCTCGCCGATCGCCACCCCGCGAACATTCGCGAGCGGCGTCGCGGCCGCGTGTCCGACGGACTCGGCCGGCATGTACACCGGAACGTCGGCGCCGCAGAACGCCGCAATCGCCCGCGGATCGAAATGATCGTCGTGATGATGGGTCACGAACACGGCCCGGACGGTTCCGAACGCCGATAGCGGCGGCAGCGGTTCATGCGGCCGGCCGAATTTCTCCGGAAAATGAACCAGCGGGTCGATCGCGATGGCCTCGCCTCCGGACTCGATGCGGGCGCCGGCCCAGGGCAGTTTCCGAATGTTCATCGTTGTGCCTCCCTCCATTCTAACCATCTAAATTGGTTTACACCCATTATAATTACCAGATTGAATATAACTTGTAAAGTGCATTTTTGTCGGTTAGAATTGTGGTGTGGACAAAGGAGGCGGCAACGCATGGAGCGGGAATTCGTTTTCATCGGCAATGATTTCGTTGTCGATTTCGTGAATACGAGGATCTGTGTCCGGGGCGCGCGCGTCGAGCTGCTGAACGGGCTGGAGGATGTGGCGGTCTGGCTGGAACGGGCCGGCAAGGCGTCGGCGCTGACGGAGGGGATCGGCGGACTTTCGGACGGGGAGAAGCGGGGTCTTTTTTCACGGATCATGGATCTGCGGAACCGGCTGGAGGAAGCGTTCGCTTCGGTCGCGGCGGGCAGGGGGATTCCCGACGGATTCCTTGATGAGCTGAACGAACGGCTCGCGGAGGCTTCGGGGCATGACCGGATCGTCGTCCGCGGGTCGGGCCTGGCGGTGGAACGGCGGTATTCGGCCGCGAATCTGCACGCCCTGTTCCACGAAGAGGCCGCCCGGTTCATCGCTTCGATGGAGCCGGGGCGGCTGAAGGCGTGCGAGAACCGGTCGTGCATCCTGTACTTCTATGACACGAGCCGCAACCGGCAGCGGCGCTGGTGCAGCATGGAGGCGTGCGGCAACCGCGTGAAGGTGAACCGGCATTATCATCGCAAGAAGGCGTCGCAATGACGAAAACCCCCGCCCGAATGCCGGGCGAGGGCTTGCTTGCGTCTGCGGGAAACTTCAGTTCTCGAAGTTGAACAGCGGCGTGGACAGGTAGCGTTCGCCGTTCGACGGGACGACCGCGACGACGCGTTTGCCGGCGCCGAGTTCCTTGGCCACCTTGATCGCCGCGTGGATCGCCGCGCCGGAGGAAATGCCGCACAGAATGCCTTCCTTCCGCGCCACGGTGCGCGCCATCTCGAACGCTTCTTCGTTCTCCACGGTGATGACCCCGTCGTAGATTTCCCGGTTCAGAATGTCCGGAATGAAGTTGGCGCCGATGCCCTGGATCTTGTGCGGGCCCGGTTTGCCGCCCGACAGCAGCGGAGAAGCCGCCGGCTCCACCGCGTAGATCTTGATGTTCGGCCAGCGCTTGCGCAGCACTTCGCCGGCGCCCGTGATGGTGCCGCCGGTGCCGACGCCGGCGACAAAGGCGTCCAGCTTGCCGTCCAGGGAATCGATGGCCTCCACGATCTCCGGACCGGTAGTTTCCCGGTGGATTTTCACGTTGTCCGGGTTCTTGAACTGCTGAGGCATGAAGTAGTTCGGGTTGGACGCCACGATCTCTTCCGCTTTCCTCACGGCGCCGTTCATGCCCTCGGAACCCGGCGTGAGCACCAGCTCGGCGCCGTAGGCCCGCAGCAGGTTGCGGCGCTCGATGCTCATCGTCTCCGGCATGACCAGGATGGCCCGGTAGCCCTTCGCCGCCGCCACCATGGCCAGCCCGATCCCGGTGTTGCCGCTGGTGGGCTCCACGATGGTGGTCACGCCCGGCTTGATTTCACCCCGTTTTTCCGCTTCCTCGATCATGCTGATGGCAATCCGGTCCTTGACGCTGCCGCCGGGGTTCTGGAACTCCAGCTTGACGTAGATTTCCGCGGCTCCTTCCGGCACCACCCGGTTCAGCCGGACCAGGGGCGTATCCCCGATCACTTCGGTGATGCTGTTTACAATCTTCGGCATGATTTCATTCCTCCTGATAATAAATCGGAAACGGGACCATGGTCGCCATTTCCGTTTAATCCGACATAACAAGTTGGTTTAATATCCTTTTTCATCTTAGCAACGAAGCGATCGGATGTCAATAGCACCGGAGCCATTTTGGACAAACTTTTTATCATTATGGCCGGAACCGCAGATTCAATTGGCCGCTTCTCCCTCCAGCATCATTTCCGCGCCGTATTTCGCCAGCAGCGCCTCTTCCAGCTCCCGCAAAGAAGGCGCCTTCTCCAACGCCAGGCGCCTGCGGATTTCCTCCCGCGTCTCCTGCGGATCAGGGGCGGGAATCGTCCTCCGCCCGGTGAGCATCACCACTTCGAAGCCGTTTTCCGTCTCCACCGGACCGATGACGCTGCCCGTTTCCAGCCCGGCCACCGCTTCCAGCACGGCCCTGGGCACAAACGGATCGTCCTCCTCCACCCATCCGAGATCGCCGCCCGAAGCGGCGGTGAACCCGTCCAGTGAAAAAAGCCCCGCCAGTTCGGCGAAATCTTCGCCCTTCTCCAGCAGGTCCAGGATCTTTTCGGCTTCCTCTCTGTCCGCCAGCACGATGCGGGAAATGCGCAGTTGCTCCCGGGGAGCGAATTCCTCCGCGTGCTCTTCCCAATATCGCCGGATTTCGTCTTCCGTCACGCTGACCGAAGCGATGGTCAGCTTTTCCAACAGCAGCTGGTACCGCGTTTCCTGCCGGAGGCGGTCCCGGTCCAGGCCGAGCTGCTCCTTCATCGTCCGGTAAAACTGTTCCTCGCTGTCATAGCCTTCAGCCATGATCCTGAGCTCCCGGGATACTTCCTCCTCCGTCACCGTGATGCCGAGGGCATCCGCCTCCTTCTCGGCGGCGATCCTCAGGAGCATGTCCCGCAAGGCCTGCTCCCCATACCGGTCCAACAGATCCCGCGTCAGTTCCTCCCGGGTGATCTCGACACCGCCCACGCGCCCGACCACCTTTCCGGCCAGCTCCTCGGAAGCCGGTTCGGAGGGAGAGGCGTCTCCAGGATGGGCAGCGCCGAGCCATCCCTCGCGGATCGCCGTCCACACGCCCAGCCCCGCAATCCCCGCCAGCGCGAGCAGAACGATCGCCCAATGCCGCCGCATCAGCCGCATGTCCATGCTCCTTTCAATCCGTCCGCTCCTTGAGGCGATCCAGCAGAGACTGAAGTTCCTCCCGGCCGAACACGTAGGTTTCGTTGCAAAACACGCAGTGCGTTTCGGCGCGGCCGTCCCCCTTCAGGATGGCAGCCAGCTCGTCGGCTCCCAGGGCCAGCAGCGTGCGCTCCACCCGTTCCCGCGAGCAGCGGCACCTGAACACCGGACGCGGTGCAGGGTGCACGTGAAGATCGTTGCCGACCAGCCGGCGCAGGAGCTCTTCCGGCGATATGCCTTCGCTCAACTGGGCCGTCACCTGCGGCATCTCCGCCATGGTCCGCTCCAGTTCTTCCAGCCGCTTCTCGTCGGCGCCCGGCATTGCCTGCAGGATGAATCCGCCGGCATGTTCCACAAGACCGTCCTTGCCGATCAGCACGCCAAGGCCGACGGCCGACGGAATCTGCTCCGACACCGTGAAATAATAGGCGAAATCTTCGCCCAGCTCGCCCGAAACCAGCGGCACGCTGCCCTTGTAAGGCTCCTTGAGCCCGTAATCCCGGATGACATAGAGAAACCCCTTCCGGCCGACGGCGCCGGCCACATCCAGCTTTCCGTCCGGCCTTAAGGGGAGATGCACTTCGGGATGGGTCACGTAACCGCGCACATGCCCTTCGTCGTCCGCGTCGATCACAATCTCGCCCAAGGGCCCGTCGCCCTTGATCTGGATCGTCACGCGGCCTTCCTGCATCGCGCCCATCATCGCGCCCGCCGTCGCCGCCCGTCCCAGCGCGGCGGCGGCCGTCGGATACGCGCCGTGCCTTCTTTGCAATTCCGCGACAAGGCCCGTCGAACGGACGGCAAAAACGCGCAGCTGTCCGTCCCAGGCCGAACCTCGCACTGATTGGTCGCCGCTCATCGCTACCTATCCTCTTCCATTCGTTTTTTTACATGTTCCGTTCGTAAATCAGAATCAATCCTTCCAGCGTCAGAAGCGGATCCACATGGTCGATGGTTTCCGTTTCCTCGGCGATCAGGTGGGCCAGCCCGCCGGTGGCCACGACCTTGGGGTTCGTGCCGAACTCCCGGCGGATGCGCTTCACCAGACCGTCCACCTGGGCGGCGTAGCCGAACACGATCCCCGCCTGCATGGCGGCGACGGTGTTGCGCCCGATCACCGATTTCGGCTTCGCCAGCTCGATCCGCGGCAGCTTCGCGGCCCGCTGGTAAAGGGCCTCCGCGGAGATGGCGATGCCCGGAATGATGGCGCCGCCGATATAGGCGCCCGTTTCGTCTATGTAATCAAAGGTGGTGGCCGTGCCGAAATCGACGATCACCAGGGGCGTGCCGTACCGCTCGATGCCCGCCACCGCGTTCACGATCCGGTCGGCGCCCACGTCCCGGGGATTTTCGTAACGGATGTTGAGCCCGGTCTTGATTCCCGGACCGACCACCAGCGTCTCCTTTCCTATGTAACGCCTGAACATTTCCGTCAGCGTCGGCATGAGCGGCGGCACCACGGAAGCCAGAATCGCCCCTTCGATGTCCTCCGCCTTCACTCCGGCCATCTGGAACAGGTTGGTGATCAGGACCCCGTATTCGTCGGACGTGGCGGACCGGTTGGTGCCCAGGCGCCAGTGATGCTTCAGGGTGCGGCCTTCGTACAGGCCGATGACGATGTTGGTGTTTCCGACGTCCGCAACCAGGATCAACGGGAGGGGCCTCCTTTGACGGCGTAGAGATCCAGGCTGATGTCCAGCGCCCGGATGGAATGGGTCAGGCTGCCGACGGAAATGACGTCCACCCCGCAAGCGGCCAGTTCCGCCGCCCGCTCCGGAGTCATGCCGCCGGACGCCTCGATGACGGCACGCGGCGCCGCCTCCCGGATGCGCCGGACGGCTTCGGCGACAAGGGAAGCGTCCATATTGTCCAGCATGATGATGTGCGCCCCCGCCTTCGCCGCTTCCAGGGCCTGTTCCACCGTTTCCGCTTCCACCTCGATGGTCATCGTGTGCGGAATGCGGCTTCTGGCCGCCGCGACGGCCCGGGCGATGCCGCCGGCCGCCTTGATGTGGTTGTCCTTGATCATGACGGCGTCGTACAGGCCGAACCGGTGGTTCACCCCGCCGCCCACGCGCACGGCGTACTTTTCCAGCAGGCGGTGGCCGGGCGTCGTCTTGCGGGTGTCGGCGATCCGCACCGGAAAGCCGCGCACCGCTTCGACGAAGCTACGGGTGCGGGTGGCAATGCCGGACAGTCGCTGCAGCAGGTTGAGAGCCAGCCGCTCGCCGCACAGGATGCCGTGCGTCGGCCCCTCCACCTCCGCCAGCACGGTTCCCCGTTCCACCGGGTCCCCGTCTTTCACCTTCGCCCGGAAGACGATCGACGGATCCACCGTTTCAAATACGAGCTGCGCCACCGGAAGGCCCGCCACGATGCCGGCTTCCTTGGCGTGGATGATGCCGACGGAGCGGTGCCCCTCGGGTACGGTGGCCAGCGTCGTCACGTCGCCCGTTCCCACGTCTTCTTCCAGCCATTCGCGGATTCGCCGGCGCAGCGCTTCCGCCGCGGGACCCGCCCGCAGCCATGCGGTGTCTTCCTCAAACCGTCTCCCGGACACCGCCGACCGCCTCCTTGCCGATGCCCCGCTCCCGTTGGATCGTCGTGTGTGTCAGCCAGAGCCGGTCGTCCTTCTCGGGGAAATCCGTCCGGTAATGGGCGCCCCGGCTTTCCTCGCGGAAGAGAGCGCTTTGCACGGTGAGCAGGGCGCACGTGAGCAGATTGGCGAACTCCAGCTCTTCCCGGGTCCGGAGCTGATGGCGGAAGACGGGCAAATGGCGGTTCAGTTCGTCGAGGGCTTTTTGCAGGCCCGTCCGGTCCCGGCGCAGCCCCGCGTAGCGCACCATCACCTTTTGCAGTTTCAGGCGCCGTTCCGCGATTTTGCCCGCTGGCGGGGTCTGCCTTCCTACCGCCGAAACGGCGCGGATGTCGCCGGCCGCCGGGGGAAGCCGGTCGATGCGCTCCGCGATGCGGCGCCCGAACACGATGGCTTCCGACAGCGAATTGCTGGCCAGCCGGTTGGCGCCGTGCACGCCCGTGGAAGACGTCTCGCCGCACGCGAACAGCCGGGGAATGTTCGTCTCGCCGTACAGGTCGGTCTTGACGCCGCCCATCATATAATGGGCCGCGGGCGCGACGGGAATCCAGTCGGTGGTCATGTCCAGGCCGAAACGCAGGCAGTATTCGTAAATGGTCGGAAAACGCTGGCGGATGAATTCCGGTGATTCGTGGGTGATGTCGATGTACACGTAGGTGGATCCGGTCTGCTCCATCTCGCTCAGAATCGCCCTCGCCACGATGTCGCGCGGCGCCAGTTCCAGCCGCGGATCGTACCGCTCCATGAACCGTTCCCCGCGGATGTTGCGCAGCACGGCCCCTTCCCCCCGCACCGCCTCCGAAATAAGAAAACGCGGCGCTCCCGGATAGGAAAGGGCCGTCGGGTGGAACTGGAAAAACTCCATGTCGCGGATGACCGCGCCGGCGCGGTACGCCATGGCCACGCCGTCGCCCGTGGCAATCTCCGGATTCGTGGTGTAGCGGTACATCTGGCCGCCGCCGCCCGTGCACAGGACAACGGCTTTGCCCCGCACGATCACGCGGGAATCATCCGGACGCTGGACGAGCACGCCCGCGCATTCACCGCCCGCGGCGGTGATAAGGTCGATGGCGAAATGATCGTTCCAGATGCGCACGTTGGGATGGTTTTGCACCTTTTCCGCCAGCGCGCGGACGATCTCGAATCCGGTGGCGTCGCCCTTGGCGTGGAGGATGCGCCGCTGGCTGTGCGCCCCTTCCCGGGTCAGGGCAAAATGGCCGTCCACTTCGTCAAAGTGCGTGCCGTACCGAATCAGGGAACGGACGCCGTCCGGCCCCTCGCGCACGAGGACGTCCACCGCGTCCGGCTCGCACAGCCCCGCGCCGGCGATCAGCGTGTCCTGGCGATGGAATTCGAAGGAGTCTTCGTCGGAAATGACCGCGGCGATGCCGCCTTGCGCGTAGCGGGTGTTGCTGTCGAACAGCGATTTTTTGGAAATGAGGATGACGCGGTTGTTCCGGCCGGCCTCAAGGGCGGTGTACAGCCCGGCGATCCCGGCGCCGACCACAATCACGTCGGTTTCCACGCACGGCAGCAAAGACGAGTCAAAATCCACAAGATAACGGGGGATCACGCGATCCCGCCTCCTTCAGGCGCCGAGACTTAATAGTGCGCGCATGAAACGTGCGGGCCATACATGCGGTACGCGCACGGGCGCACCCTTTCTTCTGGTCGCACGGCATGCGCGCGAAGCACGCGTTTCAGGAAGCGGCGCGCGCCCGGTGCGCGCGCCTCAGGGCTTCAGGATACCTGCAGCATGCGTTCCAGGGCCAGCCGCGCCTTCTCCGCCACTTCCGGCCGCACGTGGATTTGCGGCTGCATCGTTTCCAGCGCGCGGACCACTTTCTTCAGGGTGTTGACCTTCATGTTCGGGCACACCAGGAACTTGGATGCGAAATAAAACTTCTTGTGCGGGCTGTCCTTCCGGAGCTGGTAACCCGTCCCGTCCTCGGTGCCGATGATGAACTCGTCGTGGTCCGATTCGCGGCAATATTTGATGATGGCCGTTGTACTGCCGACGAAATCCGCCATCGCCACCACTTCCGGGCGGCACTCCGGATGGCAGACGAACTGGGCGTTCGGGTAGCGCTGTTTCATCTCCACGACATCCTTGACCGTCAGCATGTCGTGGGTGTTGCAGTACCCTTCCCAGATGATCATCTTTTTGTCCGTGCGCTGCGACACGTAGTGGCCCAGGTTTTTGTCCGGGCACCAGATGACCTCGTCGCTGTCCACGGAGTTGACCACCTTGACCGCGTTCGAGGAAGTGCAGCAGATGTCGGTCTCCGCCTTCACTTCCGCGGAGGAATTGATATAGGTGACAACGCGGGCGTTCGGGTGCTTGGCCTTGAGTGCCCGCAGGCCGGCGGGATTGACCATGTCCGCCATCGGACAGCCGGCGCGTTCGTCGGGCATGAGCACAATCTTGTCGGGTGCGAGAATCTTGGCGCTCTCCGCCATAAAGTGCACGCCGCAAAACACGATGACGTCCGCGTCGGTCGAGGCCGCCTTTTGCGCCAGCAGGAACGAATCGCCGCGGAAATCCGCCACTTCCTGGATTTCATCCCGCTGGTAATAGTGGGCGAGGATGATGGCGTTCCGCTCTTTTTTCAGCTGTTCCAGCCGGATGCGCAACTGGCGGTTTTCCTCCGCCTTCCGCTCCATCGCCGCGAGTTCCATGGTCGACGCCATCGCGACATCGCTCCTTTCCGGCCGGGCCTTCCGCCTTGTCTTGCCGTCCGCGGGGTTGTTTTCCCGCCGGGGAACGGCCTGCTCACCTTGTGAAACCATGCACAAGTGACGGAACGGCCGCAAACGTAAAGTCATAAAGGGCTGTCGTGTAACACCTACTTTACACCTGCCGCATCCGGCTGTCAATCGACATCGGCCACCCGCAAGCCCGGCAACATGCGGCACGGGCAAACGGGTGGCCGAAACAGCCGTGCGTACACGCGATCAGTTTTCCGGCTGGCTTTCTTCCTTGCGGGCTTCCACTCCGGGGGCGACGGCGCCGTCGTCGGTTTTGGGCTGGATGCGCACGCGGACGCCTCCCACTTCGTCTCCCGCCGGTTCCACGGCTTCCGTCGGAACGGCGGCGCCGTTTTTCCTGTCGTCCTTGCCCTCGCCCTCTCCCGAGGCCGAACCGTCCGCGGAAGGCCCGCCGCCTTTGTCCCCGCCTTCCTCCCCGTCCAGCTTGCCCTTTTCCAGGAGCTGCTTGATCTGCTCCAGCTCCAGCGTTTCCACTTCCAGGAGCTTCTTGGCGATGAGATGCACTTCGTCCGCCTTTTCCTGCAGGATTTTCTTCGCCCGCTCGTAGCACTCGTTGATGATCCGCTGCATCTCCTGGTCGATCTCGTAGGCGATGGCGTCGGAGTAGTTCTGCTCGTGCCCGAGGTCGCGGCCGAGGAACACTTGGCCCTGCACGTTGCCGAACTGCATGGGGCCAAGCTTCTCGCTCATGCCGTATTCCATGACCATGCTGCGGACAATGCTCGTCGCCTGCTTGAAGTCGCTGTAGGCGCCGGTGCCGATTTCCCCGATGAACAGCTCTTCGGCGACACGGCCCGCGAGCAAACCGGTCACCCGGTCCAGAAGCTCCTGCTTGGTGACCAGCATGCGGTCTTCCTTCGGCAGCATGATCACGTAGCCGCCGGCGCGGCCGCGCGGAATGATCGTCACCTTGTGCACCATGTCGGCGTGCTCGAGATAGTAGCCGACGATGGCGTGGCCGGTTTCATGGTAGGCGATCATGCGCTTTTCGCGATCGCTGATGATGCGGCTGCGCTTCTCCGTGCCGACGATGACGCGGTCGATGGCGTCATCCACTTCCTGCATGGAAATTTCCCGCTTGTTCCGGCGCGCGGCGAGCAGCGCCGCCTCGTTCAGAAGGTTTTCCAGATCGGCGCCGGTAAATCCCGTCGTCCGTCTGGCAATGGTGGTCAAATCCACATCCTTTGCCATGGGCTTGTTGCGGGCGTGCACCCTCAGCACGGCCTCGCGCCCCTTGAGGTCCGGACGGTCCACGGTGATCTGGCGGTCGAACCGGCCGGGCCGAAGCAGCGCGGGGTCCAGAATGTCCGGACGGTTGGTGGCGGCGATGATGATGATGCCCTCATTGACGCTGAAACCGTCCATTTCCACCAGCAGCTGGTTCAGCGTCTGCTCGCGCTCGTCGTGCCCGCCGCCCAGACCGGCGCCCCGCTGCCGGCCCACGGCGTCGATTTCGTCGATAAAAATAATGCACGGCGCATGCTTCTTGGCCTGTTCAAACAGGTCGCGCACCCGCGAAGCGCCGACGCCGACGAACATTTCCACGAAATCCGAACCGGATATGCTAAAAAACGGCACGCCGGCTTCCCCGGCCACGGCACGGGCCAGCAGCGTCTTCCCCGTACCGGGCGGTCCGACGAGCAGGATGCCCTTCGGAATGCGCGCGCCCAGCGCGGCGAATTTGCGCGGGTCCTTCAGGAACTCGACCACTTCGACCAGTTCCTGCTTCTCCTCGTCCGCGCCGGCCACATCCTCGAAGGTGACTTTCTTTTTGTCTTCATTATATAAACGGGCGCGGCTCTTGCCGAAATTCATCACCTTGCCGCCGCCGCCCTGCGCCTGGTTGATCAGGAAGAAGAACAGGACAAACATGATCACGAACGGAATGATGGAGGTCAGGAACGTCAGCCAGAAGCTCTGCCCTGGCATCTTCTTGATCGTGACCTTGAAGTCCTTCTCGATTCCCGCTTCCGTCAGGTACTGGACAATATATTCCGCATACGGCACGCGGCCGGAAAACGTCTTGCTCCGGCCCTGCGGCGGGTTGCGGAATTCGCCCGTCACCAGGTAGGAGCCGTTGTCCGCCTGCAGCGTAAGCGATTCGACGTTGTTTTCTTCAATGGCTTGCAGGATCTGGTTATAATACAGTTCTTCCGCGGGCTCGTCCTGATCGAACAGCATCTGGAAAATGCCGACGGTCACCAAAAAAACGATGAGATAAAAGCCCGTGTTGCGTATTGCCCGGTTCATCCCCGACCTCCTCTCGGCGCATACATCATTTTAACACAGCCCGTCTCGCGGCAACAACGCCGACGCCCGGCGGGCGCCGGCTCCTTCCCGTGGCTCACTTCCGGTAAACCTCCGGGTTCAGGACGCCGAGATAGGGGAGGTTGCGGTATTTCTCGGCGTAGTCCAGTCCGTATCCGACGACGAAGGCGTCGGGGAGGACGAAGCCGACGTAATCGGGCTTGAAATCGATCGTCCGCCTGGAGGGCTTGTCAAACAGCGCCACCACCCGCACGGAACGGGCGTTGCGGCGCTCCAGCACATCGATGAGATAGGAAAGGGTGAGGCCGCTGTCGATGATGTCTTCCACGACCACGACGTCCCTGCCCTCGACCGGCGTGTCGAGATCCTTGACGATTTTCACTTCTCCCGAGCTCCGGGCGGCGTTGCCGTAACTGGACACCGCCATGAAGTCCAGCTCCACCGGAATCGTGATGCTTCTGGCCAAATCGGCGATAAAAATAAAGGCGCCTTTCAATACACAGATGAGCAGCGGATTGCGTCCTTCGTAATCACGGCTGATGGCGGCGCCAAGCTCGCGGACCTTGGCCTGGATCTCCTCGGCCGTGTGAAGGATCTGCACGATGTCGTTCTGCAAGCGGGGAACCTCCCGGACCAATCATGATACTTTATGAGTCAAGGAAAACGTTCATGTTTTGGCAGTCGGCTCCGCCCTCCAGCGGGGCGGCTTCCACGCGCAGGACGCGTGCGGTCCCGGCGGTCACCGGCGCGTGACGGGACCGGCAGACGCCGGGAATCCACAGGATGCGGCCGTCGCCGTCGGCAAGCAGCGGCACCCGGTCGCGCCGGCTGCGGGGAATCTTCGCGTCGACGAAAATATCTTGCACTTTTTTGCTCCCGCCTAAACCAAAGGGTTCCATCCGGTCGCCCCGTTCGCGGCTGCGGATGCGCAGCGGGAACTCAAGCTCCGAAAGGTCGAACCAGGCCGTCCGCCGGTCCCCGCCGAATGGCCCTTCGACGGGAGCGGGCAACGTTTGAAAACGAAAAACGAGCCCCGCCTCCGGCACCTCAACCTCGGTGTCGGGAAAGGGGACGACATGGCAAAACGTCTTGGCGGTCTTCGCGGCGGAGGCGAACACCATCCGGTCGTATTCCCGCATCCACACGGCGCCGCCCCCCAGGTCCATTCTCGAGACGGTGGGGGCGTCGGCAACCGCCGCGGCCAGGATGTCCTCCACGCGGTCAAAGTCGACGGGAATTCCCCGATTCGCGAGACAATTTAATATTAGTTTAATCAATCTTCGTTGTAAAGCAAGGTGCAATTTGCAAAACCCGCGCCTGTCCGCCGCCCAGCCGTCCCCTTCCGGCCGGACCAGCGACGCGAACGCCTCCTCGGCGGCCCGCTGCAGATAATCGTCTTCCGCCGCCGCGATGTCCGCCAGCCGGGCCAGCGCCGATCTGACGGCCGGGTTGTACCGCTCGAGAAACGGGAGCACCTCCAGCCGGACGGCGTTGCGGAAATAGCGGAGGTCGCGGTTGCTGGAGTCCGTGGCGTAGGGAACTCCGTTTCGTTCGCAATACTGCAGCAGTTCCGATTTGGATATACGCAGCAAAGGCCGGATCAGTTCGAGGCCTTCTTCTTCCCGTTGTTCCGCGATGCCGGCCAGGCCGCCGGGACCCGTGCCGCGCATCAGACGCATGAGCACCGTTTCCGCCTGGTCGTCCGCGTGATGGGCCGTGGCGATCACCCGGGCGCCCCGCTCGCGGGCCGCGCGGCGCAGGAACTCGTAGCGCAGGCGGCGGGCCGCCGCCTGGGCGTTCTCGCCGGTCCGCTCCAGGTGCTCCGGCAGGCCGATCGCACCGACGACGCAAGGCACGCCCCAGCTTTCCGCGGTGCGCCGGACCAGTTCCGCTTCGGCGTCCGCTTCGGCGCCGCGCAGTCTATGGTTGACATGGGCCGCGATCACGGGGAAGCCCAGCTCGTCGCCCAGCGCCTTGAGCATGTGGAGCATGGCCATGGAATCCGGTCCGCCGGACACCGCGGCGAGGATCGCCCGGTCCTTCCGCCACCATCCCATCCGCCGGCCCCGCTCCAGCACGCGTTCAACCAGGGCGTCCCGCGCGTTCCGCTCGCCCGCCGTTTCCGCCGTTCCGCCTTCCATCGTCTTTGCCGTTTTTTCCGTTCCGCTTTTCTCCTTTGTCTCTTCGCTTCCGTCCTGCCGACCGCGTTCCCGCACGGCCGCCTCCCCCTTTGTCCGCGACGCCGCCTTTGCCCGCAGGCCGCCTTGCGACGGCTGCCCCGAAAACGCCGGCTTCCCCGGGAGTGTCGCTCCCGCTCCCGCTCAGCGCGCAAACCACAGCACGGCCGCAACGGCGGCCAGCGCCAGCGTCGCCGCGGCCATTCCGGCCATCCAGCCCGGAATGCCGTCCGGCATGCCGCCGCCCAGCCGGGCCGCGCATTCCCGCCAGCGGCGCGACGCTTCCCGCGTGCTGCCGAACCGCCCTTCCAGGGCCATCCGCATCCACATTTCCAAATGCCTGAGGTGCGGGTGGGTGCGCACCAGACGCATCAGTTCCCGCGGGTGGCGGTTTTTCGGCGGCAGCGTCCGCGTCAGGCGCATCAGCCGCTCGCCGTCCAGCGCGTGGATCCAGAGCACGGCGGCGGAAAACCAGTCATAGGCCGGATCGGCCGTCCGGTTCCCCGCATGCCAGTACCCGCGGTCGTAAATTTCCGTGAACTGGCGGACGCTTCGGCCGATGCGGGTCGCGCCGCCGTAGTCCACCAGCGTCACCTGCCCGCCCGGCGCCACCAGCACGTTGTCGCACTTGAGATCGCCGAACACCCAGCCCGCTTCATGCAACTCGGCCAGCCGGTCCAGCAGGTGCCCGCCGGCGGCCGCCGCCGCGCCCGGACCGCACCGGCGCACGAACTTGCGGATTGGCATGCCCGGCACATACCGCATGGCGTAAAAAGGAATGTCCCTGCCGTCAAGCCGGGCGTCATCCGCATCCAGCAGAAATTTCGGACGGTTCCGGCTTCCCCGTTCCAGGGAAGCGAGGACGTTCGTCTCTCCCTGCAGGTCCGCCGCGTCCAGGCCCAGTTTCAGGGCGCACGGCGCGCCGCCGCGGGAGGCCAGCCAGACCTGCCCGTTGGAACCGGCGCCGAGGGGCCGCTCCAGGCGGTAGACGTTTCCGTTCCATTTTCCCTTGAGCAGCATTCCCGGCCTCAGAGGGGGATGATCCGGGCCCGCCGGACGGTTATCCGACATCGCCACTTTCCATCACGTCCGGATCCTCCCACCCGCGGGGCGGCAGGGAATGTTCCGTCTTTTCCTTGATATTACCACAAGTTTCCCGGAAATACTCCACCACCCGGAGAAGGGCGGGGCCGGTCGGCGTCGTTCCCTGCATCCGGATGCCGCGGAACAGTTTTCCCAGCCCGTCCACCCGGTCCGTCCAGGGCAAATCCAGCACGCACGGCACGTGGGGATCTTCCCCCGGAAAATGGAAGACCGCCACGGCGCTCTCGCCCTGGCGAGACTGCAGGCTGAGGGCCAAATCCCGGATCGCTTCCTCGACCGCGGCCAGCTTCGGCCTCATGCTGGCGCTGGCGTCGATGAGCAGGGCCACCCTGAGCCGGGTCGTCTCGCTCAGTTCTTCCATCATCCGCACCACTTCCGCCCGCTTGGGCGGGGGCAGTTCGGCCACCGATTCGACACCCAGCAGCTGGCGCAGCTCCTTGTTGACGGTCATCCGGATGGTGCCCACCACCGTCTGTTGCGTCATCATCTGGACCGTCTGCGTCAGCATGTGCGGCTGCACGATCCGGCTCATGCCACCTCCAGCCCGGGCGATGCCTTCGATTTCCTCCGCGCCGATCCGCCCCGCTTCCCCCTCGTCGACGACGCCGATCACGTTGACGACGATGTCCTGGGCCAGCGCCCTGGAGGCGGCCGTCACCGGGCTTTCGCCCACGTTGGATTGGCCGTCGGTGATCAGCAGGATCTGGTTCATCTCCACTCCTCCAATTCTATTTTTCTATCATCCCTCTACCAGCATTTTCGCCAAACGGAAGGAAATTTAATCCCCGGACGCCTTATGGGGTTCGGCCTCCACACCTCACCCGCCGCCCCGCCGCCCGCGCCAACCGCGGCATCATTGACGAAAAACCGGACATACAGCCCCGCCAACCGCCAACCGCCCGAAGCGCGGCATTGCCGGACGCAGTTGCTCCACCCGCGGCGCCGGGTCTGCAAAGCCATCCGATAAAAAAGCCCCCGGGCCGGTTTCGCCCGGGGGACCGCTTCCATCCGGCGTTCAGCTGACCGTCTTCGGCCGCTCCAGACGGGAGGCGCCGGGCCAGCGCAAGGCCGCCCATTCCGGCTGATACTTGGTGATGCGGGCCACCACGACGGTCATGTCGTCGCGGATGGCACCGGACGACTGGCGCATGGCGACGTCCAGCAGCCGTTCCGCCAGCTCCTGCGGATCGTCGGTGTCCAGATCGAGCAGCAGCCGCTTCATCCATTGCTCCTTGTTGACGGTGTGGGCGGCGGCGTCCATCACCCCGTCGGTCACCATGACCAGGGTGTCGCCGGGCATCAGCTGGATCTGCAGCTGGTCGAACTCGATGTCGTGCAGGATGCCCGCCGGCAGATTGTTCGCCGACACCGGCAGGACTTCCCGGCCGCGCTTGATGAAGCTGGGCATCGATCCGATCTTCAGCAGGTTCGCCTGCGCCGTATGCAGGTCGATGAGGGCAAGGTCGATGGTGGCGAACATTTCGTCCGGCGAGCGCAAGAGCAGCACCGAATTCACCGACTTGACGGCCAGCCGCTCGTCGATGCCGGATTTGAGCAGCTGCTCCAGCATGGTGAGGGCGGCGCTGCTTTCCATCCACGCCCGAGCGCCATTGCCCATCCCGTCGCTGAGCGCCACGGCGAATTTGCCGTTGCCCAGTTCGATGGTGGTGAAGCAGTCTCCGGACAGAAGGCCTCCGTCCTTCGCCGCGCTGGCCACGCCGGTTTCCACTTCGTACGACTTCGCGGAAGCGAACACCACCGTCGTCAGGTGCTTCGCCGGCTCGCCGGGCCGCTCGTTGCGCACCGTCACCGTCTCGCCCAGAATGCCGGACAATAGCGGCGCGATGAGCTTCCGCGCCTCGTCGAATCCCGGCCGGAACGAATGGACGATTTCGATCTCCACGTTCCCTTCCTCCAGGCTGATCACGTCGACCCCGTAAATGGCCAGTCCCAGGCTGTCCAGCGCTTCGCGGATCTGCTCTTCCTGGCGCCCCATCGCCTGGCCTTCGCGGCGGATTTCCTTCACCAGATCGTCCATCACCCGCGAAACGCCGGACAGCTGATCCGCGACCAGCAGGCTGTTGTCCTTGAGCTGCCGCCGCCAGTGCTGGTGATAGCGGTGCAGATCGTAACGGCGCCGCACCTCCTCCAGCATCTGGGACACCTTGATGCACTGGCGGGACCAGGCAGGCGGAATGCGCACCTCGGAAAAGGCGGGGTCTTCCTCCAGCTTTTCGGTCATTTCGGAAAGAAGCTGGTATGTACGGGCAAACTGCTTGTCCCAGCAGCGCTGTTTCCGCGGGCACCCGGAGCAGACGCGGTCGTGGACTTCGTGGGCGATGAGATCGACGGTTTCCGTCTCCCGCACCGCCTCCCCGGCCTGCGTCATCTGGCGGAAGGCGCGGGACAGCTGGCGGAACACCGCCGCGAAGCGTTCCACCCGTTCCGCTGTCAGATCCCTGACTTTCTGGGCGTATTCCTGTTGGCGCCGGGCATAATCCGTCGTCCCCGGCACCAGGCGGGCCAGCCTCCCCAGCAGGGTGCGGGGCGTGACAAGGAGCAGCGCCGACGCGGCCAGGGCCGTCCGCACGGCATCCATGGTCGCCGGCGGGTTGTCTTCGTAGATCGCCAGCACCGCCGTGCCCAGCATGAGGCCGAAAATCGCCGCCCATTTCCCCGCCGTTCGCAAAAGCCCCGCCATGAGTCCGCCGAACGCCAGCATGCCAATGCGCGCCGCGGCCTCCAGGTCGGACAGCGTCAGCACGATGCCCGCCACGACGCCGGCGGCGGTGCCAAGGGCCGGACCGCCGGTCATGGCGCACAGCAGCACGACGTACAGCGCCGCCGCCAGAGCCAGATCCACACCGTAGACCGTCCATCCGGCCAGTCCCGTCACCATGGAAGCGGCCAGGATGACGACGCCGATCCACTCTTCATGGAACATCCGCCGCTCCTTCCGCTGCGGCAGGAGCAACGGCAGCGCGTGGGCGAGCAGCAGCGTGATGGCCAGCGCGAGCCCGGCTTCCAGAACGGCCAGGGCATAGGGGAGCCACTCGTCGGGACGGTTGGTGACGGCGTCAAACAGCCGGACCAAAAGCACCGCGGTGAAGGAAACGACGGGCGCGTAGGTGAGGTCGGACCGCGCATAGGCTTCGAGACCGCGGTGCAGCAAATAGATGATCGCCAGCTCGGCGCAGACGGTGAGCGGCGCGGGCTCCGCCGACCAGAAGCTGCCCGCGATCAGGGCCAGCGCCGCCCACACCGTCCATTCGCGGCGGGCGTGCAGGGCCACGGCGAAAAAGGCGGCCGCAAATGGCATAAGTCCTCCCAGCATGACCGCCCGTCCGAACAGAAAACCGGCGGCAAGCAGCAGCAGCGGCCACCGGAGGGCGGCGAGGGCTTGTCCCGCCTGATCCGCCAGCCTGCTTCCGAGCCGGCGCAGCCGGGCTGCGGCGCTTTCCCTTCCGCGTCGCCCGCGGCCGCTCGTGAAACGCCCGCCTCCGTTTCTTCCGTTTTTTCCGAAACGCGGCACAAAAGGAATGACGGACGGCTTGTCCATGAAGCGCACACCCCACTCGGTTTCAGGAATGTGCCTCTTATTATAGACAGGCCGTTCCGGAAAAGTTTGTCAGAAGCGGTTGGCTGCGGCGAAGTTTTTTCCGACAGGGGCGGACAGCGCCGGGCGACGCGGAGCGCGCCGTTTCCGGCGGGCTTCGCGCGCCGTCCGCGCGCCGCGGCGAAATCCCGCCGCGGCTGGAACTTGCCGCGCAAATGCGGCTTCCGGCGGGCCTTGCGGGCCGCGAATTTTGCTCCCCGCCAGCCGCCCCGTTCCGACGCCGGCGGCGCGGCGCAAAGCGGCATTTCCCGCGCCGTCCCGGCGGCGCCTTGCCGGATGGCCCCGAAACGTACCGGACCTGAAGCCACGCGGATAAAACAAAAAAACCGGATGCAGGATCCGGTTTGGCGCACTCGTCCCTCAACAGGAAGACCCGTCGGGCGGGAAAGCTTCAGGAACGACGGCCCCCGCGGCCGCCGCGCTTGGATTCCGTATTTTTGCGGAGCGAAGAGATGCGCTCCTCGCTGTCCTTCAGGAAACGGCTCATTTTGTCTTCAAAGGACAGCCCGGCGGCGTTCACCCTCCCGTAAGGACGGCCTCCCCGTTCGCGAAAGCCCCGCTGCTCCGCCGGCCGGTCCGACGCCTGGCGGATGGAGAGGCTGATCTTGCCGTCCTTGTTCACGTGGAGGACCTTGACCGTCACGACGTCGTTGATCTTGAGATGTTCGCGGATGTCCCGGACATAGGCGTCGGCGATCTCGGAAATATGCACCAGCCCCGTGACTCCTTCGGCCAGTTCCACGAAAGCGCCGAAATGCGCAATGCCGGTCACTCTGCCTTTCAGCTTGGCGCCCACTTCAATGGTCATGCAAAAAGCCGATCCTCCCAGGATCCTTTCCAATTCCCGGCATTGGCATGTCCGGTTACGCCGATTATAACCGACGATAAAAACGGCGGTCAATGGGCGGTCAATAAAGAAGCGGCCCGACGGGCCGCGGTTTTGCGGGATTTTTTGTTTCAGGGCTGCTGCGTCTCTCCGGAATCGGCTCCCTCGACGCGGATCAGCTGCTCGCCCGGCAGGCCCATGCCCTGCTGGCGCGCGATCTGGCCTATATATTCCGGATCGTTGAGGCGTTCGATTTCCCGGCTGAGCATTTCGCTTTTCTGCCGGGTCTCCTCCAGACGCCGTTCGACTTCACTCAGTTCCCGGAGCCGCTCCGTCTTCTCCAGCTCCTGAGCGTGGATCGTATAGGCCGCCCAGCTGAAAAAAAGGCCGACCACGATCAGCAAAAGTCTCAGCCGCCGGCGCAACCCAACCGAAGGCGGTGTCGGGGATGCAGACGGCGCGGGCATGCGGGAACCCCCCTTTCCTGTCTCGCCATGAAGATGTCGTCATTATAACAGTCCCAAGAGGGACTTGTCCATCATACCCGCAGATCATTTTTCCGGTCCGGCGTTTCCTCCTTTGCCGCCCATCAGCCTGCGAAGGCCGGACAGCACCCGCCCGGCCGCCCGCAGCATGCGGCGAATCCGCCCGGACGGCGGGAACCGCCTGGCAATCGCCGGACCCATCCTCCGCGCCAGCCGCACCGCCGGCGGTTTCAAAAGCGCCAGCACAAGCCGCGCCACCCCCACAGCCAGCGCCGCGGCCAGCAGAAACGCCAAATCCGCAAGACGTGCGAGCGCCCGCACCGACCAGCCGAGGGGTCGCAGGACGCCAAGTTCCGCCAGGCGGCGGAGGGCGCGCATCGTCCCTTCGGCGAAGGCAAAAAGCCCGGAGGCAACCCGGAGGAATGCCGGGCTTAGCAGGGCGAAATACGCGGCGAGTCCGGCGGCCAGCCCCAAAAACACGTACATCCGGAGCTGCCCGTGGTTCACCGCCAGCAGCACGCGGAAGACCAGCACGGCGGACAGGATTCCGAAAAGCACATCCAGCGCCGGAATCAACCGGCGCAGGGGCGCATACCGCGACGTGGCGGTCCGGTACAGGTCGAACATCAGGCCCGCCCCCGCCCCGCACGCCGCCACGGCACCCAGCGCCGTCCACTGAAGGGCCGTGCTCACCGGAACAGCTTCCCGAGCAGGCCTTTCGATTTGGCGCCGGCGCCGTCGAGATAGACAAGGGAGTGGATCTGTCCCTCGATGGACACCTGCCCCTGCTCCAGGCTCAGGCTTTTCATTTGCAGATCCTGTCCGCGCACGGCCAGATAGCCGCAGGCAGTCTCCAGCAGAAATTCTTCGCTGTCGAAGCTGTCCACGTTGCTGACGCCGGAAATTTCCAGCGCCTTGCGGTTCAGCATCCGGACTTCCTGGTGCTTCGCGCCCTTTCCGTACTCCATGGCACGTCCCTCCCCTGAAACCAGCTTATGGGGACAGGGGAGGGAATAGAACCGGCCGCCCGGACAGGGCGGACAGGGCGGACGCGCCGCACCCGGCTGCCGCAATCCTTACGGAAAGGGTTCCTCGATCTCTTCTTCCCGCAGGACCGTATACATCTCCCGGGCTTCGTCCTTGCGGACCGACTCCTCCGTCCGCTCCACCCGGACGGTCAGCACCCGCCGGCCGAAGCGGATCTCCAGCACGTCGCCCGGTTTCACTTCGCTGCCGGGTTTGGCCTCCCTACCGTTAAGAAGGACGCGCCCCTGCCGGGACACGTCCTTCGCCACCGTGCGTCGTTTGATCAGCCTCGAGACTTTGAGGAACTTGTCGAGACGCATTCCTCACTTCACGGCTTCTTTGAGCTTGTTGCCCGCCTTGAACGCCGGAACCTTGGAAGCCGGAATTTGGATTTGCTTGCCCGTTTGCGGGTTGCGGCCCACGCGGCCGGAACGCTTGCGGGTTTCGAAGGTGCCGAAGCCGATCAGCTGGACCTTCTCGCCCTTCGCCAGCGCGCCGGTCACCTCGCTCAGGAACCCGTTCAGGACGGTTTCCACGTCCTTCTTGGTCAGGCCGCTCTTGGCAGCGATGTTGTTAATGAGATCGGTTTTGTTCATCTCTCGGACTCCTCCACCTTGTTTTTTTGAGTTTTGAAGCAAGCCGTCTGTGGCCTCGCAGCACGAGATTATAATTCTTCCCCTTGTCAATAAAATCCTGCTTCAATTTCAAAAAAATTTTATCCGGGACGCGGAAAAATGGCGAAATGTGACGAAAGACCCGGATTTTTGACCCTTACGTCCCTGGTTCCCCGGCCTTTGCCTCCGACCACCAGCTTTCCATCTCGTCCAGATTCGTCTGGTCGAAAGTCCTGCCGCTCTCCGCCAGGCGCCGTTCGATGTGCCGGAACCGCTCGGCGAATTTCCGGTTGGCCCGCGCCAGCGCCTCCTCGGGATCGACCCGCAGGAAGCGGGCGGCGTTCACCACGGCGAACAGCAAATCCCCCAGTTCCTCGCGGCTGCGCTCGGGCGACTGGCCGGCGGCGGCTTTCAGCTCCGCCAGTTCCTCCTCGATCTTGGCGAACACGCCCGCCAGATCGGGCCAGTCGAAGCCGACCTTGGCCGCCTTCTTCTGCAATTTGTAGGCGCGGGGCAAGGCCGGCAGATCCTTCGGGATGCCGTCCAGCACGGAGGTGCGGGAAGCGTCGCCCTTGCGCCGTTTCTCCTCCGCCTTCATTGCCTCCCAGTTGCGCAGGGCTTCGTCGGGGTTTTCGGCGGCCGCGCCGCCGAAGACGTGCGGATGGCGGAAGATGAGCTTGTCGTGCAGCTCCCCCAGCACGTCATAGACATCGAACGTGCCAACCTCTTCTTCCATGCGGCAGTGCAACAGGATCTGCAGCAGCACGTCGCCCAGCTCTTCCCGCATGCCGGCGACATCGCCGGTGTCGATGGCTTCCAGCGCCTCGAAGGTCTCCTCGATGAAATTCTGGCGGATCGTCTGGTGCGTCTGCGCGCGGTCCCACGGGCATCCGTTCGGGCTGCGCAGGATGCCGACGACTTCGTACAGCCGGTCGAAGGAGGTGCGCCGCAGGCGGTCGTCCAGGCCGGCTTTGAGATAGACGAGCGCCGAAGCGCCGAACGGCAGCCCGTCCAGCTCGCGCAGCGGCACGGTGCGGACGTTGTCCCCGCCGGGGCCGTCCGGCAAGGGACCGACCGCCGCCGGATAATCCTCCGGATACACCTTGAGCAGCGTCCGCTTCACGCGCAAGGCCGTGTCCGGGCCGTCCACGCGGGCGATCACCGTGTGCAGGCGCGGGCGCAGCTGCTCGCGGGAGAGCGCGGCCGCGTCCAGCAGCTGGAACCCTTCCAGCGGATCAAAGCCGAACAGCCGAACCGCTTGATCCAATGCCATTTCGCTTCCGCTCACGAGCCGACTCCTTTCCGTCCCGCTTGCCGGGCATTTGCGGATTCGCCCGCATTATAGCACATTTTGGACCGGCTCACGAAACCAAAAAAAATTCCGCCGGCGCCGGAGGCGGCCCCTTTCCGGCGCGGGCGGCCCCGGCGGCATGCGGCGGAATCGTCACTGCTCCATCTGTTTGGCGAGAAAACCGGCGGCCGTTTCCACCATCTTGGTCTCCACTTCCCCCATGACTTTGCCGCTTTCCTTGGTCAGCAACACGACGGCGCCGATCGGGTCTCCGCCCGCCACGATGGGGGCTGCCACGAACGAAGCGATCGTCTCCTCTGCGCCGCGCAGAAGCTCGCGGGGGCCCGGCGTCGTCTCCAGCATCGTGCGGCGGCTTTCCATGCACGCTTCCAGCAGCGGACCGACCGGTTTGTCCGCGTATTCCTTCTTGGGGGCGCCGGATACGGCGATGACGGTGTCCCGGTCGGTGATGAGCGCCACGTGTCCCGAGCATTCCGCGAGCGATTCGGCGAATTCCTTGGCGAAATCGCCCAGTTCGCCGATGGGGGAATATTTTTTCAGAATCACTTCACCGTCGCGATCCACGAAAATCTCCAGCGGATCCCCTTCCCGGATGCGCAGCGTCCGGCGGATTTCCTTCGGAATGACCACCCGGCCGAGGTCATCGATGCGACGGACGATTCCTGTAGCCTTCATGTTTCGAATGCCCCGCTTTCGTGGAGAGTTGAAACTGAATCGAGCGTGGCTTTAGTATTCAACCCCTCCCATTTTCTTATGCGTCCGTCCATCCGTGCCCAAAAATGGCGCCCCCCGAGAAGGGGGGCGCCGGCATGCGGCCCGCGGGGCCGATTTTGTCAGGCCGCCTCGGAATTTGGAGCCATAATTTACGGCGAAGCGGAGGGAGACGCTTCCGGAGAGGAGGAAGGGGACGCTTCCGGCGATTTTTCGGGTTCCTGGGGCAGCACCACCGAAATGCCCAGCTTGTCCTTTTCAGCCTTCAGGAAAGCTTCCAGCTTGGCAAAAGCCACGTTTTCCCGCAGAATCGCCCGGTCTTCCTCGTCCAGCGTTTCAAACGAAGCCTCCTTGCGGGATTCCACCTTGATGACGTGATACCCGTACTGCGTCTTCACCGGATCGCCGATCACGCCGACGGGCTGGGTGTTGGACGCTTTTTTGAATTCCTCCACCCAGAGGCCCGTTTTTACGTTTTCATAAAGCCCGCCGTTTTCCTTCGATCCCGGATCGTCGGAATATTCCCTGGCGATCTCGTTCCAGTCCGCGCCCTTTTGCAGCTTGTCCTTCACTTCGCGGGCCAGCTTGAGCGCCTCTTCCTCGGTGCGCTTCTCTTCGCCGGTCTGGCTGTCCACCGTGGCGATCAGCACGTGGCGCACCGTAGCCGTGTTGAAATCCTGCGGGGCCTTTTCGAACTCCGCCCGCATCTCGTCCTCGGTCACCGCCGCCTCCAGTTCGGCCTGCCGGTCCGAGATGATCTTCTGGTACGCGCTAAAGCGCTTGTAGACGGCCACCGCTTCCTCGACGGTGAGCCCCGCGGCGTCCAGCGCTTCTTTTGCCTCCGGCTGTTCCTTGACGAGCGCCTTCAGCTCCTCGCGGAACGCGGCGGCCTGCTCCTCGGCCGCTTCCCACTGGGCGTCCGTCGCCTGCCCGAGCAGGTGTTTCGCCAGCACGTATTCCCTGAGAAATTCTTCCTCCATTCCGTCGACGGACAGATAGAAGGACAACATCGGGTTGACGAACTGATGGAGTCCCAGGTATTTGTCGAATTCGCTCCGCGTCACGTTGCCGCCGTTGTAGTATGCGACGACTTCCCCCTTGCCGGCGCCTGGAATGTCGTGCCGGCCGTCCAGCGACTTGCCGCATCCGGCCAGGGCAAGGACGGCGGCCGCCAGCAGCCCGGCCATCAGCAGCCGGCCGGGGCGCGGCCGCGTCCTTTCCCGGAACGCGCCCCCCTCACGCTTACGGTGCAACATCCTGCAGTTCTCCCTTCGGCTTGGTCACTTCTTCGTATTTTATCAGAAACTGTTCCGCAAGCGCCAGCAACGCGTCGTCTTCCAGGCCGCGACAGGCGAGACGCACCACGGACGGGTCGCCCGTTTCCGGCAGCAGACGGCCGCGAAACGCGACGGCCAGCGCGGTCTGCTTCGACGGATGAACGGCAGGCTTGCGCGCGGGCAAAAATTTGAACGTGATCTCGTCGTCCCTGCGCTGGATGGCTTCGATGCCCAGCCGGCGGGCGTACACCTTCAGACGGGCGACGGCCAGAAGGTTGAGCGCCGCCCGGGGCGGTTCGCCGAAGCGGTCCTTCATTTCGTCCAGCAGTTCGTCGATGTCCCCGGTGTCTTCGGCGGCGGCCACCTTCTTGTAAATCTCGATTTTCTGCGCGCTGTCGTAAATGTATTCGGACGGCAGGTACGCGTCGACGCCCAGGTCGAGCTGCACGGAGACCGGCTGTTCCGGTTCGGGCTCTTCCCCCGTCAGGCCGGCCTTGCGCTTGCGGATTTCCTCGGCCAGCATCTGGGTGTACAGCTCAAAGCCCACCGAGGCGATAAAGCCGTGCTGCTCGGGCCCGAGCAGATTGCCGGCTCCCCGGATGGCCAGGTCGCGCATGGCGATCTTGAACCCCGAACCGAGGTCGGTGAATTCCTTGATGGACTGCAGCCGTTTCTCCGCCGCTTCGTTCAGCACCTTGTCGGGCGTGTAGGTGAAATAGGCGTAGGCGATTCTGTTGGACCGGCCGACGCGGCCGCGCAGCTGGTACAGCTGGGCCAGGCCCATCTTGTCCGCGTCGTGGACGATCAGCGTGTTGACGTTCGGAATGTCGACGCCGGTCTCGATGATGCTGGTGCTGACCAGCACGTCGTATTCGCCTTCCAGGAAATCCAGAATCGCGCGTTCCAGCTCGGCCTCCGGCATCTGCCCGTGGGCGACGACGATGCGCGCGTCGGGCACGAGGCGGCTGACCTCTTCGGCGATCTGGTAGATGCCCTGCACCCGGTTGTAGACGTAATATACCTGCCCGCCCCGCGCCAGCTCCCGCTCGATGGCCTCGCGGACAAGGGCGGGGCTGTATTCCGCCACGAACGTCTGCACGGGAAACCGGTTTTCCGGCGGCGTCTCGATGAGGGACAGATCCCGCACGCCGAGCAGCGACATGTGCAGGGTGCGCGGGATCGGCGTGGCGGTCAGGGTGAGCACGTCCACGTTGGTTTTCAGCTTTTTCAGCTTTTCCTTGTGCGAAACGCCGAAGCGCTGCTCCTCGTCGACGATGAGCAGCCCCAGATCCTTGAACTGCACGTCCTTGGACAGCATCCGGTGGGTGCCGATCAGGATGTCGACGGCCCCCGTCCGGACCCCGCGGATGGTCTCCGCCTGCTCCTTGCGCGAACGAAAGCGGCTGAGCACGCGGATGGTGATGGGATAACCGGAGAAGCGCTCGCGGAACGTCTCATAGTGCTGTTGCGCCAATATGGTGGTCGGCACCAGCACCGCCACCTGCTTGCCGTCCATCACCGCCTTGAAGGCGGCGCGAATGGCCACCTCCGTCTTGCCGTACCCCACATCGCCGCACAGCAGCCGGTCCATCGGGCGCGGGGATTCCATGTCCCGCTTGACCTCCTCGATGGCCCGGAGCTGGTCGGGCGTCTCTTCATACGGAAACAGCGCCTCGAACTCCTGCTGGTAAGGCGTATCCTTGCTGAAGGCATATCCCGGCGACGCCTGTCGGGCGGCGTACAGCTTGATCAGATCGTCGGCCAGGTTCTGCACGGAAGCGCGCACCTTCGACTTGACGCGGTTCCATTCGTTGCCGCCCAAGCGGCTCAGCTTGGGCTCCTTGTCCTCCACGCCGACGTACTTCTGGATCAGATGGAACTGCTCCACCGGCACGGAGAGCCGGTCACCGCCCGCATACTGGATGTGCAGGTAGTCGCGGTGGATGCCGCCGACCTCCAGCGTGCCGATGCCCAGGTATTTCCCGATGCCGTGGTTCTGGTGGACGACGTAGTCGCCGATTTTCAGGTCCGTGTAGCTGCGCAGCCGCTCCGCGTTCTCCAGCTGGCGTGCGGGGCGCCGCGCCTTGCGCTGCTTCTGGGTGAACATTTCGGCCTCGGTCACGACCACCAGGCGGACGGAGGGCAGTTCGAAGCCGTTCTGCAAGGTGCCCACGAGGATTTCCGGCGGCTCGATCTGGTAGTCTTCCAGCACCCTTCGCATCCGCTCCGCACGTTCGGCGCTGCCTGCCAGCATGACAATGCGGTTGCCGTTTTTGCGCCAGCGTTCCATCTCGGCCTTGAGCACGTTCATTTGGCCGTGGAAATTCTGCATGTTTCGACAGACGCAATTGACGATGTTCTGCGGCTGGGTATGGGGCACCTGGCGGAGAAACAGCGAAAAATACAGGGTCTGGAACCTCTTCGGGTACAGCGCCTGATCGATCGGCGCGGCCAGCGTCAGCGCCGGCAGGGTCTTGCCCTGCATCAGCATCTGGGTCGTCCATTCCGCCTCGTCCCGTTCCAGCTGCTTCGCCGTTTCGATCAGCCGGTTCGGTTCGTCGACCATCAGCACGGTGTCCTTGGGCACGTAGTCGAACAGCGTCTGCCGCTCCGGATAAAGCAGCGCCACGTACTTGTACAGCCCCGGGAAAATGGCGTGCTGCCGCAGCAGGTCGATTTCCCGGGAAATTTCGGTGCGCAGGCGTTCCTTCGCCTGGCGGTCCGTCATCTTCGCCAGCTGCTGCTCCAGGAGTTCATGGGCGTGCTGCGCCGCGATCTGGAACCGCCGCTCGTCGGCCACCAGTTCCCGGCCCGGCGTCACCGTGAACGATTCCATGCGGTCGGTGGAACGCTGTTCATCCGGGTCGAAGGCGCGAATGGAGTCGATTTCATCGCCGAACCATTCGATCCGGACGGGGAAGGGCGACGTCAGCGGAAACAGGTCGACAATGCCGCCCCGCACGCTCATCTGTCCCTTTTGTTCCACCCGGTCGGTCCGTTCGTAGCCGAGCACCACGAGGCGCCGCAAAAACGCCTCCATGGGCACGGTCTGCCCCACGCGCAGCTCTTCCGTCATGCCGAGCAGCGCCGTCCGCTCCGGCAGGTAGCGGCGCACGCCGGCAAAGGGGACCACGACCACGCCCCGGAAACCGGCCGCAAGCCTAAGAAGCGCGTCGACCCGGAGCGCGCTCGTCTCCGGGCTGGACACCGCCGCTTCCGCGGCGATCAGTTCATTGGCGGGATACAGCAGCACCTGGTCCTGGGGCAGGCATTCCTGCAGATCGTCCGCGATCTTTTGCGCGGAATACATGTTGTGCGTAACCACCAGCACGGGCCGGTCCAGTTCCCGGTGAAGCGAAGCGATCATGACCTGCCGCGCCGAACCCGAAAGCCCCGCGACCAGCTGCTCCTTCATGCCGCGTTCCAGGCCCTGCAGCACGGCGCGGAAATCCGGTTCGGACGCGAACGATTCGAGCAGAACCTTCATGACAGCTTCTCCTTTCTCTCCACACTGAAACGGCACCGCCCCAAGCCGGCGGGGGGTGCATGAAAAAAAGCCCCGGCACCTGCCAAGGCCTCTGCAATTTGTCGATCCGAAAGGTGCGCCGTTATTGCAGCGGGTTGGACTGCAGTGCCAGCTCGGGATGGCTTTCCAGCGTCTGGCTGCAATAGTCGCAAATCACGCGAACGGTGATGTCGCCATTTGAATGATACGTAATTATACGCTTTCGTTCCCCGGGGGTCAAGAAGTGAAGGCCCAGCCGGTATTCGGGAACGTTCCGGCCGAACGCGCCGAGGATCATGCCGCAGTGACGGCACCGGTAGATCACGGCCATAAAAGGGTATGCCTCCGGATGAAATGATATGCGCGGAAGGAGTCCGCCTTTTCATCAGTATGCACACCCGGGGCCGTCTTTAAGCGGATTTGCGGTTGAATTTGGCCATCGTCTCCTCGAACGGATGGGTCAGCGCGAATTCGACGGCGTCGCAGGCCTCCGCGACCATGCGGTTCACCGCTTCCCATTCTCCCTTGGCGAAGGGGGACAAGACGTAATCGGCGGCGTCCACGCCCTGCGGCGGGCGGGAAATGCCAAGGCGAATCCGGTTGAACGTCTCGGTGCCCGTGTGCCGGATGATCGATTCGATGCCCTTGTGGCCGCCCGGCCCCCCTTTGAGGCGGAGCCGGATGCGCCCGACCTCCGTGTCCATGTCGTCGTAGACGATGATGGCGTCCTGGAGATCGGCCTTGAAATAATCCATGAACGCCCGGACCGCTTCCCCCGACAGATTCATGTAGGTCTGCGGCTTGAGCAGGGCCACCCGGACGTCCCCGACGCGCGTTTCCCCCAGGAGCGCCCGGCATTTGCCATTGGGACGCAGGTCCGCGTTCCAGCGCCTGGCGAGCTCGTCCACCACCATGAATCCCGCGTTGTGCCGCGTGCGCTCGTAGGCGGGACCGGGGTTGCCCAGTCCGACGATCCAGCGCATTCGCCGATTTCCTCCTCGAAGGAATCCTTAACCCAAAAAAGAAAAAGTCCGGCCGGACGCGGGCGCTTTCATTCCCGCACCGCGCCCTCCGCGCCCTCCGAGCCTGCCGCGTCTTCCGCGTCCTCCGCGTCCACCTGCGGCGGCAACGCCACGGCCACCACCGCTTCCGGATCTTCCGCCAGCTCCACGCCCGGCGGCAGAACCAAATCCCTGGCGGTCAGGCGATCGCCGATCTCGAGTCCGCCGACGTCTACCGTCAAAGCGCTCGGCAGATCGTCCGGAAGACACTCCACTTCCAACTCATGAAGGACAAGCTGCACCACGCCGCCCTGCCGCTCGGCGGGGCTTTCGCCGGAAAGTTCCACGCGGACGGGAACCCGAATCTTCTCGTTCCGGTTTATCCGGCGAAAATCCACGTGCAGCAGCCGCCCGCTCAGGAAATCGCGCTGCACTTCGGCGATCAGAGCCGGGACCGGCTCTCCCCCGTCGACCGCGATTTCCACCACGGCGGACGGATGATCGCGCAAAAGCGCCGAAAGTTCCCGCTCCTCCACCGCGATCAGTTCGCCCGGACCGGGCGACCCTCCGTAGATGACGGCGGGAACTTTGCCTTGCCTGCGCAGTTTCCTTCCGGATTCCTTTCCCCGTCTTTCCACCTTCAGCGAAGGATTCAAGCCGCATCCCCTCCTTGTCAGGCATGCCTAGCTTTTCCTCCGCCGCCGGGGCCTAAACGTGCTGGCGGGATTCGAAAGGCCGGGGCGTCTCAAACAGCGTGCTGACCGACCGCCGCTCGTGCACGCGGATAATGGCGTCGCCGATCAGTTCGGCCACGGACAGCACGCGGATGTTGAGCGGCAGATGGATCGGGGGCAGCGGGATCGTGTCGGTGACCACCACTTCCCGGATCGGCGCCCGGTACAGGCGCTCGATGGCGTTGCCGGACAGCACGGGATGGGTGCAGCAGGCGTACACTTCCAAGGCGCCCGCCTTCTTCAGCGCTTCCGCGGCCAGACAGATCGTTCCGGCGGTGTCGATGATGTCGTCGATGAGGATGGCGCTTCTCCCCGCCACGTCGCCGATGATGTTCATCACCTCGACGACGTTGGGTTCCGGCCGCCGCTTGTCGATGATCGCCAGCGGCGACTGCAGGAAGTCGGCCAGCGCCCGGGCGCGCACCACACCGCCGTGATCGGGCGAGACGACGACGGGCCGGGCCAGTCGCATGTCGCGGAAATAGGCGCCGAGGATGGGCACTCCCGTCAGATGGTCCACCGGAATGTCGAAGAAGCCCTGGATCTGCATGGCGTGCAGATCCATGGCGATCACCCGGTGGGCGCCGGCCGTCTCGATCAGGTTGGCCACCAGCTTGGCCGTGATCGGGTCGCGCGCCTTCGCCTTCCGGTCCTGCCGGGCGTAGCCGTAGTAAGGGAGCACCACGTTGATCGTGGCGGCGGACGCCCGCTTGAGCGCATCCACCAGCACGAGAAGTTCCATCAGGTGCTCGTTGACCGGGGCGCAGGTGGACTGGATCACGAACACGTCCGCGCCTCTTACGCTTTCATTCACGCGAATCTGGATCTCGCCGTCGCTGAAGCGCGACATCTCCGCGTCCCCGAGCGGAACGCCGACATACCTGCTGATCGCCTGCGCCAGCTTCGGATTGGAGCTGCAGGCGAAAATCTTTAGACTGGCGTCGGGATACGCCAACGTCTCCACCGCCTTCACCTGTTGATGTTCGATGGGGAAATCGCCTGATTCTTTCGGGACAGCGCGCGGGCGCGCAATTTCTCGGCGTAGCCGGGCTTGTTGACCTGCCGCTCGCGCGCGATGGCCACGTCGCCCTCGCCGACGTCGTGGGTGATGGTCGATCCGGCCACCACGTAGGCGTCCCGTCCGATCTTCACCGGCGCCACGAGATTGGCGTTCGAACCGATGAAGGCGCCGTCGCCGATCTCGGTCCGGAACTTGTTATGGCCGTCGTAGTTGGCCGTGATGACGCCGCAGCCGATGTTGACCCGGGAACCGACCGTGGCGTCGCCGATGTAGCTCAGATGGGGCACCTTGCTGTGGTCGCCGATCACGCTGTTTTTGATCTCCACGAAGTCCCCGACCCTGACGTGATCGCCGATCCGTGTACCCGGACGCAGGTAGGCGAAAGGCCCGACGTTGCATTCGCTGCCGATGACGGCTCCTTCGGCCACGGTGTAGCGGATCGTGGTGCCGTCGCCCACCTCCGTGTCGGCGAGATCGCAGCCCGGACCGATGGCGCAATCCCGGCCGATGACCGTGCCGCTCCTGAGGTATGTCCCCGGATAGATGATCGTATCTTCTCCGATCTTCACGTCTGCGTCGATATAAGTATGATCCGGATCCACCACCGTCACCCCGCCCGCCATGTGGCGCAGCAGGATGCGCCGGCGCATCAGCCGCTGTGCCCTGGCCAGTGCGGCCCGGTCGTTGACGCCCTCGATCTCGTCCGGGTCCGGCGTCCGGTATGCGGCAACCGTCCCCCCCTCTCTTCGCAGGATGCCAATCACATCCGTCAGGTAGTATTCTCCCTGCGCATTGTCCGCCGTGAGCTTCTTGAGCGCGGCAAACAGCCTGCGGGTGTCGAAGCAGTAGGCGCCGGCGTTGATCTCCCGGATGGCCCGCTCCTCCGGACCGCAATCCTTGTCCTCCACGATCCGCTCCACGGTTCCCGCAGGGCCCCGCACCACCCGGCCGTACCCGGCCGGATCGTCCACGTGCGCCGTGAGGATCGTGGCCGCCGCACCGCTTTCCCGGTGCAGGTCAAACATCGCCTCGATCGTGTGCGCCGTGATCAGCGGGGTATCGCCGCAGACGACCAGCGCCACGCCGTCTTCCTCAGCGAGCAGCGCCTCCGCCTGCATCACCGCGTGGCCCGTCCCCAGCGGCTCGGGCTGAAGCGCGTATTCCGCCGCGTCGCCGAGGGCGGCCTGCACTTCCTGCGCGCCCCGGCCGACCACGACCACCGCGCGTTCGCACCCCGCTTCCCTGACCGCCTGAAGCACGTGCGCCACCATCGGTCTGCCGCAGACCGGATGCAGCACCTTGGGAAGCTTGGACTTCATTCTCTTGCCCAGCCCAGCGGCCAGCACGATCGCCATTTTCTTCACAGGGCGGACCACCTCTTCTCGAATGCTTCCGTGCGTTGCGACGTTTTGTCCCACTGGATTTCATACCGGTACACCTTAAGCATATAACTCCGCGGCGCATTTGCGCAACGGTTCAAAGGGCCAACCTGTGACAAGAATTCAAACGGTGCCGGCCGCGGCGTCTCCGCTTGTCCGAAAACAAACGAAAAGGGAGCTCCCCGTCGAGCCCCCTTTCCGCTGAGGTCCGTCCATGCGTCCGGCGCCGGATGCCCCATCAGGCTCCTTCCTCCAGCGCTTCCTCCTCGGCCTCGGCCGCGACCGCGCGCTCGTATTCCGCAAGCACCGCCGCCTGGATCTTCTCGCGCGTGCTGGAAGAAATCGGATGGGCAATATCGCGGAACTCGCCGTCCGGCGTCCGCTTGCTCGGCATGGCCACAAACATCCCGTTGTTTCCGTCGATCACCCGGATATCGTGCACCACGAATTCGTTGTCAAAGGTGACCGAGCAGATGGCCTTCATCCGTCCATCCGAGTTGACACGGCGGAGTCTGACGTCCGTAATTTGCATGCTGAGTCTCACCACCTTCATGGAACGCTTGGTGTAATATTCCACATAAATTCCCGAATTCCTGCTTGAAATGGATTACCGCCACACAAAAAAGTAAATATTTTTTATTTCCGCTCACTTTCAACAGAAATTGCCGCAATCAATTCGATTTCGACAAGCACATCCCGGGGGAGAGCCGCAGCCTGCACCGTGGAACGGGCCGGGCGGTGGTCGCCGAAAAAGGACGCGTACACCTGGTTAAATGCGGCGAAATCCTTCATGTCCTTGAGGAACACGGTGGTCTTGACCACGTCACGCGGGGTCGCCCCCGCCGCGGCCAGCACCGCCTCGAGATTCCGCAGCACCTGGCGCGTCTGTTCCTCGATGCCGCCGGAGACGATTTCCCCTTCGGGGGTGAGGGGGATCTGGCCGGACAGAAACAGCAGATTGCCGTACCGGACGGCCTGTGAATAGGGACCGATGGCCGCCGGTGCCTTCGTGGTGGAAACGGTTTCAATTTTCATTTCCGCATCTCTCCTTGTCATTCAGGTTGGTTTTCCCGGAGGCGCGCAAACTCCGGGGAGTCGAAAAAATTGCCGGGTCTTACGCGCACCAGGCGATTCTTTTCGTCCACTTCCTCAAGCCGGGCCAGGGAGACGTAGTCGCTGAGCAGCCGTTCCCCGGCGCCCACCGCCCCCGACTCCACGAATACGCCGACGCCGCCCACGACGGCGCGGAACTCGCCGAGCAGGTCGATCATGCCCCGGATCGTTCCTCCGGCCTTCATGAAGTCGTCGATGATGAGCACCCGGGAGCCTTCCTTCAGCGCGCGGCGGGCAAGGGACATGGTCTGGATGCGCCTGGACGAACCGGAGACGTAGTTGATGCTGACGGTGGAACCTTCCGTCACCTTCTGGTCCCGCCGGGCGATCACCACCGGCACGTTCAGGAACTGGGCCGTGGCGCAGGCCAGCGGAATGCCCTTCGTTTCCACCGTCACGATGGCGTCCGGTTCGAGACCGGCAAAGGCGGAAGCGAACATGAGGCCTGTATCCCGGAGCAGGGACGGCTGGCCGAGCAGGTCGGCCATGTAAAGATAGCCGCCGGGCAGCAGGCGGTCGGGGTCCTCCAGCTGGCGGCAGATGCCGCCGATGCGCTCCAGCGCCCGATCCGGCCGCAACCGGGGGACAAACCGGACGCCCCCCGCCGCGCCGGCGTAGGTGCGCAGTTCGCCGATGCCTTCGGTCTCAAACACTTCCCGGATGATGGCCAGATCCTCGCTGATGGAGGATTTGGCGGACTGGTAGCGTTCCGAAAACGCGGATAGGGAAATCAGCTTGTGGGGACGGGCCAGCAGGTATTGCGTCATCTCCACCAGTCTGGCGCTTCGTCTCAGCTTCTTCAACTTGTCCTCCCCCGTCCGGAATCCGGATTTTTTATGGCCATCATACCATTACCGTCCATTTGCGGGCAAGGAATGCGCGGCCGCGGATCAGCCGCATCGGAACGGGGATTCCCCCAGGAGGCGGACCGCGTAGACTTCCCTGCAGAAGCCGCGCAGGCCGCCGGCGATCCGGACCGCCTTCTCCTCCCTGGCGACAAGGCCGAACACCGTCGGTCCGCTGCCCGACATCAGCACGCCGTCGGCCCCCATTTTTTCCATGGCGGCTTTGATTTGCCGGATCTCCGGATGGAGGCGGAGCGTGACATGCTCCAGCACGTTGCCGAGGGCGCGGCAGACGCCGGGGAACGACCGGCGCCTGAGCGCGTCAACCATGCGTTCGGCGGACGGGTGCTCGGCGATTTCCCCCAGGTTGAGCCGGGCGAACACGTCCGCCGTGGACACGCTGACGGGCGGCTTGGCCAGGACGACCCAACAGGGCGGCGGGGAAGGAAGGCTCTCCAGGATTTCCCCGCGGCCGCGGGCCAGGACGGTGCCGCCGCGCACGCAATAGGGAACGTCGGAGCCCAATTCCGCGCCGAGGACCTCCAGCTCTTCCCCTTTCAGGCCCAGCCGCCACAACCGGTTGAGTCCCCGCAGCACCGCGGCGGCGTCGCTGCTGCCTCCCGCCAGCCCCGCGGATACCGGCACGTGCTTGTCCAGCGTGATGCGCACGCCTTTGGATACGCCAAACCGTGCCTTCACCAGAAGGGCGGCCTGATGAGCCAGGTTCCGTTTATCCAACGGAATGGCCGGGGACTGGCTGACAAGCTCGACCCGGTCTTCCGCCAGCTCGGCAAGTTCCAGCCGGTCGGCGAGATCGACCATGGTCATGACCGTCTCCAGCTCATGGTAGCCGTCGTCCCGCCTGCCCAGCACATCCAGCATCAGGTTGATCTTGGCCGGCGCTTTCTCGTACACGGCGGTCAATGGCAATCACCCGACTGCATTATAGCAGACCCCCCGCGGGAATTCATGGCGAAATCCCGGAACCGGGGGCGGAGATCCGATCCGTGTCGCGCGCGGCCCGAAAGCCCGCAAACGGAGAAGGCGGGAATCCGCGCCGCGGATTCCCGCCCCCCGTCAAAACTGCTTCGTGCCGGAAGCGATTTGCTTTTCGGCCAGCTCAATGGCCCGTTTCACCATGTTCCCGGCGTCCCTGGCCCGAATGGCTCCCCAGCCTTCCCGACGCACCGTGTCGTAAAAGCCGAGTTCCCGGGCCAGTTCCTCCTTGAACCGGTCGGACATGACGCCTCGCCTGCGGCCCATACGATCGCCTCCCAGCGCGAAATGCCTGGAACGCCGCTTTCCCGGCGTTCGCGCTTAGGGTGCCCGCAAAAAGGCTGCGGCATGCAACGGCGGCATGGCGCGCCGGTTATGCGCCATGCCGCCGGAACCTGCGTTACGTGGACACGTACTGGATGCGGATTTGCCCGTTGTCGCCGAAAACCGTCACTTCCACGGATTCCGTGAGGATGTCCGCGTAGCTGTACGAGACCCGCTTGAACGAGTGCTGCTCTTCATCCAGCTTGACGATGAACACCGCCGGATAGATCTCTTCCAGCACGCCCGTGCGCTCGATGGTCTTGCGGCGTCCACCGTTGGCACGAAGCATTACCCTGGAACCGACGTGAGGCTCCAGGCTTCTTCTGATCTCCAGAAGTGCGTTTCTGGCCATGACCCGCTACCACCTCTTTCTCCCTAAATTATAACAGGAGAAAGGGGTGGTGTCAAACAATTTCAACTATTATAGCAAGGGTCTCAAATCATTGTCAATGATCAATTTCCCAACTTTTCGCACTTTACGCGGGACCGGCGCCGGGCGGCGGAACGGCCGGCGCGGCGTGGACCGCCGGATTGGGCGTGCCGACGCGGAACCGCCCCATGGTCTCGACGCCGCCGATGCCACGCGCGCCGCTGACGGTACGGGAAATGACATCCTCCATGTCGATGCTTTCGCGGAAAGGGGTAAGCGCCGCCCGCACCGCCACGTAGACGGGATCCAGGGCGTGGATCATGACGCGCGCCGGCGAGCTGGCAAAATTGGCGCCGGCGCCGATGAGCGCCTCGAAATGCGATTGGCAGGCGCCGGCGATCACCACCAGTCCGTCCCGGTTCCGGTCATACTGCCGCACGACGGTCACGGCGCGGACGAAGTTGGCGCTGTTGCGGTAACTCCCCAAGTGGCGGCGGTCGGCGCCGGCTTTCAGGAAGCCGTCGTGCCCCGTGATGACGATGATGTCGGGCCGGACCCGCGGCAGAAGCTCCGCCAGCGCTTCCGCCATCCGGGTTTCGTGGGCCCAGTAGCCTTCCGCGGGCACGCCCAGCTGGCCGTATATGGTCAGGCTGCGCCGCAGGTAGTAAGGATCTCCGTCGAGATGCAGCACCTTTCCCGGCACTTCAAAGAACGACCGCTCCCCCGCCGACGCCCAGGTCTGGCTTCCGGCCAGCCGGCGGCGCGCGTCCACCATGCGCCGGACGGATTCCACGGACTGGATGCGCGCCTTGCGCACGCCTTCCGGCGGTTCCCCTTCCTTGACGGGTTCCAGGTCCTTCAGCGGAGCGTCCGCGAGCAGCCGGTAGTCGGTGCCGCGCAGGACCGCCTGATCCCCCGCCATTGCGCTGATGCGAAACAGAATGTCTCCCCCGTAGGATTTCCGGACGACCAGGTCGCCCTGCTTCATGGGCCGATCACCTCTTCGTCTATCCTATGGGCGAATCGAACCCGGAGTGCGTGACCTTGCCGGAAGCCGCCAGTGCATCCGCCAGCGCTGCGAATTCTTCCAGCGACAGCGTTTCCCCGCGCCGCCCGGGGTCGATGCCGCAGCCGCGCAGGATTTCGACGGCTTCCGCCTTGCCCTCCTTTCCCAGAAGCCGGGCGATGTTGTTGGCAATGGTTTTCCGGCGCTGTTCGAAGGCGGCGTGCACGACCCGGAAAAACAGCTTCTCGTCCGACACGTTCACGCGCCGCCCGCGCCGGGGCGTCAGCCGGACGACCGCCGAATCAACCTTCGGCGAAGGCACGAACGCCCCCGGCGGCACGCGGCAGACGGGTTCCGCATCGCAATGGTACTGCACGGCGACGCTCAGGCTCCCGTAATCCTTTCCGCCCGGCGACGCGCAGATGCGATCGGCGATTTCCTTTTGCACCATGAGCACCAGCCGCTCCCACGGCAGGCGCGACTCCAGCAGGGCCATCAGGATCGGCGCGGCGGCGTAATAGGGCAGGTTGGCCACCGCGCTGACGCCGGCCAGATCCCGGAAACGGGTCCGCCACAGTTCGCGCAGGTCCACCCTGAGCGCATCCGCGTGGATCAAAACGACGTTGTCGTAAGGGGCGAGCACCTCTTCCAGGATCGGAATCAGCCGGGCGTCGATTTCGATCGCCACCACCCGGCCCGCCGCCTGCGCCAGCCGCTCCGTCAGGGCCCCGATTCCCGGGCCGATTTCCAGCGCGCCCCGCGTCTTGTCCAGCCCCGCCGCTTCCACGATACGGTCCAGCGCGCGGGAATCGGTGAGGAAATGCTGCCCCAGGCTCTTGCGGAACACGAAGCCGTGCCTTCGGACGATATCCAGCGTGCGGCGGGGCGTGGCGACGGCCTCCGCCCGGTCCGCCGCGGCCGGCCCGCCCGCGCCTTCCGCTCCCTCAAGGCCCGCGCCCATCCTGTTTGCGTCCGTCTCCATCGTCATGGCTCTTCCCGGTCCAACAGCGCGAGGCTCGCGTTGAACTCTTCCCGGGTGATGCGAAACATCGCGCAGCGTTTGTAAAATTGCTTGCCGTTGGCGTAGCCGATGCCGAGCAGTTCCCCCATCCGCCGGCGCCTCCGGGCCGCGTCGGGATGCACGATCAGCCCCGCCTCCATGAGATCCGACCAGGTGATTTCCGGCGGCGTCCGCTCATCCGCCGCCGTGGCGCGCGCCCGCTCCAGGGCGCGGCGGATCGCCTCCGGCGAGGCGTGCTCGACGCCCAGGCCGTCCCTGCCCCGGGCTTCTTCACGGGTCAGGAAGGCGTGCCTGCATCCCGGAACGCGCTCCGCCACAATCCGGCGGATGCGTTCCCCCGGCCCGTCGGGGTCGGTGAGCACGATGACGCCCCGGCGCTGCTGCGCCAGCGCGATGCGCGCCAGCACTTCCTCGCCGATGGCGGAACCGCCCGTTTCGATGGTGTCGGCGGCGGCCGCCCGTCGAACCGCGGCCGTGTCCTCCTTGCCTTCCACGACTATCACTTCCCGGACGATCATTTCCCGGGCCATGCGCGTCATCCTTTCCGTCTGAGCCCATTATAGCCGAAGCCGGCTCCCGGGCCAAAGAAAGCCGTTTGCGGCAGCCCGCCGCCAAATTCGCGAATCCCCGGCCCTCCGCGGCCCGCGATGTCCGTCCGCGAAAAACGGCTCCGCCGCCCGCGGCGGCGAAGCCGTAAGTTCCTCTTTCGCCAGCGTCATTCCGGTCAGTCCGTCGTCGGCTTGACCGGACCGATGACATAGACGGTGTATCCCTTTTTGGTGCCGAAACGTTCGGCCGTTTCCTCGCTGTCGAAATAGATGTCGATGACCTTGCCCTTGACGGCGCTGCCGGTGTCCTCGGCGCGCCGGAAGCCGAAGCCCTCGATGTACACCCACCAGCCGAGGGGAATGACATCCGGGTCGACGGCGATGGTGCGGCCTTCCTGCACCTTGACCCCCGTCGAGGTGATGCCGTAGTAAGGATGGTCGGGCGTCTTGCCGGTGGAAGCCGGCCCCGCCGAATAGGCGGTCAGCTTCACGTTCTTGAGCACCCGGCGCACCTGGACGGAAATGCCGTCCAGGGTCACCGTCTGCACCTCATCCTCGGATGCGTTGTAGGAGGCGGCCGCCACTTCCGGCTTCCGGGTGCCGACGGCGATGATCCGGTCCACCGACGGCTTGGCCACCTCGCTGGACAGCTCCCTTTCGGCCACCAGCACCCCGTCTTCGTACACCAGTTCCGTCCGCTTCACCAGCACGCCTTCCCGGCCGGACTGCACCACCTTTTCCTTGCCCAGCGGCAGGGAGCCGTCCTTTTTCTTGATGATCTTGTAGGCGATCGGATGCTCCGTTTCCACGATTTCCCGCGTGACGCGAACCACCCGCACCGTCATGCCGTCGGTCACGCCGGTGTCCTGCGACGGAGTCACGCGGTCGGACGGCGCCAGCGCGATGCCCGCTTCGGCCAGCGCTTCCCCGACGGTGTCGGCCAGGGTATACACCCGCCTTGTCAGACCGTCGGCCCTCACAGCGATCTCCCTGGCCCGGTCGATTTCGATCCGGCCGCCGTCTTCCACATCCGCGTCAAGGGGCACGGAAAGCCGGTCGTAAGGGCCGATTTCGATTGCCTGTTCGGCCAGAAGCTCGCCCACCTCGTCGGCGTGGGTCAGCACCCTTGTCGCCTGGCCTTCGTCCACCAGCGTCACGCTTTTAATGGACTCGTGATGCAGGAGCCCGAAATACGTCATCGTCACCACAAAGGAAAGAATCAGAAAGAGCCCGGCAAGCGCCCATTTCCCGCCCTCCGGCCGCGCGGCAAGCAGCCCGCCGGACGGAACGAGGAAATCCCCTTTTGAAGCGTTCCCCATTTTCTCTCTCGTCCCCCTTTCGGGCGCCTTTTCCGGCATTTCCCCTTTCTTTCCCCGCAGAGACAATAAAAAACCACCTGTCAGAGGGCCCTTTCGTGGCACCCGACGGTGGCGTCTGGATTGGGTATGGGCACACGAATCAGACCGCTCTCTTTCCGCCTGCGAGGTTGGCGCATCCCGACGCCGCATTCCGCCGCGTGGAACCGGCCGCCCGAAAGGGCCTGCCGCTTCCCCGGCCTGCGAAAGGGCGGGGCACCTGCCCCCGGCCGCGGACCGGCCGCGCCCGGGTCCCCCACTCTCCGGAACGGATGTTCCGGATATTCAGCGTACCGGAAAAAGCATCTGATGAAAACACTTCCGTTTCCGATGATACCCGTCGCTCCCCCGGGTGTAAAGATTGCCATCCCCCCGAATGGGTCCCTGAGGGGGCAAAATGGGGGCATATCCGGGAAATCGGCGGGAAAACCGTCCCTTTTTTCCCGCTGAAAGCGATTTTCGGGCGGTTCAGGGACGCATCCGTTCGTTCAGCCCGAAACAGGCCAGTCCGTTCCGGGTGGTCAGCGCGGCAAACGCTGCCAGATCCATGCCCCGGATTTCGGCCGCCTTCTCCGCCACAAGGCGCACCATGGCGGGTTCGTTGCGCTTGCCCCGGTGGGGATGGGGAGCCAGATAGGGCGAATCCGTCTCGACGAGCAGCCGGTCCTCCGGCGCCTTCGCCAGCACTTCTCTCAGCTCCCCGGCGTTGTGGAAGGTCACCGGGCCGCCGAATCCGAGGTAAAAATTCATGTCCAGGCACGCCTTGGCATAGTCCCAGCCGCCGGAGAAGCAGTGCATCACCCCGCCGACCTCGGACGCCCCTTCTTCCCGCAGGATGCGGACGATGTCCTCGTGGGCGTTGCGGTTGTGGATCACGAGGGGCTTGCGCGCCCTTTTGGCCAGCCGGATCATTTCCCGGAGCACGGCAAACTGCGTTTCCTTCGGAGACTTGTCCCAATGGTAATCCAGGCCGACTTCGCCGACGGCCACCACCCTGGGATGGCCGAGGAGCGACTCGATCCACGGCAAATCCTCGTCCGGTCGGAAATCGACGGCGTCGACGGGATGCCAGCCGACGGCGGCCCAGATGAAGTCGTACCGTTCGGCCAGTTCCAGCGTCGTCGGAATCGTCTCCCGGTCAAAACCGACGTTGACGATCCGGGTGACGCCCGCCTCGCGCGCCCGGGCGATGACGTCCTCCCGATCGTGGGCGAATTTGCGGGAATCCAGATGCGCGTGCGTGTCGAACAGCATGTCGAATGGCTCCTTTTGACGGAATGTGGCACGGATGCCGCCCGGGGGCTTTCACAAGCCGAGGCGCCGGCGGAATTCGGGAGGCAGCCGGTCCGCGTGCGGCCGCACCAGTTCTTCCGGGTAATACAGGTAAAAGTTCCCCCGCCGGATGCCGGCGATTGAGCGGATGATGTCCGATTTCGCGGAAATCTCCGTCAGCCGGCCGCGGCTGTCGAGGATGAGGATGGGCGGCTTGCCCCCGCCTTCCGGCGCTTCTTCCGGCCGGTAGACGTCATAGGGCGAATCGGCGGGCTCGTCCATTTCCAGATGGTAGCGGGGGTCGAGGCCGATCCGCGCCCACTCGCGGCGCAGCTCTTCCACCCAGGCGTCGTCCCTTTCCTCGAGCATCGAATACTGGTACAGACGGCGGTGCAGGAAGCGACTGCACAGATCCGACAGCAGCCTGTCCTTTTCCGACATCCACTGGGCGAAGGCGGTCTGCACCATCGCTTCGTCCAGGGCGAGATACCCCGCGACGTCCAGCGTGCCTTCAAACAGCTGCCTGAGCGGGGGAAGCAGGAATCCGAACCGGTACCCCTCCCGGTAAAGCTCATGGGCGCGGCGAAAAATGAGGCGAAGCAAAATTTCCGAGCTGCGGGTGACCGGATGGAAGTACACCTGCCAATACATCTGGTAGCGGGAAAGCAGGTAATCCTCGACGGCGTGCATCCCGCTTTCCTTCACGACAATGCGCCCTTCGTAGGGCCTAAGGACGCGCAGAATCCGGTCGAGGTCGAAGGTGCCGTAGTGAACCCCCGCGAAATAGGCATCGCGCAGCAGATAGTCCATCCGGTCGGCGTCCAGCTGGCTGGAAACCAGGTTGACGATGATGGGATGGGCGCCGGACTTGCGGATGACCGACACGATCCGTTCGGGAAAATCCGGCGACACCTCTTCCAGCACGCGGCGAATGGCCGTGTCGCCGGTGATGATGGCGCACGTCCAATGTTCGTGGCTGGTCCCGAACACCCGCTCGAGGGAATGGGAAAACGGACCGTGCCCGACGTCGTGGAGCAGGGCGGCGCACAGGCCGAGCAGCTTTTCTTCCTCCGTCCATCCGTCGTAGCCGCCCCGGTCGAACTGGGAAATGATGCGCCGGGCGATCTCGTACACGCCGAGCGAATGGGAGAACCGGCTGTGCTCCGCCCCGTGGAACGTCAGATAGGAAGTGCCCAGCTGCCGGATCCGGCGCAGCCGCTGGAACTCCGGCGTGTCGATGAGCCGCCAGATCGCGGCGTCCTGCACGTAGATCGAACGGTGCACCGGATCTTTGAACACTTTTTCCTCGCCCAGCCGAACCAACAACCAGAATCCCGCCTTCCCCGCCTTGCGGCGCCGTCATTTTCGTCAGATTCCGAAAAGGTTGTCGAATCGTGGCTGATCTCTGCCGCTATTTTCCTGTCCGTAATATTCCTCATATTTCGAAAAAAATACGGAATTGTTCAGCAAAATTCCTTGTTGTAAAATAAAAATGTCAAAATAAATAGGTTGACTTTTTTTGGAACCGCTGGTACGATATAAAACAGGCGAGAGAGAAAAATGTCGATATATGTCGAAGTCCATCGATCTCTCCTTACATGACAAATCATCACAAGAAAGGGGCAATCAGGCATGCTCAAATCCACAGGCATTGTCCGCAGGGTCGACGAACTGGGGCGGGTGGTCATTCCCATCGAACTGCGCCGCACCCTGGGCATCGGCGAAAAGGACGCCCTGGAAATCTTCGTCGACGGCGAACGCATCATGCTGAAAAAATATGAACCGGCGTGCATTTTCTGCGGAAACGCCGAAAACGTCACCTATTTCAAGGGCAAGATGGTCTGCCGCGACTGCATGGCCGAACTTCCGGTTCCCGTGACCACCTGAACTTGTCCTGTCCTGCCGGCGCCGCCGGCTATTTTATTTTTCCCGGCTGTCCAGAAGCGCCCGGTACACGTCCCGCCGCGCCATTCCCCGGTCCCTGGCCGCAAGGCGCATGGCTTCCTTGCGGTCGCCGGTCTCCCGCTCGTAACGGGCCACATGTTCGGCGATGGACAAGCCGGACCACCAGGGCGCTCCGGTGACGTCGCCGCCGGGAGCGGTCATGTCCCCGGATTTCTCCGCCGCCGCGCGGCCGCCCGTACGATTGCGGCCGGACCGGTCCGCGGCGTCCTTCGCTCCTTCCAGCACCAGGCAATATTCGCCCAGGACGGGCTCCCGCTCCGCATACGCCGCAACTTCGGCCACCGTGCCCCGCACGATTTCCTCGTGCAGCTTCGTCAGTTCCCGCGCCAGGGCCATCCGGCGCTCAGGCCAGCGCGCGGCCAGGGCCGCCAGCGTGCGCCGCAGGCGGTGCGGCGCTTCGTACAGCACGATGGTCCCCTTCTCCGCTTCAAGCCCGTCGAGGAATTCCTCCAGCTGCCGGCTTCCCCTGGGCGGAAATCCGGCGAACAGAAACCGGTCCGTCGGGAGTCCGGAGGCGACCAGCGCCGCCAGCGCCGCGCTAGGGCCGGGTACGGGAATGACGGGGATGTTTCGTCGCGCCGCCTCGGCGACCAGGTCCGCCCCCGGGTCGGCCACGCCCGGCGTGCCGGCGTCGGTGACCAGCGCGATCCGTTTGCCTTCCTCCAGCAGGCGGATGAGCTCCCTGCCGCTGGCCTCGCGGTTGTGTTCGTGATGGCTGACCAGCCGGTTGCGGATGCCGAAATGGGAAAGCAGTTTCCGCGTGCGCCGGGTGTCTTCGGCAGCGATCAGGTCGGCCTCCCGCAGGACGCGGACCGCCCGCGGCGTCATGTCCTCGAGGTTGCCGATGGGTGTCGACACCACGAACAACGCCCCCGCGTTCTCCCCTTCGGGGAGGCGTTGCACGCGCGCTCCGCCGTTTTCACCGTCCACCCCGCGCCACCCCCTTCGCCGTCCGTCCGCCCTCCGGACCGGAAATGGCCGGGCCGCCGGCGGACGAAAGCAGTCCAATGGCAAAAACGCCGCAAGGCGTCGCCCCGCGGCCGCTTTCCAGGCGCTATTTGCTGAAGAACGACAGACAGAACAGGCAGTCGCCCTCCGTCCGCAGATGTCCGTAATACACGTTGCAAATGTGAAACCCTTCCTGATAAAGGCGCGCCAGATTTTCGTATCCTTCGGATCCGCTTTTCGGTTTCTCCCCGTTCCCCGCCGGCTCTTCCGCCGCGGCGGCCTCCTCCCTCAGCTTGAGCACCCGTCTGAGCTGCTGGTTCTCGATGCGCAGGCGCTGGTTCTCTTCCAGCAGCTCCTTGATTTGCCGCTTGAGCTGCGTCATGCCGGCGTGGAGATCTCCCGTCGTCAGTTCCAGCTGCTCCATCTGCGCAAAAAGTTCCTTCATCCCCACCGACTCCTCATTTGACCACCACGTCTTCCAAAGGAAGCTCTTTCACCTCGCCCAGCTCAAACAGCTGAACATGGACGGTGCCGTTTGCCGCGTTGATGCCGACCACCTTGCCCTCGCCCAGCGAGGTGACCACCAGCTTGCCGACGGCAGGCATTTCCTCTTTCTTGCTTTCGTAGTTGTCATGCTCGAACTTCAGGCAGCACATCAGCCGTCCGCACAGCCCGGAGATTTTGGCCGGATTGAGGGACAGGTTTTGGTCCTTGGCCATCTTGATCGACACCGGCTCGAAATCGCCGAGCCAGGAAGCGCAGCACAGGATGCGGCCGCACGGGCCGATGCCGCCCAGCATTTTCGCCTCGTCCCGCACCCCGATCTGCCTGAGCTCGATGCGGGTGCGGAAGACGCTGGCCAGATCCTTGACCAGCTCGCGGAAATCGACGCGGCCTTCGGCGGTAAAATAAAAAATGATCTTGTTGCGGTCGAACGTGTATTCCACATCCACGAGCTTCATCTTGAGCCCGTGGTCCTTGATCTTCTGCAGGCCGATGGCAAAGGCTTCGCGCGCCGCTTTCCGGTTTTCCTCCACGATCCGGGCGTCTTCCTCTCCCGCCACCCGTATGACTTTCTTCAGCGGCAGCACCACGTCCTTCTCGTCCACTTTCCTGGGGCCGATGACCACTTTGCCGTATTCGATGCCGCGCGCCGTTTCGACGATCACGTGCTGGTCCTTGGCCACCCGGTGTTCGGCCGGGTCGAAATAATATATCTTACCTGCCCGTTTGAAACGGACGCCGACGACTTCATACAAACTTACCCCTCCCGGGTTCTGATCAGAAAATGTTCCAGCGCCAGCTGCGGCGACACGTTCGCCCGGATGCGCCGCACCGCGGCGAGGGCCTGTTCCGCCGCGCGAATCCATTCGACGGCGCCGCGACGGCGGGCCAATTCGGCGATGCGTTGCGCACGGTCGGCAAATACCAGGCGGTCGCCGCGTCCCGCGCCGGCCAAAACAATATCCCGGTACCACAGGGCGAGCATGCCCAGCAGCAATTCCGCCCGTCCCGCAAGATCCGTGCGGAACGCCCGGTGCGCCGCAAGCAGCACATCCGGAAGGCGGGACACGCTCTCCTCGCCTAATTGTATCACTAGGTTCCGAAGTTCTGCAAACCCCTTGTCCGACAAGAGCTCCCGGCATCCGTCAAGGCCGGGGGCCAGGTGCGCCGCGAGGCGGGCAAGCATCCGGGGATGCCCTTCGGCCGCCAGGGCCTCCTCCAGTTCCGCGGGATCCGCCGGCGAGAACGGCACCACCTGCATGCGGGACACCACCGTCGGGGGCAGGGCCTTGGGTCCCGGCGCGATGAGAATCGCCACCAGGCCCGGCGGCGGCTCTTCCAGAAATTTGAGCAGGCTGTTGGCCGCCTCCGGCGTCATCGTCTCCGCCCGCTCCAGGATTGCCGCCTTGCGGGCGGATTCCATGCCCCGGTAGGACATGTCCCGCTGCAACTGGAGGATCTGCCCGAGCTTGAGGGAAGCGCCCTCCGGCGCGATCACCCGCAGATCCGGATGGTTGCCGCTTTGTACCTTCCGGCACGCCAGGCACTCGCCGCAGGCGTCGTCTCCGCCCTTCTCGCAAAAAAGCGCCTGGGCGAAAGCCAGGGCCATCGCCCGGCGGCCGGTGCCCGGCGGACCGGCGAACAGGTAGGCGTGCGCCACCTTGCCGGTGCGAAGGGCATGCGCCAGCAGCGCCTTGGCCGCCGGCTGCCCGGGCATGTCGCGAATCGCCATGACCGCTTCTCCCCCAAAAAACGCCATTCTCCCTTAGAACGCCAGATTGATCAGCAGGCCGCGGATCTCGCCCACCTTGCGCAACAGTTCCAGGCGGCCTTCCTCGGTCTGGAGCAGCTCTTCCCCGAGCTGCACCAGGATCTCGTCCACCTGTTCCAGCAGCTTGTACCGGCGGCCGCGGCCGCGCCGGTCCCATCCGCGCGTCTCTTTGAGGCCGATGCCCCGCCGCAGGGTGAGGTCGAGAAAATCCTTCACCATCTGCCGGTACACCTTCAGCTCCCGCACGGTCATGTTGCGGGCCAGCCGTTCTCCCTGCGCCTTGATGTCCTCGATTCTCCGCTTGAGCTCCTCATGCGTATGCCGCTCCTGCTGCTCCTTCATCACGTCCGCAAAGGGCGTGGAAGCGGCGGGACGGACCTGGGGTTCGGTCCGCTGCAAAGTCGGGCTGCGGGGAAACATGCCAGGCTGGATTTTCATCGGAAGCTCACCGCGCTTCGCTCAGAAATGTTCAAACCGTTCGACCTGCACGACGAACACCGCCGCGCCTCCCACCTGCACTTCCACCGGAAACGGAATGTAGGAGTCCGCGGCTCCGCTCACCGGCGACACCGGCGTCACCAGCTGCTCGCGCACCTTGCAGTTGGCGCGGATGACCTCCAGCACTTCCTCCACCTTTTCGTCCTCGATGCCGACCAGGAACGTGGTGTTGCCCGCGCGGAGGAAGCCGCCGGTGCTGGCCAGCTTGGTCGCCCTGAACCCTTCCTTGATCAGGGCGTTTTGCAGCCGGTTGCTGTCCTTGTCCTGGACAATGGCAATAATCAGTTTCATGCCCTCACGCTCCTTTTTCGTCTGTGGCTTCGTACGGTCCTCCCCGTTTCTCCTCTTTGGCTTTTCCGCTCCTCTGCCGCGTGCCGGGCGATCAGACGCGTCCGCCCGCTCCCGCCAGCCGGACCGCCACATGCGCCCAGGCGTCCGCTTCCACCGCTTCCGGCGATCGCGCGGCGTCCAGTAC
>DATCLN010000218.1:0-6962 GCA_036563895.1 Paenibacillaceae bacterium
CCCACGGCCAGGCCGGCCAGATAGGCGGCCCCCAGCGCCGTCGTCTCGTGGGTGGTCGGCCGTTCCACGGGCACGCCCAGCATGTCGCTCTGGAACTGCATGAGGAAATTGTTTTGCGCCGCGCCGCCGTCCACCCGCAGTTTTTCGAGGCGGATGCCGGAATCTTCCTCCATGGCGGCCAGCACGTCCTTCGTCTGGTATGCGAGCGACTCCAGCGTGGCCCGGATCAGGTGCGCCTTGCCGGTCCCCCGCGTCAGGCCGAAGACCGCCCCGCGCACCCGGCTGTCCCAATACGGCGTCCCCAGCCCGACGAAAGCCGGCACCACGTATACGCCGTCCGTCGACTCCACCTGCCGGGCGTAATCCTCGCTTTCCTTGGCCGACGAGATGATCTGCAGACCGTCGCGCAGCCACTGGATCGCCGATCCGGCGACGAAGACGCTGCCTTCCAGAGCGTATTCCACCCGGTCCCCGATGCCCCAGGCGATGGTGGTGAGCAGGCCGCGGGCGGATTCCACGGCTTTCGCGCCGGTGTTCATCAGCATGAAGCAGCCCGTGCCGTAGGTGTTCTTCGCCATGCCGGGGGCAAAACAGGCCTGGCCGAACAGGGCCGCCTGCTGGTCGCCCGCCGCCGACGCGATGGGGATCGCCCGTCCCGTGAGATCCTCGGAAGTATGGCCGTACACCTCGGAGGAAGAACGCACCTCGGGGAGCACGGACGAGGGGATCTCCAGCATGGCGAGCAGTTCTTCGTCCCATTTCAGCTCGTGGATGTTGTAAAGGAGCGTGCGGGAAGCGTTGGTGACGTCCGTGACGTGCCGCTGGCCTCCGGTTAGCTTCCAGATCAGCCAGCTGTCAATGGTGCCGAACCTGAGCCGGCCCGCCGCCGCCTTTTCCCGCGCCCCTTCCGCATGGTCCAGAATCCATTTGATTTTCGTCCCCGAAAAGTAGGGATCGATGGGAAGCCCCGTTCGCCGCCGGACAAGGTCTTCATACCCCTTGTTTTTCAGGTCCTCGCAGATGTCCTCGGTCTGCCGGGATTGCCACACGACGGCGTTGTAGACGGGCCTGCCCGTTTCCCCGTCCCAGACGACGGCGGTTTCCCGCTGGTTGGTGACGCCGATGGCGGCGATCTGCTCCGGCGCCGCGCCGTGGGCGCGCATCACATCCCGCATGACCTCCAGCACGGATGCCCAGATCTCCTCCGGATCGTGTTCCACCCATCCCGGCCGGGGATAGATCTGCCTGAATTCCCTCTGGGCGACGGCTACGGGTTCTCCGCGCCGGTTGAACAGAATCGCCCGGGAACTGGTCGTGCCCTGGTCCAGGGCCATGATGTAGGTTTCCTTCATGGTGTTCCGCCTCCGTTTCGTGTCGGGTTTTCCTCTTCCATCGGCGCCCGCTCCGCGGCCGGCAGGACGATTCCCCGGATCGGCGCCGCTTTACGTGCGAACATGTGTTTGGTATACTGGATGAAAACAAAAACGCGCATTCCGCCGGGAGGCGGATCCGAACATATGAAGCGGATCACGAGACCCATCGCCGCCAAGACGATCCTGAATCCGGTCCGCGCACCCTCCATGCCGTTCCGCTGGTCCATCAATCCGTACCGCGGCTGCCAGCACGGCTGCAGCTTCTGCTACGCGCGCAGCACGCATCTTTTTCTCGACCAGCCGGCGGACGACACGTTCCAGCGCCATATTTTCTGGAAGGCGGGAGCGCCAGACATTCTGCGCGGGCAGCTGGAGCGCCTGGCGCGGCTCGGAAAGCTCCCCGATCATGTGGCGATCGGCACGGCCACGGACCCCTACCAGCCCCTCGAAGCCGAAGCGAGGCTCACCAGAGGGTGCCTTGAGGTGCTGGCGGAGTTCGGCGTGCCGTTCAGCGTGACGACGCGCTCCCCGCTGGTGCTGCGCGATCTGGACATCCTGCGCGCGGCGCCGGCGAAGGCGGTCAACATCAGCCTGCACACCCTGGATACGGAAATCTGGCGCCGGTTTGAACCCGCCAGCCCTCCGCCGCGGCGGCGGCTGGAAGCCGCCGGCCGGCTCGCCGAAGCCGGCGTCCCGGTCAACGTCTTCGTGGCGCCGGTGCTGCCGTATCTCACCGATTCCGCCGAGGCGGCGGCGGAGCTGGCCGAAGCCTGCCGGGAGCGGGGCGTGCGCGGGGTGATGGTGGATGTCCTGGAGCTGGCCGCGCCGGAAGTCAAGGTCTGGTTCTTTTCCGTGCTGCGCCGGCATTATCCCGAATTGGCGCCCCTGTACGGGCGCCTGTACCACCGCAGCTCCCGCCCGCCGGAGTCCTACCGGGGCCCCGTCCGGCGCCGGATGGAAGCGGAATTCGCGAAGCGCGGACTGCTCAAGTCGGACGGTGCCCCGCGGTCGCAGTCCGGCGGGGCGGAACGCCTTCGGGACCCGGCGTGCGGTCCGGACGCGGCCCCCGTTTCCGCCTGCGAACCTCTGGCGGCCTGCGCGCCGCTTCAGCTTACGCTGTTCTGAACGCCGGCCCCGCGGCAGCGCGCGAACGGCTCAACCGGCCGGCTGCCCGGCCGCCTCGTAAAACCTCCCCAGCTCCACAAGGGCCGTGCCCAGCCGTTCCTCCTCCGGCACCACGACGCGCCGGACGCCGGCGTCGCGCAGGGCTTCCTCCGTCACTTTGCCCACCGCCACGGCCACTGTCGGCCCGTCAAAGGCCCGCAGCGCCTCCTTCCGCCCCGTCGCGGCGGCGCGGGCCTCTAGGTTGCGCACCTGCACGGCGCTGGTGAACACCACCGCGTCCGGCTTTCCTTGCGCCAGAAGCGCCAGCAGTTCGTCCACCGGCCCCGGATCCGGTTCCACGTACAGATACGGAAGCAGCTCGATGCAGACGGCGCCCGCTTCCCGCAGCTTCCTGAGCAGGGGCGCCGCCGGGTCGCCGTACAGCTGGACGGCGACGCGTTTGCCCGCAAGGGGCCCGCGTGCCGCAAGCTCCCGGAACAGTCCGGCCGTCGTGCCGTCGTCGTCCCGCACCTCGGGCGCAAGGCCCAGCTTGCGCAGCGCGTTCACCGTCTTGTACCCCCGCGCGGCGATGGGCGTGGTTCTCATCAGCTCCAGCAGGCGCTCCCTGCAGCCCGCCGCCTCCGCCTTTTCCAGCAGCGTCTCCGTGCCAAATCCGGTGGTGAGCACAAGCCAGTCCACGGGCGCGGCGAACAGTTCCTGCAAGCGTTCCGCCATCGCTTCGTCATCCGCCTTCACGATTCCCTGAGCCGGGAATACCAAGGGACTGCCGCCCATTTTCCGCACGATATTGGCGAATTCGTCGGCCATGCGCGCCCCCGTGACCGCCACCGTGCGACCCGACAGCTTCACCCGCGGACACTCCTTTCCCGCCGGTCCGCGCGGGCGGACACGTCCTCCCGCCGGCGCGCCCGGCCGCTTTTTATCCTTACAATACCCTCCCGGTCAAGCGGATGACAAGCGAATTTCCGCCCGGCGGTTCATTCCGCCGACCCAAGCGCCCACCGGCGCAGTTTCATGAGCGTTTCGTACACGATCGGCACGATCACCAGCGTGAGCAGCGTGGAGCTGATCAACCCGCCGATGACGGTGATGCCGAGCCCGAAGGAGATGATGCCCGCCCCTTCCAGACCGAACACCAAGGGCAAGAGCGCGCCGACGGTGGCCAGGGCGGTCATCAGGATCGGCCGCAGGCGGGTGCCGGCCGCCTCCAGCAGGGCTTCCCGCGTGGACAGCCCTTCCTTCTCCATGCGGATGACCCGGTCCACCAGCACGATGGCGTTGGTGACCACGATGCCGATCAGCATGAGGGCGCCCATCATCGCCGACACGTTCAACGGCTCGCCGGCGATCCACAAGGCCGCGACGCCGCCGATGACGGCAAACGGCAGCGAGAACATGATGGCAAACGGCGCCAGGGCTCCCCCGAAGGTCAGCACCAGCACAAGGTAGACGATGGCCACCGCCGCCGCCATGGCCAGCCGGAGCTGGGAAAACGTCTCGTCGATTTGCTCGGACACGCCGCCGGCCTTGATTTCCACTGAAGCCGGCTTTTCCACCCGCTCCGCTTTCCGCAGGAACGCGTCGGACACGCCGCCGACGTCCTTGGCCGTGATTTCGCCGCTCACCGTCACCACGGTGCGCCCGTTCTCGCGGGTGATGGTGTCCGGAGACGTGCCCTGCACCACTTCGGCCACTTCACCGATGGGCACTTTCACGCCCAGCGGCGACTCGAGGGTCGTATTCCGGATGTCGTCCGCCGAACGGAACTCGGCCTGAGGCACTTCGACGTACACATTGTAGACGTCCCCGTCGACGGACACCTTCGCCAGCACCGGACGCTCCCGCACCGGCGTCAGCGCCATGGCGATCTGGCCGGGCGTAAGGCCGTACCTGGCCAGCTTGGCCTGATCCGCGGCGATGGTGTATTGTTCGTAGGTTTTCGTGATGCTTGTCTCCACCCGCTCGAAATTGCCGTCCTCCCGCATGAGTTCGGCGATCCGTTCGGCCACCGGGCGGATTTCCTCCAGGCTGTCGCCGTAGACGCCGATGCTGAATGTCCTGCTGCCAAAGCCGCCGTGCGCCGACACAAACACGTCCGCCCATTCCCCTTCCGGCACGGCCTCACGCAGCCGCTCCAGCAGCGCTTCCTTTTTCGCCTCGAAATCTTCGGTGTCGTTGCGGTACTTCAGGAAAAATAATCCCGACCGGGAAGGCCCGGGCTGCAGCGGATTTTCCCCGCCGACCGAGTATTGCATGTCCAGCAGGTCCGGATCCCGCGCCTCCAGGATCGCCTTCTCAGCCGCGAGGGCCCGTTCGGCCACGATCTCCACCGTGGCGCCCGGCTCGGGCGTATAGGCGATGATGGCGTATTTCTGATCTTCCTCCGGCAGGAAGCTGACGCCGACCACGCGGAACGCCAGAAGCGCGACGCTGCCGAGAAACAGCGCCGTGGCCATGAGGAAGGTGACCAGCTTGTGGCGCAACGACCAGTCCAGCACCCGCCGGTAGACGGCGGCCATCCCGCGCGGCCGCGACGCGTCGTGCAGGCGGCTTTCCTTGACGCCGCGGCGGAAGAGCAGATGCCCCAAAGCCGGCACGACGGTGACAGCCACGAGCAGCGACGCCAGCAGCGCGAACACGATGGTCAGCGCGAACGGCATGAACAGCTCGCCCACCATGCCGGTGACGAGCCCGAGGGGCAGGAACACGGCGACGGTGACGATGGTGGACGACAGGATCGGCTTGAACATCTCCCGCGTCGATTCCAGCACGAGTTCCTTGCCCTTCAGCTTTTCGCCCTTCAGCGTCATGCGGCGGTACGTGTTTTCGATGACCACGATGGAATCGTCGACGACGCGCCCGATGGCCACCGTCATCGCGCCGAGGGTCATGATGTTGAGGGTGATGTCGAACCGGTCCAGGAGCAGGAGCGCGACGACCAGCGACAGCGGAATGGACACGACGGCGATGAGGGTGCTGCGGATGTTCCGCAGGAACAGCAGGATGACCAGGGCCGCAAACACGGCGCCGTACATCGCCTTGTCCAGCATGGTCCGCACGGAGTTGTCGATCAGCTCGCCCTGGTCCTGCATGACGATGAGCTCGAGACCTTCCAGCTCCTGAACGAACCGCTCGACTTCCGCCTTGACGGCGTTCACCACCTGCACGGTGTTGGCGTCGTTGTCCTTGACGATGTGGATGCCGATGGATTCCTGTCCGTTGGTGCGGGAAATGGATTCGACGTAACCGACCGTTTCGATGGAGGCGATGTCGTCCAGCTTCACCGTCGGAAGGCCGGCGGCCGGCAGGCCGAACCCGGCGGACGCATCCGGCATCCTCCCGGCCTCAAGGGCCGCGCCCGCTCCGGACGCATCCATTCCGGGCATATCCGTCCCGGGCGGACCCGCGTCCGCCCCTCTGAAGGCGGCGCCCGCTCCGGCTTGTCCCGCCGCGGCACCGCCGCCCGGCACCAGCGGAATTTCCAGATTCTTCAGCTCTTCAAGGGTCGTCACCCCGCCGTCCACCACCACCGCCTTTTCAATGCCGTCGATAGTGAACAGGCCAAGCGGGGCTTTCAGCGTCGAAGCCTGGACGAACGCCTCCACGGTATCCCGGCTCAGGCCGAGCTCCGCCATTTTGGCTTCGTCGTAACGGAGGCGCACTTCCTTGACATGCTGCCCGGAGACCTGCACCGAAGCGACGCCCTCGATGCCCTCCAGGGCGGGCCGGATCGCCTCCTCGACCAGCCGGGTCAGCTCCTCCATGCTCATGCCGTCGGCGGACGCGCTGAGGGAAATGACCGGGATCGAGTTGAAGGAAAACCGCGCGATCCGGGGCTCCTCCGCTTCTTCCGGAAGCCGCACGTCGGAGATGGCTTCGCGGACCTCGTTGGTCGCCCGGTCCATGTCCGTCCCGTAATCAAATTCGATGATCAGGTTGGAGGCGTTTTCCATCGAGGTGGACATGATGTTCTCGACGGACCGCACGCTCTTCAGCCGCTGCTCCAGCGGCGCCGTCACCCGTTCCACCACGGTTTCCGGGGACGCGCCGGGATAGACGGTCGTGACCGAAAGGTACGGCAGCGAAATGTCCGGAATGCTCTCCCGCTTCATGTTCAGACCGGAATAGATGCCCGCCGCCGCCACGATCAGCGTCATCAGCAGCAGGGCGAATTTGTTGTCCAGCGAAAAACGGATGACCGAACGCATGAGGTTTCCTCTCCACCCTTTTCTTGGCGCTGCAAACTGTACACAAGCAATATGATACAAAACCTGCTCCCAAAAGGCACGCGGATCGATGGGACCTGACCGGAACAAGGCGCACAAAATCGAGTAGAAGGGGGCGGCTAGCCCCCGTCCTCTCACACCACCTGGCATGCGGGTCCGCACCAGGCGGTTCCGAAGAGTTAACGAAATGCCAAGTAACATTCAAGCATGCTGACCAGCCCTTGCGCCTGAAAATATC
>DATCLN010000219.1:0-1583 GCA_036563895.1 Paenibacillaceae bacterium
GACGGCGGCGGCGGCCGCCACCGCCTGCGGGAATTCGCCCATCTTGCGCAGCAGGTCGTACTCCGCCTCGGTCGAGAGCGGCGAAAGATCCGTTCCCTCATACGGCGGCAGCTCGATTCCCATCTCCTTCGCCTGCCGGAAGATGCTGCAGATCCGCGCGTGGGCGTACTGCACGTAGTAGACGGGGTTTTCGTTGGAAGCGGACACCGCCAGGTCCATGTCGAAATCGAGGTGCGTGTCGATGTCGCGCATGGTGAAGAAATAGCGGATCGCGTCCACGCCCACCTCGTCCATCAGCTCTTCCATCGTGACCGCCTTGCCGGTCCGCTTGGACATCCGCACCTTTTCCCCGCCCTGGTACAGGCTGACCATCTGCGCGATGAGCACCTTCAGCTTATCCGGATCGTAGCCCAGCGCCGCCAGGGCCGCCTTCAGCCGGGGAATGTACCCGTGGTGGTCGGCGCCCCAGATGTTGATCATGAGGTCGTAACCCCGGGCGTACTTGTCCATGTGATAGGCGATGTCCGGCGTCAGGTACGTGTAGCTGCCGTCGTTCTTGACGAGCACGCGGTCCTTCTCGTCGCCGAACGCCGTCGAAGCCAGCCACACCGCCCCGTCCTTTTCGTAGACGTGGCCTTTTTCCTTCAGCGCGTTCAACGCCGCTTCCACGCGCCCGGACTCGTACAGCGACGTTTCGCTGAACCAGTTGTCGAAGCGCACGCGGAAGCGTTCCAGGTCTCGCCGGATCTTGTCCAGTTCCCGGGAGAGGCCGTATTCACGCAAGTATGCCAGCCGCTCCTCTTCGGGCAGCGCGAGCAGCCGGTCGCCTTCCCGCTCGGCCAGTTCGCGGGCAAATTCGACGATATCCTCGCCGTAATAGCCGTCTTCCGGCATCTCCGCTTCCAGGCCCAGAGCCTGCTTGTATCTCGCCTCGAGGGATTTGGCCAGGTTGAGGATCTGGTTGCCGGCGTCGTTGATGTAGTATTCGCGCGTCACCCGGTATCCGGCAAACTCCAGCAGGTTGCAAAGGGCGTCGCCGACGGCGGCCCCCCTTGCGTGGCCCAAGTGCAGGCTGCCGGTGGGGTTGGCGCTGACGAATTCCACCTGGATGGAGCGTCCCCGGCCGACGTCGACGCTGCCGTACCGGTCGCCCTGCGCCAGGACTTCGCCGATCACCTGATGAAGGAAGCTTTTGTCCAGCCGGAAATTGATGAAACCGGGGCCGGCGATTTCCGCCGACTGGATGAACGTCCCGGAAAGATCCAAAGCCTTGAGCAGTTCCTCCGCGATCTGGCGGGGATTGCGCCTGGCCACCCGGACGAGCTGCATCGCCAGATTCGTCGCAAGGTCGCCGTGGGCCTTCTCTTTCGGCGCCTCGACGACAAACGGGGGGAGTTCTTCCCGCGAAGCGACGATGCCCGCCTTCACGGCCGCTTCCGCCAGCGCTTCCCGCACCTTTTCATTCAACCGCTCCAAAACGCTCATTGCATCCCTGTCCTCCAAACGAAAAGTCGATCCGGATGCCATCTTTTCCTTAACTATATACAGGTTTTCGGGCAAATTCAACGATGCGCGGCAATCAG
>DATCLN010000220.1:0-1560 GCA_036563895.1 Paenibacillaceae bacterium
ACCCAGAACCCATCGCCAAGCTCATCGAGGCCTTTTCCCGTCTGCCGGGCATCGGGCCGAAAACGGCCACCCGCCTCGCATTCCACGTCCTGCGCATGAAGGAAGAGGACGCCCTGGACTTTGCCAAGGCGCTGGTCGGCGTGAAGCGGAACCTCACGTATTGCTCGACGTGCTGCAACGTCACCGACGTGGACCCTTGCCGCATCTGCTCCGACAAGTCGCGGGACGCCTCGGTCATCTGCGTCGTCCAGGAGCCGCGGGACGTGGTCGCCATGGAGCGGACGAAGGAATATTTCGGCCAGTACCACGTGCTGCACGGGGCGATTTCCCCGATGGACGGCGTGGGGCCGGACGACATCCGCATCGCCGAACTCATGCGCCGACTGGGCGACGAGCGGGTGCAGGAGCTGATTCTGGCCACCAATCCGAACATCGAGGGCGAAGCGACGGCCATGTACATTTCCCGCCTCGTGAAGCCCCTCGGCATCCGGGTGACGCGCATCGCCCACGGTTTGCCGGTGGGGGGCGACCTGGAATACGCCGACGAGGTGACGCTGTCGAAAGCCCTGGAAGGACGCCGGGAGCTGGTGTAAAGCCGGGCCCGGCGTTTTTTGACCGGAAGTGGTGTACGCCGGCCGGGCGTTTTTTTCGTTTTTGCCCCGTCCCGTTCTAAAACCGGAAGGCCCGTTCATAGGTATGAATCGGGGGTTGTCCCTTCCGATACCACGGGAAACGGGGGAACGGCAGAAGTGAAATTTTTTTGGGGAAACCGCCCCGCCCGGCCGGAGCCCGAACCGGCGAACGACGAAACCGCGGCGGAGCGGAGGCAGCTTCTGGAAGACGTCCGGCTCGCCCACCTGGAATGGATGCTGGCGCAATCGCGTTTCCACGATGCGCTCGGATACGACCAGGTGGATTACGCCATTTATTCTCTCGAGGCGGCGGAGAAAAAATACGGCATGCTGCTCCGGAAAGCGAAAAGCCTGTGGAACCCGGTCGGGGTCCGGACCGGGGCGTCCGGAGGCTTCCCGGAAAAGTCCGCCGCCGGCAAAGGCGGCGGTCGGCCGTGAAGGCGCTGTGGACGGCCACGCTGGCCGTGTCCGCGGGAGCGCTGCTCATCCTGCTCATCCGCCGGCGGGCGGCGCGGGACGGGCTGCTCCGGTTCGCGACGCATATGATTGCGGCGGCGGCGGCCATTTATCTGCTGAATTATTCCGGCTTGATCGGCGGCTGGCACATTCCGCTCAATCCGCTGACCATCGGCCTCGTGGCGCTGTTCGGCATTCCCGGCATCGCCCTTGTGTACGGGCTGCAGTGGCTGGTGGCGTCCTGAAGGGCGCCGCTTCCGGGCGGCGGACGAGGCCGGGAACGTCAGGGTGGAAAGGTTTGCGCAAGCAAGGAACGGAAAGGAAAACGGACCGAAAAAAACCCTGTTGCAAAGCGCAAAAGGACGTGCTATATTGTAAAAGCTGCCGCCGCGAGGCGGCCGGTTCGCTCTTTGAAAACTGAACACCGAGCGCGAGGACCACGTTGGTTCCTTTGCAACGCTTATTCGAGCCA
>DATCLN010000221.1:0-12698 GCA_036563895.1 Paenibacillaceae bacterium
CTACTGAGCCCCGGGAGGACGAGGCGAACGTGCCGACGCAAACGCTGACCCTGAAGCAACGAAAGACCAACTGGAAAAAGCTGATCGTCACGCTGGTCATGCTGGCCTGCGGGGTCCTGTTTCTCATGCCGTTTTTCTGGATGATCTCGGCTTCCCTCAAATTCGAAAACGACGTGTTCACCTACCCGATCCAGTGGATTCCGGAGGAATGGAACGCGGCCAACAACTACCGGAAGGTCTGGCTGGGCGACCACCCCTTCTGGCTCTACTATCTGAACACGATCAAGGTGGCCGGTCTCACCACCCTGACCTCCGTGACGGTGTCCGCGCTGGCCGCATACGGCTTCGCCAAGGTGCGCTTTCCGGCGGGCAAGTGGCTGTTCCTGATCGTGCTGGCCACCTACATGGTGCCCCAGCAGGCGATCCTCGTCCCGCAGTTCATCCTGTACCGGCAGCTGGGGCTGTTCGACACCCATTTCGGTCTGATCCTGCTCAACAGCTTCAGCGTGCTTGGGACGTTCATGCTGCGGCAGTTTTTCATGACCGTCCACCAGGACTACATCGAATCGGCGAAAATGGACGGAGCCGGCCACTTCCGCATCTTCGCGCAGATCGCCCTGCCGCTCATCCGGCCCGCCGTCGCCACCTACGCCATCCTGCGGTTCATCTGGACGTGGAACGACTATCAGAACCCGCTCATTTTCCTGCGGACCGACCGGCTGTACACCCTGCAGCTGGCCATGCAGAAATTCGCCACCATCAACGGCGAGTACTACTCCCTGATCATGGCCGCCGCGGTGTCCGCCATCGTGCCGCTGCTCATCGTGTTCGTCATCGGGCAGAAACACGTCATCGAGGGCATATCCTTGGGCGGCGTCAAGGGCTGAACGGGTCCCGGCCGGCACATGCGCGGTGTGCACAAGAAGTCAAAAATTTTTGAAAAAAGTAATAGGATGCGCATGTAACCGTTTCAACCCGCTGATAAATTGAAGCTGAACATCCAAACCTGCACGAATGAGGAGGGTTTCCATGAAAAGGACAGTGTGGTTCGGTCTCGCCTGCCTGATCCTGGTGCTGGGCCTCTTGTCCGCATGCTCCGGAGGGGGAAGCCAATCGTCGCAATCTTCGCCAAGCCCGTCGGCAAGCAGCCCGTCTGCGTCTCCGTCTCCCTCGGCCAGCCAGCCGGCCCAGGAACCGGTGACGATCAAGTTCCACACCCACGGCGTGGAACAGCAGTACAACTGGTCGGAAACGATCGCCGCCTTCGAGCAGAAATACCCGCACATCAAGGTGGACCTGGTCGTCCTGAGCGAAAAGGGCGACTCGCAGGAAGCGCTGCAGAAGCTGGACCTGGAAGCGGCCAGCGGCGCGCAGCTGGATGTCCTCATGTTCTCCGATCCCGCTTCCTACGCGCAGCGGGTGGGCATCGGCATGGTGGCGCCCCTTGACGAGTTCATCGCCAAGGAAGGTTTCAAGGTCGAAGAAGAATACAAGGTCAACACGACCCTGGACGGCAAGGTGTACGCGCTGCCCGGGAAATTCAACCCGTGGTACGTCCTGCTGAACAAGGACCACCTGGAAGCCGCCGGCCTGCCGGTGCCGAAGGACTGGACCTGGGACGATTTCGCCGAATACGCCAAGAAACTCACCACCCCCGAACATTACGGCACCTACTTCCACGGTCCGCAAAACGGCGGCTGGATGGAGTTCCTGAAGCTGCACCTGGGCAACCGCCTCAACGAGTCGACGGAGTTCCTGAAGCCCGACGGCACGTCCAACCTGGACAGCCCGCACTTCCGGAAAACCCTCGAGCTCAGATGGAAGATGGAAAAGGAAGACAAATCCGCCGTCCCGTACGCGGATATGCTGTCGCAGAAGCTCCACTACCGCACCCAGTTCTTCACCCAGGCGGCCAGCATGATCCTCATCGGCAGCTGGATGAACAGCGAGCTGGGCGGCACGGAGCAGAATCCGCTCAACCACCGCGTGGCGGTCGCGCCGTATCCGAAGAACGAGCCGTCCGATCCGATCGGCGTCACGCCGGTGACGACGGACTTCATGGCGGTGGCGGAGAAGTCGCAGCACAAGGAAGCGGCCTACACCTTCATCCGCTGGTACACCACGGAAGGGCTGGCCAACTACGGGCGCAACGTGCCGTCCTGGAACGGCGTGTCGAGCGACGCGCTGGAATCGATCATCGACAAGATCCTGAGCGCTACGCAGAAGCCGGAACTGGTCGACAAGGAATCGCTCCTGTACACGCTGTCCAACTCCAAGTCCGGCATGATCGTCCCGCCGGTGTCCTACCAGTCGGAAGTCTACAAGGCGCTCAACGAAGAGTTCGAGCTGTTCATCCTCGGCGAGCAGGATCTGGATACGACACTGAGAAAAATGCAGGAACGCGTGCAAAAGATCATTGATTCCAACAAATAATCGGTCCGGCAAAAAAGCGGACGGGCTGGTACAATAGAGACAAGCGAGGAACGGAACATCCGGATTTCCGTTCCTTGCTTGTCTGGAGGCCTGGGAACATGACCCGTTGGATCAAAGCCGCAACGTCCCTGTCTTTTCGCCTCAAGCTGATGATCGCGTCGGTGGCCTGCATCCTGATCCCGACGTGCATCACCCTTTTTGCGTCCAACGCGGTTACCGAGAAAGCGATGCGGCAGCAGGCGCTCGACAACGCCCGCAGCACCCTGCAGCTGGTGGACGGCTACGTGTCCAACCTGCTGGATTTCATGCTGTACGTGGTCAACTACATCCAGGTGGACGCGGAGATCAACGTGGTGCTGCGGGAGCAGGCCCGGGAGCGGCCGGCCGGTACCGCTGCCGGAGGCGCCGCGGCGGAGCCCGGACCCGTTCCGTCGCCCGCCCCGGCCTCCTCACAAGAGTACAAGCGTTTCGTCGACGAGTATTACACCGTCATCAAGAAGCTTGACAACCTCTCAATCGCCGGAGGGGAGCAATACTTCATCACCATCCTGCTGCCCAACGGGAAGTCCTACACGAACTATCCGCTGGACGAGTGGGACCCCAACCGGTGGCGGGAAGAGCCCTGGTTCGGCCGGCTGCAGGCGCTGCGCGGGTTCGACACGTATTGGGTGGGGACGCAGCCCACCGTGTTCCGCACGCTCAAGAAAACCCACCCGTACCAGCTGTCCGTCGCCCGCCCCCTGCGCACCGCCAGCACGGAAATCTACGCCTACGTCATCGTCACCGTGCTCGAAGACCAGATCAGCTACATCTTCCAGCGGCTGGCGGGCGGACAGGAGATCGCCCTGATCGACGACAGCGGATTCGTCCACTCCCATACCGATTCCGCCAAGATCGGCAGCGTCATGCGGGATCTGCCGTCCATGGCGTCCGGCTTTTTCCGGCTGGACGGCGAAGACTATCTGATCGCCCGGGAAGACCTGACCTATGCCGATTGGTCCCTGGTGCTCCTGTCGCCCTACAAGGAAGCCATCGCAGGCGTGAACAACATGAACCGGGCCGTTTTCGTCTACCTGATCGCCTCCTTCCTCGCCTTCATGATTTTGCTGATCTTCCTCATCGGCACGTTCACGAAGCCGCTCAAGCGCCTCGGGCGTCTGGCGGAAACCGTGCAGAGGGGCAATCTCCAGGTCCGGTCCCACATCCGGGGACGGGACGAAATCGGGTATCTGGGCACCTCCTTCGACCAGATGCTGGACCGGATCAACGTGATGATCGCGGAGATCACGGCGGAACAGACCAAAAAGCGCAAGGCGGAGCTGGCCATGCTGCAGGCCCAGGTCAACCCGCATTTTCTGTTCAACGTGCTCAATTCCATCCGCATGAACATCCTGCGCAAGGGCGACCGGGAGAACGCCGAGGTCATCGGCTCCTTGTCGCGGCTGCTGCGGATGACCATCGAGCAGGAGCGGGAGCTCATCCTGCTGGGTGAAGAAATCGAGCTGGCCGCCCACTATGTGCGGCTCATGAACATGCGGCGCAGGGACAACGCCGAGCTGGTGCTGGACATTCCCGAAGAAGCGCTGTCGCAGCCGGTGCCGCGGCTCATCCTGCAGCCCCTCATCGAAAACGCGCTGATCCACGGCCTGAAGCAGGGCGGAGGCGTGATCCGGGTCAGCGTGCGGATGGCGCCGGACCGCATGGTGATCGAGGTGCGGGACGACGGAGCCGGCATGGATGCGGAAAAACTGGAACGGCTGCGGGCCGGCATCGCTTCTTCGTCCGGAACTTCCGCCGCTTCCGGTTTATCCGGCGCTTCCGGCTTCTCTGTCGCTTCCGGTTTCCCCGACGTTTCCGGTTTCCCCGGCGTTTCCGGCTTCTCCGGCCATTCCGGCTTCTCCGGCGCTGTCGGCTTCTCCGGCCCCCGGGAGCGGGACCGGGATGCCGAAAAACGGCGCGGTTTCTCCGGCATCGGCCTCACCAACGTGCACGAGCGCCTGCGTTTCATTTACGGGGGAGGCGCGGAAATGCGCATCGACGCCGAGAAACACCGCGGCACCACGGTGACGCTGGTCATCCCCCGCGAGGAGGTGAGCGCGGTCCATGTACAAAGTCATGCTGGTGGATGACGACTACCCGGTGCTGGAATACCTGGCGGAATCGATCAACTGGGAAGAGCTCGGCATGGCGCCGCCGACCCTGCATACGGACGGCGAAGAGGCCCTCGGCCACGCCATCGGCGACATGCCGGACATCGTCATTACCGACATCGGCATGCCGAACATGGACGGCCTTGAGCTGATCGAACGGCTGCGGGAAATGAAGCCGGGCGTGCGCGTGGCGATCCTGTCCTGCCACTCCCAGTTCCATTACGCCCGGCAGGCCCTCAAGCTCAAGGTGCAGGACTATCTGCTGAAGGAAACGCTGGACCCGTCCGAGCTCGTCAAACTGCTGCTGCAGTTCAAGGAATCCCTGGACCAGGAGCGGCTTGCGGACCGGGAGCAGGAGCAGCTTCGGCACATCGTGAACCGCAACCGGGAAAAAATGAAGGAAACCTTCATCCGCGCCACCATCCACCAGCCGATCCTGCATCCGGAGGAATGGAAGCGGGAGCTTGTGTCCTTCGGCCTGTCCGCGGACGGCACGGCGCTTCTGCCGGTGCTTGCGCACCTGGACCATTTCACGCAGGCCCGGAAAAGGTTCCGGACCGAGGACGTGCTCCGCTTTGCCGTGCTGAACGTGGTGGAAGAGGTGGCCTCCGCGCGTCCCGGCGTCGCGTATTTTCCGTACAGCGCCAAACGGTCCTTTTTCCTTTTCGCCTTTGAACCGAGCCTCAAGATCAATCCTTACGACGAAGCGGCGTCGTTCGTCCGGCAGGTCCTGCAGGGCGTCCGGCAGTCCCTCAAGCTGTCGCTGTCGTTCATCATCGGCGATCCGTGCCGCTCCCCGCTGGAGCTCCAGAAAGAGCTTTCGGAGCTGCTCTTTTGCGAAGGGCAGCGGTTCTACCTGGAGGACGGCGCCGTGGTCAAGAAAGGCCATCCGCGCTACGCGGACGCCGACCTGTTCCGCGACTACGACCGGGCGCGGGAAGAGTTCCGGAACCTGCTGCTTGCGGACCGGCGGGACGACGCCCTGTCCGCCCTGGTCCGGCGCTGGATGACGCATTTCCGCGAACGCCCCCGGCCGCCGGAGACGATCAAGGACTGGGTGCTCAAGCTGCTTTTGGATCTGAAACTGAAGGTGCATTCCCTGCGGTTTTTCCAGGCTCCCTACACTGCGGAGGCCTTGCATCAGGAGATTTCGGAAATCGAATCCCTGTCGGAACTGGAAAACTGGCTGACCGCCCGTCTGCAGTCGCTGAAACCCGTCGTGAAGGACATCCTGCAGACCTGCGGCCGGCCGGAAATCATGCAGGCCTATCAGTATGTCGCCGCCAACCTGGACAAAAAGATAGGCCTGGAGGAAATGGCGGCCCATTTGCACCTCAATCCCAGCTATTTCAGCCGCATGTTCAAGAAGGAGACGGGGGAGACGTTTACCGATTTCGTCATCCGGATGAAAATGGAGCGGGCCCGGGAACTGCTCGACACCACGGAATATCCGGTCGGCCGGATCTGCGACATGCTCGGCTACGACAACCAGAGCTATTTCATCAAAACCTTCAAATCCGTCGTGGGCGTCACCCCGATGGAATACCGCCGGATCGGCGTGGCGGGCAAATGAACCGGGAAGCGTTCGCGTCCGGCCTGCACCCGCCCGTGGACAAGAGCCGCCTGCTGTTCCCGGAAGGCCTTGGGGCGTGGCGGGATAAGGTCCTCGCCCACCCTGACACGCGGCGGATGGCGGAAGAAATGCGGGAAGAAGCGGACCGCTTCCTTGCCCGTCCCATCCCCCATTTGCCGTGGTCGCTGTTTCGGCTGTTCGAGGAGGACGGTTCCCGGAAGCCCTACGAGATTCCGTACTTTGAGAAGCGGCAGCGGCTGACCACTTTGGCGATCACGCATCTGCTGCATCCGGACAAACCCGCGTACCGGGAGGCTATGTACGACATCCTCTGGTCTGTGTGCGACGAGTACACCTGGTGCCTGCCGGCCCATCTGCCGCAGGACTGCGGCCTTGCCGACCCCGCCGCCCATGTCGACCTGTTCGCCGCGGAGACCGCCTTTGCGCTGGCTGAAATCCTGACCCTGACGCGGGACCGCCTGCCGGCAAGGATCGAAAGGCGCATCCGGGCCGAAGTGCGGCGAAGGGTACTCGAGCCGTTCCTCAAAGGAGGCCCGTTCGGCTGGGAGAAAGCCCGCCACAACTGGTCGGCCGTATGCGCCGGTTCCGTCGGAGCGGCGGCCATTTACCTGATTGAAGACCGGGAAGAGCTGGCGGCGGTGTTGTCGAAGGCGCTGGCGGCGCTGGAACGCTTCCTGGACGGCTACGGCGCCGACGGGGCGTGTACGGAAGGATACGGATACTGGGCCTACGGATTCGGCTTTTTTGTGTATTTCGCGGATTTGCTGGACAAGGCGACGGGCGGCGCCGTGAACCTGTTTGCCCGGGAGAAGGTTGCAGCCATCGCCCGGTTCGCCGGGCACTGCTTCATGAGCGGCCGCAAGGTGGTCAACTTCTCCGACGCGCCGCCGGAAGCGGCCGTAGACTTGGGCTTGTTCCATTATTTGCACCGGCGGTTCCCGGACACCGTCTTGCCGGCGAAGGAGCTTCGCGGCCCGTTCCGGCCGGACCACTGCGGCCGATGGGCGCCCGCGATCCGCGGCCTCGCCTGGTACAGGCCGGAACTGGAAGGCGCGCCTTGGGGGAAGATGTCCGTCTGGTTCCCGGACGCCCAATGGCTCCTCTCCCGTCACGCGGACGGCGCGCACACCTTTTTCTTTGCCGCCAAGGGCGGGCATAACGACGAGCCCCACAACCACAACGACGTCGGCCATTTCATTCTGCATATGGACGGCGAGACGTTTCTCGCGGACATGGGCTGCGGCCTTTACACCCGGGACTATTTCGGCCCGCGGCGGTACGAAATCATCTGCAACTCGTCCCTGGGCCACTCGGTGCCGATCATCGGCGGGCAAGGCCAGCAGGCGGGAAGCGAATACCGGGCGAAGGTGCTGCGGGCGGAGACCGGGCGCGCGGAGGACGTCCTTGTCCTGGACATCGCCGGAGCCTACGCGGTGCCATCACTGCAAAGCTGGGTGCGCACCTTCGTCTGGCGCAAGGCCTCTTCGCCGCAGCTCATCCTGGAAGACGAGTTCGCCTTCACCGAAGAACCCGGCGAGCTGACCGAACGGTTCATCACGCCCTTCCGGCCGGAGCTCGCGGGAGCCGGCCGCGTCATCCTGCGGGGCCGCGGCCGGCTGCTCATGGAATATGACGCCGCGCTGTTGGAACCAAGGGTGCAACCCCTCGAATTTCTGACTCACGACGGAAAAACGGAGACGTTCTACGCCTTAGATTTTTCGGTCAAACTGCCGCGGCATGCAGGCTTGCAGGTCACCAGCCTATCGCAAGCCGTCCCGCAGGATGCCGGCCCTTCGCCAACCAGCTTGCAGGATGCTGGCCTTCCACCTGTCAGGCCGCAGGACGCCGGACTTCCGCCATCCGGTCCGCAAAGGCCCACCCTTGCACGGACCGGTCCCTTGTACGCCGGCCGGCTCCGGTTCCGGTTTTCGTTCTGGACGCCAACGGACATATAGTCCGTTACATGCCGGAATTTGGTACCGCAAAAAACGTAACGGACATATAGTCCGTTACAGCTTGCGAATGTCGCTGAGAAAACGGTTTCAGAAACGCTCACCGCCGTCTGACGGACCATATGTCCGTTAGATTTTACCAATCCGCTTTCGGCCGTCTGTAACGGACCATATGTCCGTTAGGAATCCGACGGCGGTGCCAGAAGGAGGATATCACCGTGCCCGATCGCTCCGCCTCCTGGACGGAGGAGGCCTGGAACAAAGTCAACGAAAAAGTGGCCCGCACCGCCTCCGTCATCGGCAGCCGTTTCCCCCACGCGACGAAGGACGGCAAATACGTGATGGAAAGGCCCCACTGGTGGACCGCCGGCTTCTGGCCGGGCCTCCTGTGGCTGCTCTACCGGGAATCCCGGCACGAGCCTTGGCGGCGGATTGCCGAAGATTGCGAGAACCAGCTCGACCAGGTCATCTGGGATTTCGAAACGCTGGACCACGACATCGGCTTCATGTGGACCCTTACGAGCCTCGCCCGATACAAGCTGCTGGGAGCGCCGGACGCGCGGCGGCGCGCGCTCCTCGCGGCCAACCTGCTGGCAGCACGCTATAACGCGCAAGGGCGGTTCCTCCGCGCCTGGAACCCGTGGCACGAAGGCCAGGACAACCGAGGCTGGACCATCATCGACAGCCTGATGAACCTGCCGCTCCTGTTCTGGGCATCCGAAGAGACGAAAGACCCGCGCTATGCCCATATCGCCAGAGCTCACGCGGAAACCGTCCTCGCCCATTTCGTGCGCGAAGACGGTTCCGTCTGCCACATCTACACGTTCGATCCCTTCACGGGCGAGCCCCTTGGCCCCCTCGGCGGCCAGGGTTACGACGAAACGTCCGCCTGGTCGAGGGGCACGGCCTGGGCAATCTACGGCTTTGCGCTTTGCCACCGCTATACGGCGGACCATCAATTCCTGCACGCGGCCGAACGCGTCGCACGCTTCTTCCTCGCCCATCTGCCGGAAGACTTCGTGCCGTACTGGGATTTCCGCCTGCCGCCGGACGCGCCGAAATACCGGGATTCTTCGGCGGCGGCCTGCGCCGCCTGCGGCCTCCTGCAAATCGCAGAGCAGACGGCTCCGTCGGAGGCCCCGGCGTACCGGCAGGCGGCGGAAAACATCCTGCACTCCCTCTACACCCGCTACGGCGCCTGGGACGATCCCGCCCATGAAGGACTCATTGTCAAGGGGACCGGCCATTGCCCGGAAGGCAAAAACATCGAAGTATCCCTCATCTACGGCGACTACTTCTTCGTGGAAGGACTGTCCCGGCTGCGGGGAAACACGGAATTGTTCTGGTAAGAGGAGGCGCGGCGCATGGCATCCCATGACCAATCCCATGACCGGGCGTATTGGCTGCGCACGATGCTGCGGATCGCGGAACCGGTGCTCGCCCGCCTCGCGGAAAGCCGCCTCGCTGCCGCCATGCCCGTGGAAGGCCCGCCGGACCGCAAAAAGTATGCGCCGTTGGAAGCCTTCGGCCGGACGCTGGCGGGCATCGCGCCCTGGCTGGAATCCGGCACGGAAGAAGACGAACGCCACCGCTTCGCGCAACTGGCGCGGGAAGGGCTGGACCGGGCCACGCATCCCGATTCGCCCGACCGGATGAATTTCGGCGAGAGCGACCAGCCAATCGTGGACGCGGCGTTTCTCGCCCAGGCCATCCTGCGCGCGCCGACGGAGTTGTGGGAGAAGCTGCCGGACAGGGTGAAACGGCAAGTCGCCCAGGCCCTCAAGGAAACGCGCACCCGCAAACCGCATTTCTGCAACTGGCTGCTGTTTTCCGCCATGATCGAAGCGGCCCTGCGCCGCATGGGCGAAGACTGGGACCCGATGCGGATCGACTACGCCCTGAAGCAGCACGAGCAGTGGTACGCCGGCGACGGCGCCTACGGGGACGGCCCGCATTTCCATTGGGACTACTACAACAGCTACGTCATCCATCCCATGCTGCTGGACATTCTGGCGGCCGTGGGCGGTGAGCATCCGGAGTGGGAACGCATGCGCAAACCAACCTTGCGCCGCGCCCAGCGGTACGCCGAGGTGCTGGAGCGCCTCATCTCCCCCGAAGGCACCTTCCCGCCCCTGGGGCGGTCGCTGGCCTACCGCTTCGGCGCGTTCCATCTCCTGTCCCAGCTGGCGCTCCTCCGGAAACTTCCCGACAGCCTGCCCGCCCCGCAGGTGCGCTGCGCCCTGACGGCGGTCATCCGCAACATGGTCGAAAGGGAAGGCACCTTTGACGAAAACGGCTGGCTGCGCATCGGGTTTTGCGGCCATCAGCCGTGGATCGGGGAACGCTACATCTCCACCGGCAGCCTGTATCTGTGCCTCGCCGTCTTCCTGCCCCTCGGGCTGGATGCCGGCGACCCCTTCTGGACCGGAGAGCCCATGGACTGGACGGCGAAAAAAATCTGGTCCGGCCGCCGGGTCCCCGTCGACCATGCCCTGGACGAAGACTGACCGGACGGAACAGGACCGTCACCCGAAGGCTGACCGGACGGGACAGAGCCGTTACGTCGACAGACCATCCCGCAAACCGTCATGGACAGGAGGAATCCGCGTTGACCGAAAAAGCCAAAAACTTCGTGCGGCACATCCACGACCCGGATTACGAGTCGCAATACCGCGGCAAACCCATCGACCACCGCACCATGATCTGCGACCGGGGCCGGGACAAGGAATCCCTGAACGGCTGGTGGAACTTCGGCATCGACCAGTACGACACCTGCCTCAGGGCGCGCTGGTTCGAGGAAATCGAAACGGAAAACGGCCGGACCCTGCCCCTCGACTACAGCTTCGACGAATGGGAAAAAATCCGGGTTCCCTCCTGCTGGAACACCGAACGCGAACGCTACTTCCTCTATGAAGGCAGCGCCATATACACCCGCAAATTCCAATACGTCCCGCGCGGCGAGAAACGGGTGTTTCTCAAATTCGGCGCCGCCAACTACGAAGCGAAGGTGTTCCTCAACCGGGAATACCTCGGCTTCCACAAGGGCGGCTCCACCCCGTTCTACATCGAGGTGACGGGGAAGCTCCAGCCGCAAAACCGGATCCTGGTGGTGGTGAACAACACCCGCAAGCGGACGAACGTCCCCTGCGAAAACACCGACTGGTTCAACTACGGCGGCCTCTACCGGGACGTGGAGCTCATCCGCCTTCCCGCCGCCTTCATCAAGGACTTCACCGCCCAACTCGTGCCGGGCAGCAACTTCTCCAAAATTCGGGTCACCTTGACCGTCGACGGCGCGGACACCGGGACGGCCATGTTCACCGTTGAAGAACTCGGCATCCGGCACCCCGTCACCATCGCCAACGGCTTCGGCAGCGCGGAAATCGACGCCAGACCCGAGCTGTGGTCCCCGGACAACCCGAAGCTGTACGATGTGCGCCTCACTTTCGGGGAAGACGAAGTCCGCGACCGGATCGGCTTCCGCGAAATCCGCACCGAAGGCACCGACATCCTGCTCAACGGCAAAAAAATCTATCTCAAAGGCATCAGCGCCCACGAGGAAAGCGTCAAAAACGGCAAGGCGATCAGCGAGGACGAAATCCGGGAGAACTTCCGCCTGGCGAAGGAAATGAACTGCAACTTCATGCGCCTCGCCCACTATCCCCACACGGAGCGGGCGGCGCAGATCGCCGACGAGATCGGCATCATGCTGTGGGAAGAAATCCCCGTCTACTGGGCCATCGAATTTGAAAACGAGGAAACCTATCAGGACGCCGAAAACCAGCTCGCCGAGCTCATCCTGCGCGACCGCAACCGGGCCAGCGTGATCATCTGGTCGGTGGGCAACGAAAACGCCGATACGGACGCCCGCTACCGTTTCATGAGCCGCCTCGCCCGGCGGGCCAGGGAGCTGGACCCCACCCGCCTGATCTCCGCTGCCTGCATGCTGGACCACGTCAACCACGTCATTGACGACCGGCTCGCCGCCGAGCTGGACGTCATCGGCGCGAACCAGTACTACGGCTGGTACCAGACGAATTTCGACGACCTGATCAAACTGTTCGAAAACAGCCGCCCGGACAAACCCGTCATCATCAGCGAATTCGGCGCCGACGCCAAGCCCGGCCACCGGGGCACGAAGGACGAAAAGGGCACCGAAGACTGCCAATTGGACATCTACCGGAAGCAGGTGGACGTCCTTCGGCGAATCCCCTACGTCAAGGGCATGACCCCGTGGATCCTGTACGACTTCCGCTGCCCCCGCCGGCTGCACTTCACGCAAAACTACTACAATACGAAAGGGCTGCTCTCCGCGGACAAAACCTACAGGAAACCCGCTTTCTTCGTGATGAAGGAATTCTACGCCCAAATTTAGAGCCGCCTGCCGTCTCGCTCAGACAGAACCAACGCCCCTGTCCCTCTCGGGGACAGGGGCGTATTCCTGCCAGCGTTCACATCCCCCCGGCATACCTCCGCAGCACTCGGTCGACGGAGGGGCCGTACGCCTCCCCGAACAGGATCAGATGCGCGAGCAGATGGTACAATTGATAGATCGGCTTGCGCTCCTCA
>DATCLN010000222.1:0-7448 GCA_036563895.1 Paenibacillaceae bacterium
AGCGGCAGATCGTCCTGACCCAGATGCACCCCGTCGGCGTCGCAGGCCAGGGCGATGTCCACGTGGTCATTGACGATGAACGTGACCCCGTAACGCCGGGTCAGCTCGCGAAGCGCCCGCGCCTTGCGCAGCACCTCGCGCTTGGTGCCTCTCTTGTCCCGGAGCTGCACGATGTCCGCCCCGCCCCGGATCGCCTCTTCCATCACCTCGAGCAGATCGCGGCCGGGATGGTACTCTTCGCCCGTAATGACGTACAACCGAAAATCCCGCAACCGGAACCCTCCTCCCCGTCTTTATTCCTGCCGGTTTTCCGCGGTGCGCCCGCCTGCGTCCGCGGCTTCCCCGACGTTTGCCGGTCCTGGCCGTCACGCCCCGATATACCGGGCCACCAGCGAGCGGGCCCGGCCCGGATCGCCGGTGCCACGGACCAGCACGCGGCCGTCGGGAAACAGCACGAGCGTTTCCCCCTCCGCCAGCGCCGCGCGCAGCAGGAAGGCGTTCCGCTCGATCCGCGCGAACGGCGCGAGACGCTCCGCCCACACGTCAAGGTCGAACGTCCCTTCCGTCCGCACCTGCACCATGTTCCGGCCGCAGAGCACAACCGCGTCTTCCGCGTCCTCCTCCAGCGCCGGGAAACGCCGGCGGCTGCAGACCGGACAGGCCGGATCGGGCGGGGGAAGCGGCAGTTCGCGGAACCGGCGGTCCCACAGGTCGAACGTGATCATCGTTCCCTGCACGGCATCCCGGTTGCCGCTCAGCCATTTCAGCGCTTCCACGGCCTGCAGGGACGCCGTGACGTCCGCCGTCATTCCCAGCACGCCGACCGTCTCGCACGACTCCCCGGTCGCCTCCGGCCGTCCGATCAGGCAGCGAAGGCAGCACGTCCGGCCCGGCACAAAGACGGCGCTCATGCCGCGGGAAGCGATCGCCCCGCCGTACACGAACGGCACCCCGCGCTTGAAACAGACGTCGCTGATGAGCAGCCGGGTGGCGATGTTGTCCGTCCCGTCCAGCACCAGATCGACGCCGGCAAGAAGCGCTTCCGCGTTGCGCGGGGTCACGTCGCCGACCAGCGGTGCCAGCTCGATCTCCGAATTGATGCGCGCCAGCTTTCGCGCGGCCGCCTCCGCCTTGGGCAGCATTTGCCGCGCATCCTCCTCGTCGTACAGCTGCTGGCGCTGCAGGTTGCTCAGCTCCACGACGTCGCGGTCGACAAAGGCGATGCGCCCCACCCCCGCGCGGGCCAGATGCTGGGCGATGGCGGAGCCGAGGGCGCCCATGCCGACGATCAGCACGCGGCTGTTCCCGAGCTTCTCCTGTCCGGCGCGGCCGATCGGGGCGAAGCGCACCTGCCGGGAATAGCGCTCCGGTTCCGGTGCCGCCTCGGACGATTCACGCGCTGATTCCGCCGCATCCGTTCCCCGCGCCGGCATCGCCGCACCCGGTCCGCTCTCCGGCATCGTTTCGCCCGGCGATCCCGATTCGTTCATGCCGTTCATGCCGCTCGCCGATACCGCCTCGTCCGATCCGCCTGCCGCTGCCGGCGCTTCCTTTTTGACAGCCGCCGTCCCTGCGTACTTTTCGCTCACCGGTACAGTTGCCCCCCGCTTTGCCGGAACTCGTCCGCCTTCTCGCGCAACCCCTCCCGGATCGCGCTTTCCTCGTTCAGGCCGCGCGCCGCGGCGTACTCGCGCAAGTCCTGGGTGATGCGCATGCTGCAAAACTTCGGGCCGCACATCGAGCAGAAGTGCGCGGTCTTCGCCGCCTCGGCGGGCAACGTCTCGTCATGATACGCCATGGCGCGTTCCGGATCGAGCGACAGGTTGAACTGGTCCCGCCAGCGGAATTCGAAACGCGCCTTGGACAGGGCGTCGTCGCGCTTCTGCGCCCCCGGATGCCCCTTGGCCAGATCCGCGGCGTGCGCGGCGATCTTGTAGGCGATGACGCCTTCGCGCACATCCTCCTTGTTGGGCAGGCCCAGGTGTTCTTTCGGCGTCACGTAGCAGAGCATCGCCGTGCCGTACCAGCCGATCATCGCCGCCCCGATGGCGGAGGTGATGTGATCGTATCCCGGCGCGATGTCCGTCGTGATCGGCCCGAGCGTGTAAAACGGCGCCTCCCCGCAAAGTTCCCGCTGCAGGTCGACATTTTCCTTGATCAGATGCATCGGGATGTGGCCGGGGCCTTCCACCATCACCTGCACATCGTGCTTCCAGGCGATCTTCGTCAGTTCGCCCAGCGTCCTCAGTTCCGCAAACTGCGCCTCGTCGTTGGCGTCCGCGATGCTGCCCGGACGCAGGCCGTCCCCGAGCGAGATCGCGACGTCGTAGGACTTCAGGATCTCGCAAATTTCCTCAAAATGGGTGTACAGGAAATTTTCCTGGTGATGCGCCAGACACCATGCCGCCATGATCGACCCGCCGCGCGAGACGATGCCCGTCGTCCGCTTGGCTGTCAGCGGGATGTACCGCAGCAGCACGCCCGCATGGATCGTGAAATAGTCGACGCCCTGCTCGGCCTGCTCGATGAGCGTGTCGCGATAGATCTCCCACGTCAATTCCTCCGGCCGGCCACCGACCTTCTCCAGCGCCTGGTAGATCGGCACCGTGCCGACCGGCACCGGGGAGTTGCGGATGATCCATTCGCGCGTCGTGTGGATGTTCTTGCCCGTGGACAGGTCCATCACCGTATCGGCGCCCCAGCGGATCGCCCACAACAGCTTCTCGAGTTCCTCCTCGATCGAGGACGCGACCGCGGAATTGCCGATGTTGGCGTTGACCTTGACGTGGAAGCGGCTGCCGATGATCATCGGCTCGCATTCCGGATGGTTGATGTTGGCCGGGATGATGGCGCGCCCGCGGGCCACTTCCTCGCGCACAAATTCGGGAGATACCCCTTCGCGGATGGCCACGAACTCCATCTCCGGCGTGATGATCCCCTTGCGGGCGTAGTGCATCTGCGTTACGTTGCGTCCGGCCTTGGCGCGCAGCGGCCGGCGGGCCGGACCCGGGAACGCGAACCGTGCGGCGCGGGGATCGTCCGCCGATTTCCAGCCGTCGTCTTCGGGGCGCACCGGCCGTCCCTCAATCTCCTCCACATCTCCCCGCTCGAGAATCCACGCCCGTCTCAGCGGCGGCAGACCCCGGCGGTTGTCCGGCACGAAGTCCGGATCGGTGTACGGGCCGCTCGTGTCATAGACGCGAATCGGCTCGTTCGGTACCGTCTCGCCGCTGCGCGTCACGGTCGGCGACAGCACAATTTCCCGGAACGGGACGCGCAGATCCGGCCGCGACCCCTGGACGTATACTTTCCGGCTACCTTCAAACGGCTTGATCGATGGCATAAAAAAACCTCCCATGCACGAAGGTATGGAAGGCCCCGGGCGCGCCGCCCGCCCGCCGGGCGGCTGCGGAACGGACCACCTCGCCGGTGGCCGCGCATTCCGCAACAAGAAAAGCCGCTTCGGCGGGAAGCGGCTGAACGTTTCCACACGGATACCGCCAACCGGCCTCCGGAAACGGATACACTCCGGTACCGTCCGGGTCCGCAACGGTTTCCCGGTGGAAAACGAAAACCCACTTCCCTACGCTGGCATTACCCAGATCAGGTTCGAAGGGACAAAGGCGTTTCCGCCTTATCTCAGCCCTTGCGGGCGCCCCCAGTGGTCTTCCGGTTTTCAATTGTTATTCTCAATTTACCTTTTGGCTTCCGTTCTGTCAACCGTTGGCCAACTCCCGGTGTTGTTGTTCTGTGATATTGTCAGGGTGTAACTGTTCCGAGAAAATGTCAGTATGAGTAAGGAGCAGATCACCTTGACAAAGAGCGAACTGAAACGTGCTATGGTTGTCGAGAAGTGGATGGAGGGCCGTCTCACGGAACAGGATGTTGCGCGCACGCTCGGCATCAGCATCCGGCAAGCGTATCGGCTCAAGGCCAAATATCGTCACGGAGGTGCAAAGGCCATCGCTCATGGGAATCGGGGCCGAAAGCCCGTTCACACCTTGGCCGACTCGCTCAAACAACGCGTGATGTCCCTGTACCGGGATCGCTACTTCGGAAGCAATTCCACCCACTTTGCCGAGCTTTTGGCCGAACACGAGGACATCCGCCTTAGCGTCTCTTCGGTCCGCCGCATTCTGCTGGAAGGCCGCCTTCGTCCCGCACGCTTGCGCCGTCGTCCAAAGGCTCACCGATCGCGGCCCCGTAAACCTCAAGCGGGCATGCTGTGGCAGATTGATGCTTCCCCCTTCGCCTGGCTGGAGGATCGCGGCCCTGAGCTTACCCTGCACGGCATCATCGATGACGCCACCGGGGAAGTCATCGCGGCCGCCTTCCGCCCAACCGAAACACTGGAAGGCTACGTAGCCGTCATGATGGAGGGACTTAGGCGCAAAGGCGTACCGCTTGCGCTCTACAGCGACCAACACTCCATCTTTCACCCGCCCAAGGGCAAGCCAACCCTCGAGCAGGAACTGGCCGGTCAGCCGCAGGCGCTTTCCACCTTCGGACAGGCCATCGCCGATCTGGGGATCACCCATATCGAGGCGCTGTCCCCCCAGGCCAAAGGACGGATCGAACGGCTCTGGCAAACCATGCAGGACCGTCTGGTGGTCGAACTTCGGCTGCGCAACGTCTGCACGATGGAGGAAGCCAACCGGGTCCTGCCGGAGTTGATCGAAAAGCACAACCGCCTGTTTGCCGTCGAGCCGCAAGAAGCGGAACCGGCCTACCGACCGCTGCCCGAAACCCCTTTGGAGCACATTTTTACCCGACGGGAACACCGGAGAATCAGCGGCGGGCAGACCTTCTCCTGGAAAGGAAAATGCTACATGCCAAAGCCCGGCCCCGGTGTACCGCGTTGGGAAGCGAAGACCGTCGTCGAAGTGCGTGTCGGCATGGATGGGCAAGTGTGGCTATGGGATCAGGGACGCGCCTGGCCTTGTGTGGAGACGCAGGCCGCTGAGGTCCCTTCGACAGCTCCGGCCAAAAAAGAAGCGGCACCTACGCCCCCGCGCAAGCCCGCTGAAAACCATCCCTGGAGAAAACCATTCTCCAGCAAGCAGTTACAGCGTAGCACAGCATCCGGCTAGTCTGCAAGAGGACGGCGGCCGTTTAATCAGCTATCATCCCTGACATTTTCATAGAACAGTTAACCTGACATTTTCACAGACGCTTGACAGAAAACCTGATGGTACCCGTCCCTTGCAAAACCGTTGTGGCCATTGCGCCGGGTTGAAACATGGACAAAAGTGCCATTATTTTTTCATGAAAACGGCCTTGCCGCGAAAACAAAAGCATTTGGTGTCCATAAAATGGAAAATTTTGTGTGGTTTCCATGGATCAAGTGCCCATGAAAACGCAAAAATAATGGCATTTTTGTCGCTGTTGCCCGCGAGGGTTTTCGCAGGTCCTTCTCGGGAGCCCTTCACGCCTCCGGGCGGCTCAGCGCTCCCTGCAGCAGGGTCCGGGCCCGTTCCGCGTCGCGGCCGATCTGCTCCACCAGCGCATGCACCGAAGGGAACGGTTGCTCCGGCCGCAGGAAATGCCGCAGGGACACGGTCATCTCGCGCCCGTACAGGTCGCCGGAAAAATCGAACAGATGAACCTCCACCCTGGGCGCGCCGTCCCCTCCCGCAAAGGTTGGGCGGACGCCGACGTTCATCACGCCGGGCAGCGGCCGGTCCGGTCCTTCACCCAGGATCCGGGCAACCACCGCGTATACGCCGCTCCGGGGCAGCACGTAAGGGTGCGCAAGGGACAGATTGGCCGTCGGATAGCCGATTTGGCGGCCCCGCCCGTCGCCGCCGGTCACGACGCCCCGGATTTGGTACGGCCGCCCGAGCATGCGCGCCGCGCCTTCGCAGTCACCCGCCTCGAGGCGTTCGCGGATTTCGGAGCTGCCGGTTTTCACGCCGTCCGCCACCACCGGCCGGATGACCCGGACGTCGATCCGCCCGTCGCCCGCGGTCCTTAACGTTTCCGCATCTCCCGCTCCCCCGCGGCCGAAACGGAAATCGAAGCCGACCACGGCGGTCCGTACGCCCATGGGAAGAAGCAGCTCGCGGACGAAGCGCTCCGCCGGCACCTGCGCGAAGTCACGGTCGAATTCGATGACGTAAACCAGCCGGACGCCGAGTTCTTCCAGCAGGCGGATTTTGTCCTCCAGCGGCGTGAGCACCCGGACCCGTTCCGGGTCCTGCCCGAGCACGAGGCGGGGGTGCGGATCGAAGGTCAGCACCGCCGGACGAAGCTCGCGCGCAAGGCCGGTGCGGACGGCTTCGCGGATCACCTCGGCATGCCCCAGGTGCACGCCGTCGAAAAACCCGATGGCCAGCGACAGCCCGTCATCGCCATGCGGCGGACGCCAGGCGCCGGGACGGGCGAATACGGAAGAATAGGCGATGTTGTAGCATTCCATGATGATGTCCTCTCCTGCAGCACGATCGCGTCGTCCGACGCATCAACCGTCTTGCGGCCGGCCCATCACCTTGACGGGAACGACCGCACCGCGCGTATGATCGAAACGAAAGATGCCGATGAAATCCCCTTCCGGCCCGTACAGCCGGAAGCGGTCCGCGTCCATGAAGCCGCCTTCAAGATCGGCGGGGTCCAGCGCCCGGCCGTGCAGGGCGCCGGAAGCCGCGCGGCGGTTCGCGGTGACGGCGGGCAGATGGGTGAGCAGCCGGTCGCCCGGCAGCAGCGCTTCCGCAAGCCGCCCTTCTTTCACCAGGGCGGCCAGCCGCTCCAGATCCACGCAGCGCTCCGCGTCCAGGCCGGCGCTCTCCGTCCGCACCAGCTCTGCCATGGCGGCGGGCACGCCCAGCTTCCGGCCGATGTCGGCGCAAAGCGAGCGGATGTAGGTGCCCTTGGAGCAGCGGACCCGGAAGCGGGCCCGCGGCCTGGGAACTCCGGCCTGCACGTCCAGCGTCCGGATTTCGTGGATCGTGACCCGGCGCGGTTTCCGCTCCACCGTTTTCCCTTCCCGAGCGTATTCGTAAAGCCGCTTGCCGTCCACCCGGACGGCCGACACCATCGGCGGCAGCTGTTCCTGCTCGCCTTCGAACGAAGCGATGGTCCGGCGGATTTCCTCCTCCGTGAGGCCCGAGGCGTCCGCTTCCGCGACGACGCGGCCCGTCAGATCGTCGGTGTCCGTCGCCACGCCGAACACGACCACCGCTTCATAGCTTTTGGGCAGATCCTGCAAAAATTCGACCAATCGGGTCGCGCGCCCGATGCACAGCGGCAGCACGCCGGTCACCGCCGGATCGAGGGTGCCCGCGTGGCCGATGCGGCGCACCCCGATGAGCCGCCGCGCCTTCGCCACCACGTCGTGGGACGTCCAGCCGGCGGGCTTCCAGACGCCGAGGACGCCTTCCGGCTCCGGGCGCCCCGCCGGCCGCTCCGCCGGCTGCCGGCCTTCCGGCCGCACAGGCTCCTGCCCCGACGGC
>DATCLN010000223.1:0-3610 GCA_036563895.1 Paenibacillaceae bacterium
CGCAACATCCACTGCTCAAGCTCTTTCATTGAGGGAATGATTGTGGTAAAGTGCTGCACAGGAGCTTCCTCCTCTTGGTGCGTGTTTCAGCAAATTCACATTACCAAGGGAGAAGCTCTTTTTCTATGTTCGCTTTTTCCAGACTTTACCCCCACGCAAATTTTACTCTAACAAGCCTCCGAGCGCGTTTTGCGCGGACCGCCGGACCGTCTCCGCCCCGCGCTTCAATGTGACACGCCGAGGAACGGCCAGAGCGCATACACAAGCAGGGACGACACCACGGCGTGCAGCAGCCGGGCGCGGACAAAGGGCGCATACCGCCACTCCGTCCGGCTCATGAGCCCGGCCACCTGGGCGTGAACCGAAAAGCCCGCCCAGGACAGCACGAAGGCCGCGGCGGCCAGACGGTCCGCGAGGGGCACGGAGGCGTCCGACGCCGCCGCTTTGGCGCCCAGCGTCACTTCCAGGGCGCCCTGCGTGAGGGCGGATGCCAGGGCGCCGGACAGCCCCAGCGCCTGCAGCGCTTCTCCCGTCCTGTCCTGCAGCCAGCGCAGCAGTCCGCTTTCCAGAAGCAGCGACAGCGCCGACGAAAAAAACACCACCAGTCCGCCCACAACGATCATGAGCCGGATGGACGACCGCAGCGCATCGGCCAGCATGACGCCCGCCGGCCGCCCGTCCTCCAACCGGGCTTGGTGCATCGCACGCACGGCTTCCTTAAGCCGTCCGATGCCGAAGGATGCGCGGGACGCAACTGTCGGATTTCCGCTCCTCTCGCCGGAAAGCCGGCCGGGTTTGGTGTCGGACATGCCGGCCCTTTGCCGGTTCCTTCGCCGTGTCCCGTGACCGATCCAGTGACGGACAGGCAAACCGATGAGCAGCGCTCCGCCGTAATGGGCGCAAACGAGCAGGGGCGCCGCTTCCTTGATGCCGAAAAAACCCACGCACACCGCGCCGATTAGAAACAGAGGGTCGGCCGTGGTCGTCATCACCACCAGCCGCTCTCCCTGCTCGCGGTCGAGCAGCCGCTGCTCCATCAGACGCGAAGTCATTCTGGCGCCGACCGGATAGCCCGATACGAAACCCATGGCCAGCACGAATCCGCCCAGACCGGGGATGCGGAACAGGGAGCGCATCAGCGGATCCAGCAGCGTGCCGGCGAAATGGACGACGCCGAACCCGAGCATCAGCTCGGAAAGCACGAAAAACGGAAAAAGGGCGGGAAACAGCACGTCCCACCAGATGGCGACGCCGCGCAGGGACGCCTCCAGGGCGGCCGACGGCATGGCCAGGGCAAGGCCGGCGACGCCGAAGGCGGCCGCCGGGAGCAGCGCCAGCTTTCCGATTTGACGCGCGGTCAAGATTTCCCCTCCCTTGTCTGCCACTCCATTTATATGCGTTATATGCGGGAACACGGTCCGGTTTTGTCCGGTGACAGAATCGCCAGCGAAATGGTAAAATAAAAACGTTATTAAGGACTTGATATAGGAAAAAAGTAGCAAAAATTGAACGAAGTCGCATCCTGCCCGAGTTGCTCCTCCCCCGGCACACATCCCTGGGAAATTTTTCCTATGCATCAGGAACCAAGACCGCGCGGAGGGATTTTTTACATGGCGGAGCCCCTGTACCGGGTGAAAGTGACCTGCCTTTGCTGCGAGTCCGTGTTCGAATCGTCCAAGGTGCGGCCGAGCTTCAAGAAGGTCATCAAGACGGACACCGACTTTTGCACCTATTACAAGGATATAAATCCCGATTATTACATGGTCCGCGTCTGCCCCAGCTGCGGATTTTCGTTCACGGAGAGCTTTTCCCAGAATCTTTTGCCCGCCCAGAAAAAGACTTACCTCGACGCCATCGGCTCCAAATGGCAAAGCAAGCGGGATTACAGCGGGGAACGCGACGCGGCGATGGCCATGGAAACGTTCAAGCTCGCCCTGCTCACCGGCCAGACCATCGGAGAGAAGGAACGGGTCATCGCGTCGATCCTCCATCACATCGCCTGGATGTACCGCCGGGAAGGCAAGGCGGAAGAAGAAAGGCGGTTTCTTGAATTCGCGCTGGACGCGTACGTGCGGGTATTCGAAACGGACCGGGAAGCGAGCAACAGCGCGCGGCTCATGTACCTGATCGGGGAGCTGAACCGCCGTCTGGGCCGGTTCAACGAGGCCGTCCGCTGGTTCTCCCGGGTGGTGCACGACCATTCCATCATGGACGCGGCGATGATCCGCGCCTCCCGCGAGCAATGGCAAGTCATCCGCGAGGAAATGGAAGCCGAAAAAAATCTTGCTAGCTCCTCTGATTCTGACTTATAATAGTTCCGCAGCTATAGGAAATACATATCAGAAGTGACATAATATGACAAAATTCGCCGAAAGGAAGGACGCGGATGGCGCAGGATCAGGTGCCGTTGGCCCGTCAGGTCGACGTGGCCATTTCGCAACTGGAAGATGAATTGAAGCGCATGACCGCCGGTACAATCGTCTTGCAGATTCGCGACGATAATGTCGGAAAATTCGGACTGCGACACCTGCCCCTCTCATGCGAAGAGCAGCAAGCGGAATCCGGCGGACTTACCTCCATGCAGGTGGCGGCCTTGCGACGGATGGCGGTTCAGGCCCTCCGGCGCAAAGGCAACTGGACCCACGGTGAAATTTGTTATGATTTTGCCCTGAAGAACGGAAAACTGACCCTGAGCGTACAGTTTGAGTCTAACTACAACATGGCCAATATGCTGTTCAGGCTGAAGCCGAAGAAGCGGGACGTCCGCGAGTCGGCCGGCGATTGAGCGGCGCAATGGGGCCGGACGGTGCAAGGCGGCCGAACGGCCGGACGGCGCAAGTTGGCTGCACGGCACAATGCGGCTGAACTGCGCAGCCGCAGGCAAATTGCCGACGGGCGGCGCCAAGGTTGACTTTTTCGCGGGCAGGGGTATAATTATCGAAAAAATCGAACGGCGATGAAGAGAAGGAGTACGCCTGTGGGAGCGCTCCAGAGAGCCGGTGGGAGCTGCGAACCGGTGCGCGAACCTGGCGGAATGGGTCTCGGAGCCGGAGGCGGAACGGCCGGTTGCACCCGTGCAGACGGCCCGATGCTTCCCCGGGAGTTCCCCGTTATCGGAACATGAGAGGTTTCACGGCCGGACGCTTCAGCGCCATGCGCGGCGCCGCCGGCCGGGAGACGAAGAAGGGTGGCACCACGGCTTTTCGTCCCTTGAGACGGAAGGCCGTTTTTCATGGAGTACAGACAAAAAGACGGGAAAGGCGGTTGAGACGCAATGTCCATGTCCGGCAAGAAAAGGGTTCTGTCCGGCATCCAGCCGAGCGGTCTGCTCACCCTCGGCAACTACATCGGCGCCATGCGCAATTTCGTGGCGCTGCAGGACGAATGCGAATGCTATTTTACCGTAGTGGACCTGCACGCGGTCACGGTGCCGCAGGACCCGGCCGCCCTCAGGGAAAACACGGAAGCGGTGGCGGCCCTGTTCGTGGCGGCGGGCATCGATCCGAAGAAGGCGGCGATTTTCGTCCAGTCCCACGTGCCCGCCCACGCGGAGCTGGGCTGGCTCATGACGACGCTGGCGTACATGGGCGAGCTGGAGCGGATGACGCAG
>DATCLN010000224.1:0-10565 GCA_036563895.1 Paenibacillaceae bacterium
TGCTGGAAGCGATCCGCGCCGGTTGGATCGCCTCCGCCCACGACCTGTCGGAAGGCGGGCTGGCCGTGGCCCTGGCGGAATGCTGCATCACCGGGGCTTTGGGCGCAGAGGTGGACATCGGGACGCACCTGCGGCCGGACATCGCGCTGTTCAGCGAGAGCCAGTCGCGGGTGATCATCTCGGTGCGGCCGGAGCATGCCGACGAGGTGCTGCGGCACTTCGGGGCGAAGGGCGTTCCGGCGGCAAGGATCGGCACGGTGAAGGGAGCGAACCTGGCGGTTCGCGTGAACGGCAATTTGGCGATCGACGTCCCGGTGGAAAAACTGGGCCGCATATGGAAGGATGCGATCCCATGTCGGATGCGGTAAGAGAGCAGCGTGTGAAACTGTGGACCGGTCCGTTTTACAACGCGGGAACCTTCCACGACGACCCGTTCGACAAACTGCGGGAAGAGTGCGGCGTGTTCGGCGTGGTCGGCCATCCCGACGCCGCGTCCCTTTGCTACTACGGCCTGCACGCTCTGCAGCACCGCGGCCAGGAAAGCGCGGGGATCTGCGTGACGGGCGAAGAGGGATTCCGTTTCCACCGCGGCATGGGCCTGGTGAAGGAAGTGTTCACGAGCGACGTTCTCCGGTCGCTAAAGGGTACCCGCGCCATCGCCCATGTCCGCTACTCGACCACCGGCAAAAGCGAGCTCATCAACGCGCAGCCCCTCGTGTTCAACTACCGGGGCGGGGAGCTGGCGCTGGCCGCCAACGGCAACATCGTGAACGCGGGGCGCCTCAGAAGGCAGCTGGAAGAGGCGGGGTCCATTTTCCAGACGACCAGCGACACGGAGGTGCTGGCGCACCTTATCGCGCGCTCCGGGCACGATGATTTCGAACAGGCGGTCAAGGAGTCGCTGCGGCAGCTTGTCGGCGGATATGCTTTTCTCATCATGACCCGGGACAAACTCATCGCCGCCCTCGATCCCAACGGGCTGCGGCCCTTCGTGATGGGGCGGCTTGGCGACTGCACGATCCTGGCGTCGGAAACGTGCGCCTTTGACGCCATCGGGGCGACCTACGTGCGCGACATCCAGCCGGGGGAAATGATCGTGTTCGACGAACGCGGCATGCGCGCCGAGCGGTTCGCGGAACCGCAGCGGCGGGCGGTCTGCGCGATGGAGTTCATCTATTTCGCCCGGCCGGATTCGGACATCGACCAGATCAACGTGCACACTGTCCGCAAGCGGATGGGCCGGCGCCTGGCGATGGAGTCCTTCGTCGACGCCGACGTGGTGACCGCCGTGCCGGATTCGGGCGTTTCGGCGGCCATCGGCTTCGCCGAGCAGACCGGCATCCCCTACGAGATCGGCCTGATCAAAAACCGCTACACGGGCCGGACGTTCATCGAGCCCAGCCAGGCGCTGCGGGAACAGGGCGTGAAGATGAAGCTGTCCGCCGTGCGCAAGGTGGTGGAAGGCAAGCGGGTCGTCATGATCGACGACTCCATCGTGCGCGGCACGACTTCCCTGCGCATCGTCAACCTGCTGCGGGAGGCCGGAGCGAAGGAAGTGCACGTGCGGATCACTTCCCCGCCGTACATGAATCCGTGTTTTTACGGCATCGACACCCCGGACCGGAAAGATCTGATCGCCTCTTCGCACACGGTGGAGGAGATTCGCCGCAAGATCAACGCGGACTCCCTCTACTTCCTGAGCAAAGAGGGGCTGCTCGAAAGCATCGGCCGGTCGAAGACGGAATACAACGGGGCGCTGTGCACGGCTTGTTTTGACCGCGACTACCCGACGGAAATCGAAGAGGAGCCTTCCGTTTCCTGCAGCACGAAGTAAGCGGGTTTAACCAGATCCCGGCGGTTCCGGGAGGAGGGAATCGGTTTGTCGGAAGCGTACAGGCGGGCGGGCGTGGACATCACGGCGGGCAACGAGGCGGTGGAGCGCATCAAAAAGCACGTCCGGCGCACCATGCGGCCGGAGGTGCTGGGCGGGCTCGGCGGCTTCGCCGGGCTGTTCGGCCTGGACACGAGCCGCTACGAGGACCCCGTGCTCGTCTCCGGGACGGACGGCGTCGGCACGAAGCTGAAGCTGGCGTTTGCCATGGACAGGCATGACACCATCGGCATCGACGCGGTGGCCATGTGCGTCAACGACATCGTCACCACGGGGGCGGAGCCGCTGTTTTTCCTCGACTATGTGGCGTGCGGCAAGCTGGTGCCGGAGAAAATCGAGGCCATCGTCGCCGGCGTGGCGGAAGGCTGCGTGCAGGCGGGCTGCGCGCTGATCGGCGGGGAAACGGCGGAGATGCCGGGGATGTACGCCGAGGGCGAGTATGACATCGCGGGCTTTGCCGTCGGGGTGGTGGACCGGAAAAACATCATCGACGGCTCCGCCATCCGCCCGGGCGACGCGGTCATCGGCATGGCGTCCAGCGGCGTGCACAGCAACGGCTACTCCCTGGTGCGGAAGCTCCTTCTGGAGGAGAAAGGCTTCCGGCTCACGGACCGCCCGGAGGCGCTGGGCGGCGCCACGCTGGGCGACGTGCTGCTGGAACCGACGCGGATTTACGTGAAGCCGGCGCTTCGCCTGATCGAACGCGTGCAGGTGAAGGGACTCGTTCACATCACGGGCGGCGGTTTCATCGAAAACATCCCGCGCGTGCTGCCGGAAGGCGTGAACGTGGACATCGCGTACGGCAGCTGGCCGGTGTTGCCGATTTTCCGGATGATTCAGGAACTCGGCGCGATTTCGCACCGCGACATGTTCACCACGTTCAACATGGGCGTCGGCATGATCGCCATCGTGCCCGCGGAACAGGCGGAGGAAGCGATCCGGACGCTGGCGGAACAGGGCGTCGACGCTTACCGCATCGGCACGGTCACGCCGGGCAGCCGGGCCGTGACGTTCACGGGGGTGGACGTCTAGGTGGCGAAACTCAAGGTGGCGGTGTTTGCGTCCGGCAACGGCTCGAACTTCCAGGCGCTGGCGGACGCCGCCAGGGAAGGCCGGCTCGGGGCGGAGATCCGGCTGCTGGTGTGCGACCGGCCGGAGGCGTATGTTGTAAAGCGGGCGGAGGCGGCCGGGGTTCCGACTTATGTTTTTCGGCCCCGGGACTACCCGTCTCGCGAGGCGTATGAAAAGGAAGTGTTGGCGGAGCTTGCGCGGCGGGGCATTGGGCTGGTGGTGCTGGCCGGCTACATGCGCATTTTGACGAACGTGCTCGTGGACGCCTACACCGGCCGGATGATCAACATCCACCCGTCGCTGCTGCCGGCCTTTCCCGGCATGAACGCCATCCGGCAGGCTTTGGACTACGGCGTGAAAGTCACCGGCGTCACCGTGCATTTTGTGGACAGCGGCGTGGATACGGGGCCGATCATCGCGCAGGAGGCCCTGGCGGTGGAGGAGCACGACACCGAGGAGACGCTGGCGGAGCGCATCCACCGGATCGAGCACAGGCTGCTCCCCGAAGTCGTGCGGAAAATCGCGGAAGGCCGCGTCCGGCTGGAAGGCCGGCGCGTGTTTGTCGAGTGAAACGGCATGACCGGGATGCGGAAGCGCGGGACGCCGCGGCGAACCGCAGGGAGCATCCCGGTGGCGGTCCGGCGTGCATGATGGACAACTTTCGAGTTGGGGATGGGGAACATGAGCGAAGTGTACGAAATCAATCTCAGGTACGGCATGAATCCGCATCAGGGGCAGGCCAAGGTGACGGCCAACGGCAGGCCCCTGCCGATCCGGGTGCTGAACGGCGAGCCCGGCTTCATCAACCTGCTGGACGCGTTGAACGGCTTCCAGCTCGTGCGCGAGCTGCGCCGGGCCACGGGCCTGCCGGCCGCCGCGTCCTTCAAGCACGTCAGCCCGGCCGGCGCCGCCGTGTACTCGCCGCTCACACCGGAGCTGGCCAAGGCGTACTTCGTGGACGACATGGAAGACCTGTCCGAACTGGCGGTGGCCTACGCCCGCGCCCGCGGCGCCGACCGCATGTCGTCCTTCGGCGACGCGGCGGCCCTGAGCGACATCGTCGACGTGCCGACCGCGAAGCTGCTGAAACGCGAGGTGTCCGACCTGGTCGTCGCGCCGGGGTACACCGACGAGGCGCTGGCCATCCTGAAGGAGAAAAAGGGCGGCAAATACCTCATTCTCCAGATCGACCCCGACTACGTGCCGGATCCCGTCGAGACGCGCACCGTGTTCGGTTTGACGCTGCAGCAGGAGCGGAACAATGCGGTTTTGGACGAATCCGTTTTTGAAAACATCGTGACGGAGAACAAGGACCTGCCGGAGGGCGCCAAACGCGACTTGCTGGTGGCGCTCATCACCCTCAAGTACACGCAGTCCAACTCCGTCTGCTACGCCCTGGACGGCCAGACCATCGGCATCGGCGCGGGCCAGCAGTCGCGCATCCACTGCACGCGGCTGGCCGGCGACAAGGCGGACCGGTGGTATCTGCGGCAGCATCCCATTGCCTTGAACATGAAATTCCGGCCGGGCCTGCCCCGTGCCGAACGGAACAACGCCATCGACCTGTGGCTTGAGGAAGTGCTCACTCCGGTTGAACAGGCCAATTGGGAGGGGTATTTCGAGGAAGTGCCGCCCCGCCTGACGCCGGAAGAGAAGCGCGAATGGCTGAAAGGGCTGCAGGGCGTCTCGTATGCCTCCGACGCGTTCCTGCCGTTCCGCGACAATCTCGACCGGGCCAGCCGCAGCGGCGTGCGCTACGTCATCCAGGCCGGCAGCTCGGTGCGCGACGAGGAAGTCATCAAGGCCGCCAACGAATACGGCATGGTGATGGTCTGCTCCGGCGTCCGGCTGTTCCATCACTAATTTGCAGTTTTGCGAAGGGAGAAACGCCACATGACCAATCGCGGGACTCTGGTCGCGGCGGCGGAAGCAAACGTTGCTGCCTTGCGGCAAAACCGCTATCCCGGCCGCGGCATCGTCATCGGCATGACGCCGGACGGCCGCCGGATGATGCAGGTCTACTGGATCATGGGAAGGAGCGAAAACAGCCGCAACCGCATTTTCGTGGCGGAGCCGGACGGCAGCGTCCGCACCGCGGCGAGGGATCCGGCGAAGCTGGCCGATCCGTCCCTTATCATTTATTATCCGGTTCGCCAAAAAGGCGACGCCCACATCGTGACCAACGGCGACCAGACCGACACCATCGCGGAGGCGATCGCCGCCGGCGGCACCTTCGAGGACGCGCTGCGCACCCGCACCTTCGAGCCGGACGCGCCCAATTACACGCCGCGCATCTCCGGCATCGTCCGGCTGGGCGATCCGGCTGCCGCCTACCGGTTGGCGATCCTGAAAACGAACCTGGGCGACCCGTCGCAGACGCAGCGGCATTTTTTCACGTATGAACAGGCGCTGGCGGGCTTTGGCCACCTGATCCATACATACGCCGGAGACGGCAATCCGCTGCCGTCTTTTGAGGGCGAACCGAGGCTCGTCCCGCTTTTCGACGATGCGGAAGAGACGCTGGAATTCTACTGGCGGCTGCTGGACGAGGAGAACCGGATTTCGCTGCTGGTCAAGACGATTCCGCTGGACGGCGGCAAGGCGGATATCAAGATCCGGAACAAACAGCGGGAGGAGGAAAAGCCAACGTGAACGTGTTGGTCATCGGCGGCGGCGGGCGCGAACACGCCATCTGCTGGTCTTTGGCGAAAAGCGACAAGGTTTCGAAGCTGTACTGCGCGCCGGGCAACGCGGGCATCGCGCGGATCGCGGAGTGCGTGCCGATCGGCCCCATGCAGTTCGACGAGCTGGTGCAGTTCGCCCGGGACTGCGGGATCGACCTGGTCGTCGTCGGCCCGGACGATCCCCTGGCCGGGGGCATCGTCGACGCCTTCGGGGCGGCGGGCATTCCGGCCTTCGGCCCGAACAAGGCGGCGGCGGAGATCGAGGCCAGCAAGATTTTCATGAAAAACCTGCTCCGCAAATACGGCATCCCCACCGCCCGGTACGAAACGTTCGACGACTATGAAAAGGCGCTCGCCTACCTGCGGACGCAGCAGGCGCCCATCGTCGTGAAGGCGGACGGCCTCGCCACCGGCAAGGGGGTCACCGTCGCCCGCACGATGGTGGAGGCCGAAGAAGCGCTGCGCCGCATGATGATCGACCGGGTTTTTGGCGCTTCCGGCACGCGGGTCGTCATCGAGGAATTCATGGAAGGACAGGAGATGTCCCTTCTGGCGTTCGTGGACGGAGAGACGGTGCGGCCGATGGTGCCGTCGCAGGATCACAAGCCGGTGTTTGACGGCGACCGGGGGCCGAATACGGGCGGCATGGGCACGTATTCGCCGCTGCCGCACATCGATCCGGCGATCGTCGAGGCGGCGGTGGAAACCATCGTCAAGCCCACGGCCGCCGCGCTGGTGCGCGAAGGGCGGCCGTTCCGCGGCGTGCTGTACGCCGGCCTCATGGTGACCAAGGAAGGCCCGAAGGTGGTCGAATTCAACGCCCGGTTTGGCGATCCCGAAGCCCAGGTCGTGCTGCCGCGGCTCGAGACCGACCTGGTGGACATCATCCTGGCGACCCTCAACGGCTCGCTGGACCGGATCGACATCCGGTGGAACGATGATGCGGCGGTGTGCGTCATCATGGCGTCGGAAGGGTATCCGGGGCCGTATGCGAAAGGGCGAAAAATCGAAGGGATCGAGCAGGCGGAAGCGGCCGGCGCGCTGGTCTTCCACGCGGGCACGGCGCTGGACGCCGACGGCAACCTGGTCACGGCCGGGGGCCGGGTACTCGGCGTCGTGGGCCGCGGCCGGGACATCGCGGAAGCGCGGCGGCGGGCCTACGAAGCGTGCGGCATGATCCGCTTCGAGGGCGCCCACTACCGGAAGGACATCGCGATGAAGGCGCTGGCCGGCCTGCAGGCGGATGCGGTGCCCGGGCAGCAGGGCGCTTCCGGCGGTTGAGGCCTTCGGGCAACGGCGCGCCCTCCCGTCGGATGAGCCCCGCCTTCAATCTTTTCCGATCAGCCGGTCCCACCGCCATGCCACGTACCAGAGCGCAAGCAGCGAGACGATCGCCGCCAGCATGGTGACCGGATGCCCGGCGAGCCAGTCCGCAAAAGCATGCATGGAACCATCCTCTTTCCGTCGCGTTTTCCGTTAGTTTGGCCCGATTGCGAAGGCGGAAAACGGCCTGACGCTTTGCCGGAGATCAGGCAGCGAAACGAACGATTTCTACCCCGCGACCGTGCCTGGCCGGCTGATCCGGAAGCGTGCCGGCACAACGTTTTTTCCGTCGGCAAGGGCGGCCTTGGCCGTGCTCACCGTGAATTTTCCCGCCGCGCAAAACTTTGGTGCGGATTTTTCGTCAATACAAACACCGTTTCGACGCCGGAAAGGACGCTGCACGCCGGACGCACATTGGGCGCCTTCCGGACCCGGACCGGGATGAATCCTGAACGCACGCCGGACGCACTCTCCGGCCGAATCCCGGACACCGCCGGGTGCGTGCCAAAGCGTCACGGGGCGTGAAAATGGTATAATGTTCACTTGAACAGGCGGGATTTTCAACCGGACGGGGGAATCAAACTTGAGGCCATTGTGGAAACTTGCGTTGGCGGCGTTGGTCGCGGTGCTGGCGCTTACCGCTTGCGGACGGGACAAGCGGGCCGAACCGGAACCGTCGCCCACCGCAACGCCGACGCCGACGGTCGAGACGCCGGAGCCCGTCAGTCCAACGCCGGCCTTCGTGGCACCGCTCACCGGATTGCCCGTCGAACAGCCGCCGTCGTTCAGGCCGTTCACCGTCATGATCAACAACTATGCGGCGGCCAGGCCCCAGTCCGGTCTTACATACGCCGACATTGTGTGGGAAGTGCTGGCCGAGGGGGGCATCACGCGGCTGATGGCCGTGTTCCACAGCCGGGAATTCTCCGACCCGATCGGCCCGATCCGCAGCATCCGCCCTTACCTCATCGACCTCGGCGAAATGTACGGCGGCGTGCTGGTCCACGCCGGCGCCAGCAACGACGCGCTCAAGATCCTGCAGCATTCGGGCAAGGCCGACCTGGACGAGATCTACAACGCGGGGGCGTTTTTCTACCGCGACAAGTCGCGCAAGGCGCCGCACAACCTGTATTCGACGCTGGAGATGCTGCGCGAGGGCGTCAAAAAGCGCAAATTCCCGGAGCAGGTCCCGGTGCCGAGCCTTCCGTTTTCCGCCGAAACGCCGCCCGGAGCGGCAAGCGCCGTGAACATCGAAGCGCGGTTCACCCTCAAAAGCTACGTCGTCTCCTACGCCTATGACGCAAGCACGGGGCTGTACACCCGTTCGATCAACGGCGAAGTCCAGACCGATCTGAACAACAACGAACCCCTTACCGCCTCCAACCTGGTATTTCTGCAGGCTTCGCACCGGATCTACGACAAGGAAGGTCGCCTGGAAATCGATCTGTATTCAGGAGGGGAGGCGCTGCTCTTCCGCGGAGGAAAGGTCATATCCGCCGAATGGACGCGGGAGAAGGGCGACATCATCCGGATCCGCAAGGACGGCGAGGAGCTTCCCTTTGCGCCGGGGGTAACCTATTACCATATCATTCCTGGCCCGCTTGCCGAACATGTAACATTTTCGTAGATTGTTTATCAACGATTGTTTATCAACCATCCGGCGTGATATGATAAAAAATGTTGAAATTTGCGGTCGAAGGGAGAAAAACCGTTGTTCCGACGAAAGGACGTGTTCTTCACAGCGCTGGAGGCGATGTCGGACACCATCGTCCGCGCCGCGAACCACTTTGCGGAAAGGACGAAGGACGACCCGGGCGATCTGACCGCCTTCGCGAAGGAAATGAAGGTGTTCGAGCGCGAAGGGGACAAGCAGGCGCATCTCATCCTCACGGAACTGAACAAAACCTTCATTACCCCGATCGACCGTGACGACATCATCGCCCTGACCAAGGTCATGGACGACGTGCTGGACGGCATCGAAGCGTGCGCTTCCCGTTTTGACATGTACCGCATCCACCGCTCCAACGACTATATCCGACGGTTCGGGCACAATCTGAAGCTGAGCGCGGAGGAGATCCGCAAGGCGATTTCACTGCTGACGCAAAAAAAGCTGCAGGAAATCCAGCCCTTCTGCATCCGGCTTAACGAATTGGAAGACGAAGGCGACGAGCTGATGCGCAACGCCATCCGGGAACTGTTCCGGAACGTGCGGGATCCCATCGAGCTGATCAAATACAAGGAATTGTACGAACGCCTGGAAGAGACGACGGATTCCTGCGAGGACGTGGCCCACGCCCTTGTCTCCATCGTCATGCGCAATTCCTGAAGTTCCGGACAGGGGATATCCGAAAGAATGGACGCTTTGTTTTGGACGGTCCTGATCACCGTAGTTTTGGCCCTTGCGTTCGATTTCATCAACGGCTTTCACGACACCGCCAACGCCATCGCCACGTCCGTGTCGACCCGGGCGCTCACGCCCCGGCAGGCGATCGTGCTGGCTTCGCTGATGAACTTTGTGGGGGCGCTGATGTTCACCGGCGTGGCCAAGACCATCGCCGACGGCATCGTCGATCCGTTCGGCATGCAGAACGGCCTGCTCGTGGTCATCGCCACCCTCATCGCCGCCATCGCCTGGAACCTGATCACGTGGTGGTTCGGCATTCCGTCTTCCTCCTCCCACGCGCTGATCGGATCGCTGGCCGGCGCGGGGATCGCGGCGGCGGGATTTGGCGGCATCAATTACGGCGGTTTCACCAAGATCGTCACCGGCCTCATCGTTTCGCCGATCCTGGCGTTTACCCTCGGATTTACCATCATGTTTTTGTTCAAAAGGATATTCGCCAATTTTGCGCCGTACAGGCTGAACAAGGGATTCCGCGGAGGCCAGGTGCTGTCGGCGGCGTTCCAGGCGTTCACCCACGGCACCAACGACGCCCAGAAGGCGATGGGCATCATCACGCTGGCCCTGGTGTTCGCCGGCTATCAGCAGGAAGTCGAGGTGGCCCTGTGGGTCAAGGTGGCGGCGGCGCTGGCGATGGCGGCCGGCACCGCGATGGGCGGGTGGAAGATCATCAAGACGATGGGCACGAAGATTTTCAAGATCGAGCCCATCAACGGGTTCTCCGCGGACCTGGGATCGGCGACGGTGATTCTGACGGCGACGCTGACGCATCTGCCGATCAGCACCACGCACGCCATCACGTCGTCCATTCTCGGCGTCGGCACCGCGAAACGCTTCGCCGGCGTCCGGTGAAACGTGGCCGGGCGCATCGTCGCGGCTTGGCTCATCACCATTCCGGTGTCGGCCTTGCTCGGCTCGATTACATACGGGGCCATCATGCTGTTCCGTTGAACGTCCCGGTCCGCCGCCGGCCAGTCACATTGGGCGGCCGGACTGGAACGCGGGGAGGAAACCGTACTACAATGGAAATGAGCGAACAGGTGAATCGCTTCGCGCGGGAGGCCGGCAGATGACAGTCGCGGCACACCGGGCCAGATCATGCGTGGAACTGGTACAGTCGTTTCGCCAAAGGATGCCGAAAGGGCGCGGTGAAAAGCTGCGCTTCGCGGGCGTCGGAGAGCGGGATTACATCTGG
>DATCLN010000225.1:0-19291 GCA_036563895.1 Paenibacillaceae bacterium
TTGGCCCGTGCGTTTGCCTCCGGCTTCCTTCAGATCCCGCCTCGCGGCAGGCACCCTTGCCTTTGGCTAATGGTAGGCGCTCGCCAGCCCCCATTCCGGACTTTCACCGTAGAGATGACGCCCATGCTGGGCGTACAAGAAGTAAAAGCCAAGCATGGATCAGGGCAAAACCCTAACCACGCTCGGCTTCTTGGACATTTTTTATTGTCCCTGGACAGTTTTTATTTTCCCTGGACGGGATTTATTTTACAGTGATAAAATTTGTCGGACACCTTCCAACCCTACTCCACCGTCACGCTCTTGGCCAGGTTGCGCGGCTTGTCGACATCATGACCGAGGGTCACGGCGGCGTAGTACGCGAGAAGCTGCAGCGGCACCACCGACAGTGCCGGCGCGAGAAGCGGCAGCGTGCGCGGAATGACAAACAGACGGTCCACCGACTTGGCCGCTTCCCCGTCGAGCCCCTCGCTTACAATCCCGATCACGTGGGCGCCCCGCGCCTTCGCTTCCTTGACGTTGCTCAGCGTTTTTTCGTAGAGCTCCTCCTGCGTCATGAGCGCGATGACCGGCACGCCTTCCTCGATCAGGGCCAGCGTGCCGTGCTTCAGTTCGCCGGCGGCGTAGGCTTCCGAATGGATGTAGGAGATTTCCTTGAGCTTGAGCGACCCTTCCAGTGCCACGGCGAAGTCCAGGCCGCGGCCGATGAAGAACAGGCTCTGGTTGCGGGCGATGGATTCCGCGAGCGCCTTGATGGCGTCGCTCTGCGCCAGGATGCGCTCCGCCTGCTCAGGCAGCTCCTGCATCGCCGCCAGAATGCGGGCGATCTCCTCATCCGGCAGCGTGCCCAGGGCCTTCGCCCAGTAAAGGCCGAGCAGATAGAAAGCGATGAGCTGCGTCGTGTACGCCTTGGTGGACGCCACCGCGATTTCGGGGCCGGCCTGCGTGATGATGACGTCGTCCGCCTCCCGCGCCACCGAGCTGCCGATGACGTTGGTGATGGCCAGCACGCGGGCGCCGCACCTCTTCGCTTCCCGCAGGGCGGCCAGGGTATCCGCCGTTTCGCCGGACTGGCTGACGGCAATGACGAGGGTATCCGGTGTGATGATCGGCGACCGGTAACGGTATTCAGACGCGTAGTCGGTCTCAGTCGGGATGCGGGTCAGGCGTTCGATCACCTGCTTGCCGACCATGCCGGCATGCAGCGCGGTGCCGCAGGCGACGATATGCACCCGGCGGACTTCCCGCAGCCGCTCCGGCGTGAGGGCCAGATCGGGAAACACCACGGTGCGTCCGTCCGCGGCGACGCGCCCCCGCATCGTGTCGCGGTAAGCCCGGGGCTGCTCGTGGATCTCCTTCAGCATGAAATGCTCGTAGCCGGCCTTCTCCGCCGTCATCAGGTCCCAGTCGACGTGGAATTTTTCCTTGACGATCGGGTTGCCCTCGATGGTCATCAGTTCCACGCCGTCGCGGGTGATCGCCGCCATTTCCCCGTCGTTCAGGATGTACACGTCCCGCGTGTACTCCAGAATGGCGGGGATGTCGGAGGCGACGAACATCTCCCCTTCGCCGATGCCGACGATCAGCGGGCTGGCGAGGCGCACGGCGACCAGCCGGTCCGGTTCGTACTCCGTCAGCACCGCGATGGCGAACGCCCCGCGCATCTTGCGGACCGCCTTGCGCACCGCCCGCACGATGTCGCCGTCGTATTCCGCGGCGATCAGGTGGGAGATGACCTCGGTGTCGGTCTCCGACTGAAAGCGATGCCCTTTCAGCATCAGCTCCTCTTTCAGTTCCAGATAGTTTTCAATGATGCCGTTATGAACGACGGACACTTTGAAAGAATTATCCGTATGCGGATGCGAATTCGTCTCCGACGGCTTGCCGTGGGTCGCCCAGCGGGTGTGCCCGATGCCGACGGTGCCGCGCAGCGGCTGCTCCTTCAGGCGCGCTTCCAGGTTGGAAAGCCGCCCAACCGTCTTGCGGATCTCCAGTCCGCGCTCGGTAAAAACGGCCACGCCGGCTGAATCGTACCCGCGGTACTCCAGTTTCTTGAGCCCCTCCAGCAAAATCGGCTGCGAATCGCGATATCCGATATAACCCACAATTCCGCACATCTGCGCATTCAACCTCCGATGGGCGTTCCTGCCCGGAGAATAAGGCTGTCCATGTCCATGGCAACGGTCCGCCTTGCAAGCTCCCCCAAGGGCTGGCCCATCTTAGTAAACTCGCACCGCCATCGATAAAAAACAAGCCCGGAAAGAACACCGACATCATCGGAACCCGCAAGCGGACAGCCGCTCGCGTTTGCCGATGCCGGCCTTCCGGACGCTCCGGCCGTGCTGGCCGCGATCGTACCGGAATATTGGCCGCGCGGTCGCCCGCGCGTTTTGTCTTCCGGTTTGACGGCCCCGATCCGGGCCGGGAGGTCCCCGCCGAAAACTCCGAACACCTCCACCTCGTCAACTTGCCGCAACCGTTCGGGCCGGCGCCGGCAGCCGCGTCCGCATCCGGACGATCCGGGCGAACGTCAGCCTTGCCACACCTCTCCGTCGCCTTCGCCCTCCCGGGAATCCGGCAAGTCCAGGCGCTTGAATACGGTTCTTCGCTCTCCCCTCGCTTTCTTTTCTGAAATCTATATCCTTAATCATATGCATCCCCGCAGGAATATGCAACCGATGCCGCGTCAGGCCTCCCCCGGCAAGGCCGCAACCCCGGACCGCCAACAATGACAAAAGTGCCATTATTTTTGAATGAAAACGGGGTTTTCGAGCAAACAATTGCATTTTGTGCCATTAAATTGGAAAAATCTGTGCGATTTTGGGCAACCGGTCCGAAAATAATGGCACAAATGTCGCTATCCCGTCCAAGCGGCCATGAAAACGAAAAAATAATGGCACTTTTGTCGCAATTCAGATCCGGCCCCGCCAGACGGCAATCGCCAGGCCACCCCGAACCGGCTCACGGTATCCATTCACGCGCTGCAGCCCGGTTCCCGGCATCCGGCCGCACGCTTCAGCCCAGCTCCCGGCGGATCACCTCGGCGATCGCTTCCGCGTGGCGTTCGATCTCGCTTTTGTCCGGGCCTTCCGCCATGACGCGGATGAGCGCCTCCGTGCCGGACGGGCGCACCAGCACGCGGCCAGCGTCGCCCAGGGCGGCCTCCGCCGCCGCGATCGCCGCCTTGATGGCGGCGTTGCCGGCGAATCCGGTTTTGTCCCGGACGCGCACGTTGACCAGCACCTGCGGATATTTCCGCATGATCGTCTTCAGCTCGCTCAGCTTCCTGCCGGAGGCGACCATCGTGTCGACCAGCTGCAGGGCGGTCAGGATGCCGTCGCCCGTCGTGCTGTAATCGAGAAAAATCACGTGGCCTGACTGTTCCCCGCCCAGGTTGTAGCCGCCGCGCACCATCTCTTCCATGACGTAGCGGTCGCCGACGGCCGTCTGCACGGTGCGCAAGCCGAGCTGCTGCGCCGCCCGGAAAAAGCCGAGATTGCTCATGACCGTCGCCACCACGGTGTCGTGCTTGAGCCTCCCCGCCCGCTTCATGGCGTCGCCGCAAATGCACAGCACGTAGTCGCCGTCGACGATTTCTCCGGTTTCGTCCACGGCGATCAGGCGGTCGGCGTCCCCGTCGAACGCCAGGCCGATGTCGGCGCCCGTTTCCTTCACCTTTGCCGCCAGCGCCTCGGGATGGGTGGAGCCCACCCCGGCGTTGATGTTCAGCCCGTCGGGCTCCGCGCCGATGGCGGTCACTTCCGCCCCCAGATCGCGGAACACCCTGGGAGCCAGTTCGGAAGCGGCGCCGTTGGCGCAGTCAAGCACGATCCGAAGCCCCGCGAACGACCTCGACACCGTGGATTTCAAGTGCTCCAGGTAACGGAATTTGGCCTCCGGATCGTCCCGCACCGTGCCGACGCCGGCGCCTTCCGGCCGCGGCAGCGCGTCTTCGGGTGCGTCCAGAAGCCGCTCGATTTCCGCTTCCTTTTCGTCCGGGAGCTTGAAGCCGTCCCCGCCGAAAAACTTGATCCCGTTGTCTTCCACCGGGTTGTGGGACGCCGAAATCATGACGCCCGCGTCAAAACCCATCGCGCGGGTCAGATACGCCACCGCGGGCGTCGTGACCACGCCGAGCCGCACCACATCGGCGCCGATGGACAAAAGCCCCGCCGTCAGGGCGCTTTCCAGCATGGCGCCAGAGATGCGCGTGTCGCGGCCGATGGCCACCTTCGGCCTCGCAGTCCCTCCCGTCAGCACCGTGCCGCCGCAGCGGCCAAGGCGCAAGGCCAGTTCAGGAGTGAGTTCGCGGTTGGCGATGCCGCGCACTCCGTCCGTTCCGAAATACTTCCCCATAAGCGGTGTCTCTCCCCGATACTTCCTGAATCCGATGCTTCTTGCTGGCGGATTTCATCCTATGCCGCACCCGAAGCGCGGGCTGCTGTCCCGATCCCGCTCATCCCGCCGCGTCGGAATGTTCGGCGAGGGACGATGACAAAGCCTCTTCTCCCGTCCGTCCGTCACCGGACGGGTTCTTTTCACCCTGCCCCTCTTCGGCCGGCGCCCCGTCTTCCGGTTCCGCGGCGGCCGCGGTTTCCCTGGGGACGATCTCTACCGTAACGCTGGTGACGCCGCCCGCCCGCGTGACGAACCGCGGGAGGCTCACGCTCAGCGTCACGGTGTGGACGCCGGGCCCGCGTCCGCCCAGGTCCGCGGTCACCGTCACGTCGGCCGGCTGGAGGCGGCTGATCAGCTCCGGTGCGCCTCTGACCTGGATGCTGATCCGGTCGCTCGGAGGCTCCTTCGGCACCACGCGCAATCCTTCCCCAAGCCCGTTCCAGATGATGGGCACGCCTTCCAGCCAGCGGGTTTCCGCCGGCACCACTTCCGCCTGAAACACCACCTTGTCCGGCGAAACGGACGCAACCCGCTGTCCGGCCTCCAGCGGCACCTCGAACGGACCAGTCCTGCGGATCGCCGAAAGATCGACGTCCACTTGCAGCACAGACAGTCTGTCCAGCTCCTCCTGGGGACCGAAGATGGTTGCCTGCTGGATGTCCGGTTCCAGGGAAGCGATGGCCAGGCCGTCCGGCGGCGTCCCGAGATAACGGAATTGAAGCGGCACCGTCTTGGACGGCAGGGTGATCGGAATTTCCACTTCCAGTTCGGGCGGCGTGATGATCGCCCGTTCCAGGACGTTGCCCCCCGCATCATAGGCGGCGAGCTGCACGACCCTGCCGCGGATCGTCTCCGATTCCCCGTCGATTTCCAGCACGGCGCCAACCTTCGCGACGCGTTCGAGTTCCTCCGCCGGCAGGGTGACGTAGGCGCGGTTCGACGGGTACAGAATCGGCGTTCCGATCCGGTAGCCTTCCGCCGGTTCGCCGCGGATTTCGAGCTCGACTTCGAACTCCCTGGTCTGGAGCATCTCCACCGTGACGACCACCGCGCCGGGGTTCAGCTGCACCAGCTGCAGCCCGCGCGGCATTTCGTCGATCTTGACCGGCAGGGTGTGCGTCCCCGCCTCCACTTCGCTGAGATCGACGCTCAGCCGGAAATCTTCCGGACGGGCGGCCAGCATTTCCGCGCGGGTCCCGCGCACCGTCAGATCAATCGACTGCGGCTGCATGTCGACCAGGACAAAACGCTGCTCATCCAGGCCGACGGGAGTAACCGGAACCGAGCGAACAGTATCGATCTCGACGAGGGAGGCGACCTGGCTGGGCGGGTTGTCCGGATTGAAGTGGACGATCGCCCACAGCAGGATGCCCAGCGCCAGGGCCATCACCTTCATGACGGTCGGATGGCTGAGCCATTTATCCACTGCGCTCACCCTCCTCCCGTTTCAAGAACCGTTTCCAGTCCACGCCGCGCGCCTTCGCCGCGGGACGGAGTTCCTCGAAAAGCTTGGAAATGAGGGATTCTTCCTGGATGTCGTGGACGAGCTGCCCGCCGATGGCGAGGGATATCGTGCCGGTCTCCTCCGACACGATGATGCTGATGGCGTCGGACACTTCGGTCACGCCGATGCCGGCGCGATGCCGGGTGCCCAGTTCCTTGCTGATGAAAGGATTTTCGGAAAGAGGCAGATAACAACCCGCCGCCACGATCTGGGGGCCGCGGATGATGACCGCTCCGTCGTGCAGCGGGGTGTTCGGGATGAACACGTTGATGAGCAATTCCGCGCTGAGGTGGGATTCCATCTTGATGCCGGTGTCGCAATAATCGCTGAGGCCGGTTTCCCGTTCGAAAACAATTAACGCCCCTATTTTTCTGCGGGCTAAATAGTTAACTGCCTTAATGACCTCGTTGACCCGAAACTGGACGTCCTGGTCTTCCGAGTGGAAGGTGCGGCTGAACAGGCGGCCTCTTCCCAGCTGTTCCAGGGCTCGGCGAAGCTCGGGCTGGAAAATGATGAGGATGGTGACAATCCCGAAGGTGAAAATCTGATTCATCAGCCATCTGAGGGTATAGAGGTTGAGCCAGGTGCTGAGCGCCCAGGTGACAACCAGCAGCAAGATGCCTTTGATGAGCGGAACGGCGCGCGTTCCCCGAATGAGTTGCATCACTTTATAAATCAGAAAGCTGACGATGAGGATGTCCACCGCGTCTTTGACCGCATCGACCCACGTCAGCGACTCGAAGTAGCTCAAGACGCGCCCCCCTGTTCCCGCGTCCCGTTCGGCCGCGTATCTCCGGCTTTCCCTTGTAAGAATTTCTCTTCGGGGCAGCCAAAATCCTTTTTATTTTTCGCCAGGATCTTCGTTTTTCCGCGAATGATGGAGAATCTTGGAAAAAACTCCCTCCGGCAAGGGGAAGTTCGCCTTGCGCCAGTTTACGCCCGCGGGCGCGGCGCCGTCTCCGGCACGCTACCGGCTGCCCATCAGATCGTTCAGCCAGGCATTGACCCGGAAAAACAGCCAGTCGACGGCGCGGTCGATCTCCTGGATTTCCCCGGCGATCTGGGCGGAGGACGCGAGCAGGACATGGCCGTCAATCACGGTGACGTTGCCTTCCACCTCGCCGTCGATCCGGACGGTGCCGTTGGCGACGACGAGGTCCCCGGACACTTTCTGTCCCGCGGGCACGATGACCGTGTTGCCTTCGATCACCAGCCGGTCCGTATCGGCCCCGGCTTCCACCCGCAGCCGGTCGTCCTGGTTCCAAGCCGCCAGCCAGCTGGCCAGCATCACCAGCGCGAAGAAGCAGGCGGCGGTGAGGGCGGGATGCCTGCGCACCCATCTTGCCCATTTCCGGGGCCGCGGCGCAGCCGGGAGCGACCGAACGATGCGGTCCGCCAGATCCGCCGGAGGAAGGGCGTCCCGTCCCGCGCAGGCGGAACGGATCAGCGCTTCGGTGCCGGTCAGGACTTCGAGCCGGTTCCGGCAAGCCGGACACGCGCGCAGATGCGTCTCCAATGCCGCCAAACGATCGCGCGTCAGCTCCTCATCCAGATACTCGTGCATGAATCGCACGGCCATTCGGCAGTCCATGTTCAGCCTTCCCTTTCTGCGGCGAAAGCCGCCTTCGTTGCTCTTCTTCGTCGCAACGGATTTGTCTCTTAATACGTGGGAATGGTCGGCCGGGTTTCGGGAAAAACCGGCCGGCGGCTTCCTTCACCGTCTCCTGCCGCCTGGCTTAAGGCCCGACGTCTCATGGCCGGAACAGGTGGCCGACCTTCCGCCTCATGTATTCCCGGGCGCGGTGCACCCGGGTCTTCACGGTGGTCACGGGCAGTTCCAGCACTTCCGCGATTTCCTGCAGGGACAGATCCTGCACGTACCGGAGCATCATGATCGCACGGTATTTCACGGGGAGCGTTTCGATGGCCTGGCGGACCGCCCGCTGCGTTTCCGTCAGCATCACCTCGTGCTCCGGCGTGCGTTCGTCCGCCGGCAGCGCCGAGTAGCCGTCCAGGTCCTCGTATTCGGTACCGGCGGCGTCCAGCGAATAGACGATCCGGCGCTTGCGCAGCCGGTCGATGCACAGATTGGACGCAATCCGGTAGATCCAGGTGGAAAATTTCAGATTTTCATCGTACCGGTGCAGATTCCGAAAAACCCTCAAAAACGTCTCCTGGACGATATCCTCCGCATCCTGCCGGTTTCCCGTCATCCGGTAGGCCAGCTGATACAGCTTGTCCCCATAAAGATGGACGAGTTCGGCAAACGCCCTGCTGTCCCCCTTGCGGGCGAGGAGCGCCAGCCGGGTTTCCATCGGCTTCAACTCGATTCCTCCGCTCCCACTGAATCCTCCGTTCCCAACGGACTCTTCCGACGGACTCTTCCGGACCCGGTCAGCCCGTATTCCGCAAACCGGCGGCGATGCCGTTGATCGTCAGCTGCACCTCGCGGAGCAGTTGCGGATCGTCCCGGCCCTGCGCCCGAAGCGCCCTGAGTTCGGTAAGCAGCTGTACCTGCAGGTAGCTGAGGGGATCGACGTACGGGTTGCGCAGCCGGATCGACTCCCGGATCACCGGCACGTTGTCGAGGATGTTTTCCTGCCGGGTGATGAGCAGGATCATCTCCTTCGTCAGGTTGTATTCTTCCTCGATCTTCGCAAAAATCCGGTTGCGCACCTTCTCGTCCTTGATCATGCCCGCGTAGTTCTTGGCGATGACCAGGTCGGCCTTGGCCAGCGCCATCTGCAGGCTGTCCACCAGCGTCTGGAAAAAGTAGTATTCCCGGTACATCTTCCGAAGTTGCTCCAGCTTCGCGGGGTCGTTCCCCACATAGGTCCGGAACGCCGTCCCCGCGGCGTACCAGGCGGGCAGCAGGTAACGGCTCTGGGTCCAGGCGAACACCCAGGGGATCGCCCGCAGATCCTCAAACCGCTCGCTGTTGTTGCGCTTTGCCGGCCGCGACCCGATGTTGAGCTCCCCGATTTCCGCCAGCGGCGTCGATTCCCGGAAAAACGTCAGAAAGTCGGGATCGCGGAAAACGAGGTCCTGATACTTCTCGAAGGCCGTCTGCGAAATGATCCGCATCGTCTCTTCCCACTGCTGCTCCGCCGCGATTTCCCGGTCCGCGTGGCGTCTCAGGTAGGCCGCCGTGATCAGCGAGCTGATCGCCTGCTCCAGGCTGCGATAGGCGATGCCCTTCATCGAATAGCGGGAAGACAGCACTTCCCCCTGCTCGGTGATCTTGATGCCGCCGCCGAGGGTGTGCGGCGGCTGGGCCAGGATGCTCCGGTTGAGCGGCATGCCGCCGCGCCCGAGGGCCCCGCCGCGGCCGTGGAAAAACTTCAGCTTCACGCCGAATTCGTCCGCCGTCCGGGTCAGCTCAACAAGCGCCACGCGCAGCTCCCAGTTGGCGGTGATCATGCCGCCATCCTTGTTGCTGTCGGAATAGCCCAGCATCACTTCATGCACGTCGCCCATCACGGCCAGCGCCTCGCGGTACAGCGGCAGTGAAAGCAGATCCCGCAGGATGCCGGGGGCGGCGTGCAGGTCCTCGATGGTCTCAAACAGCGGCACCGGCTGCAGGGTGCACTGGACCCGTCCGTTGGCGTGGCGGTAGTACAGCCCCGCCTCCTTGGCGAAAACCATCACCTCGAGCAGATCGCTGACGCCCTGGGTCATGCTGATGAGGTAGCTTCTGATGCAGGCCGGACCGAATTCCTGCTGCGCCCGGCGGATCGTCCGGAACACTTCCAGGCATTCCCGGGCCTGTTCGGACAGGTCCGCCTCTTCGTGCAGGAGCGGCCGGGGATCGCCCAGGAGACCGTGCAGCAGCTCAACCTTCTCCCGTTCGGACAGCTGTGAATACCGGTCGGTAATGCCCGCCGCCTTCAGGATTTCCGCCATCGCCTTTTCGTGTTCCTTGCTGTGCTGGCGCACGTCCAGGGTCATCAGATGGAACCCGAACAGCTCCACCTGGCGGATGAGCTTCCTCAGATGCATGTCGGCGACAAAATCGGCGAAATGATGGCGAAGGCTGCGGTCGATCACCTGCAGGTCGGCCAGAAGCTCCGTCGCCCGGCGGTAGGCCTGTCCCGTTTCCCGCAGCGATTCGTTTTGCATGTTGTGCAGTTTTTGCAGCATGTACGTCAGCTTGACCCGGTACGGCTCGTTTTCGTTGGTCCACGGCTCCACCGTGGTCAGCTTGATCTTCCGGCGGTCCTGCTCGATGGATTCGCGCAGCTCGTCGGTGACGCTCACGATCGTGGCGCTGAAGCTGAGGCGCCGCATCAGGTTCCGCAGCAGCTGTTCGTATTTCTGCAGGACGAGGGCGCGCTGCAGCTGCAGCGTCTTATAGGTAACCTCGGGGGTCACGGCGGGATTGCCGTCCCGGTCGCCGCCGATCCAGGAACCGAACCTGAGGCAGGTAGGCACGTGCCATTTCCGCTCGGGATAGTACTTGGACAGGCAGCGCTCCAGCTCTTCGTAAACCTCCGGGATTACGTCGAACAGGGTTTCTTCAAAATAATAAAGACCGTACCGCACCTCGTCGATCACCGTCGGCCGGCGCTGGCGCAGCTCGTCCGTCTGCCAGAGCGTCAGCACTTCGTTGAGCAGCTTCTCGCGCAGCCTTTCCCGCTCCCGGTAGGTGAGCATCGGGTTGTCGAATTCCATCACGTCGTCCGCGATCCGCTTGTGGATGTCCAGCACCGCCCGGCGCGTCGCTTCCGTCGGGTGGGCGGTCATGACCAGTTCCAGGCTGATGGAATGCAGAATCTGGTCCACTTCCTGGGCCGAAAGGTTCCGTTCCTTCAGGTCGCGCACGGCGCTTTCGATGGAACCCGGCTGGACGGTGTCGCCCGACGCCCGCTCGTAATCGCGCTTGCGGCGGATGCGGTGGTTTTGCTCGGCGATGTTGACGAGCTGGAAATATATAGCAAACGCCCGGATGACCTGGTGCCGGATATCCGGTGTCAATCCCTTGATCGTGGCGATGAATTCCCGGAAAAGCTCGGGCGAATACGCGGCGCGCAGCTCCTTGCTCATTTCCCGGATTTTTTCCACCCGGTCGAGCAGTTCCCTGCCTCCCTGATGCTGCAGGACTTCCCCGAGAATGTTCCCGAGAAACCGCACGTCGCGTCTGAGCAAATGATTGGACAAGGACCGTTCCGCGGTCGCCGGTTCGGACATGCTCTCACCTCGCATGGGCGCAGAGTGACACTTTTCATCATATCATACAGCCGCTTACATCTGAACCCCGATGTGTTGGGCTTTTTGCCGCATATTTTTACGTTTTCCGAGCAACGGTATCTGGTGGCGTCCCGGAAAAAACCCTGCACAAAACGGACCTGGCAAAGGAACTGAGCGCACCATGAAAACGGCCATCTGCCTCCTCCTGCTCCCTTTTCTGGCATGGCAGCCCCCGTCCGGTCCCGGCGAACCCCATGGGGTGTTCCCTTCCGTCCCTTCCGGACAACCGGCTCCGCCGGTGGAGAAACCGTGGCCGGCCGGCGGCCAGGACACCTCCGTCGTGGTGGACCCGCGCTCCAGGGAGCTTACGCTGTACATCGGCAATCTTCCTTACAAGACCTACAAAATCGCCCCGGGCAAGCCGGAAACGCCGACGCCCGTGGGGGAATTCCGCGTCGTGAACAAATACAAAAACTGGGGTTCCGGATTCGGCACGCGGTGGATCGGGCTGAACGTCCCCTGGGGAACATACGGCATCCACGGCACCAACAAACCGCATCTGATCGGAACCGAGGCGAGCCTCGGCTGCATCCGCATGCACAACCGGGACGTGGAAGACCTGTACGAGCGCGTCGGCATCGGCACCAAGGTGGTCATCCTCGGGCACGTGCTCGGCGAACCGCACCGGGACCCCCGCCGCCTGGCCAAGGGCGACGCCGGGGGAGACGTGCTGCTCATCCAGAACCGCCTGCGCGCGGCGGGATTTTTCCACGGCAAATGCAACGGGCGTTTCGGCCCCGCCACCGAGCAGGCGATGAAGGCCTTCGAACGGCAAAACGGGCTGCCCGTCGACGGCGTGGTCGGCCTCCACGACTACCGTGCGCTCGGGCTGCTGGAATAGCGGCCGGTCGCCGGCGGACGGTTGCCGTCGGACGGTTTCCTTTGGACCGCTTCCCTCATTCGGGCCGCTTCCGTCTTCGGACCGTTGCCATCTTTTGGACCGCTGCCATCTTTCGGACCGCTCCCGTCCTTCGAGCCGCTCCTATCCTTAAGGCCAGGCCGCCGCCTGCCGGTCGCCCTCCCCGCGCCTTTCCGCCCCTCAGCCCTTCTCAGTCCCTGCGGCTTGTCTGCTTCACCAGCTGGTGCCCGTACACCGCAAACGCGCCGCACAGGATGCCCCGGATCGCCGACCGGGCGGACCAGCCTTCCGCGGCCCCCACCAGCACCACCGCCAGGGCCGTGACCGCGTAGATGATCGTCCAGTCCGGCACGAACGGCGTTCTTTTCAGCGCGAACCCCAGGCACCAGCAGGCCAGCACGACGCCGGTCAGCTGCGGATCCACCCACACCGGCAGCTCCGCGAGCCAGCCCCAGTCTTTTTCCGGATTCATGTTTTCACCCGCCCCGAGGGATCGTCTTCGTCATCATGCATATGTCCCGCCCGGGCGGCGCGTGCAACAAAAAACGTCCCGCACCCCTCCGCGGGGATGCGGGACGAAACGTGCGAGGATGCCGGTCGATGCGGTTTCCTTAAAGTTGCCTTAGGGGAAAGCCGGTCCGGCGTCCGCTCAGGAGACGATCGTCACGGGGCAGGGCGCGTTGTGCAGCACGGAGTAGCTCACGCTGCCCAGAATCGCCCCGCGGATCGGCCCCATGCCGCGGCTGCCCATGAAGATCGCCATGGCTCCGCGCTCTTTGGCTTCATTGCAGATTTCCACGCCCGGCGAACCGACGCGCATGACGGCGGTGCAGGGGATGGACGGTTCCTCCGCCTGGACCATCTCCATCGCGGGCTTCAGTACCCGGTCCGCCATTTCCTGCTGGTATTCCCTGATGAGCTTCTCGCTGATAAACCGGCGGATGTTGGGCGTTTCGTAATCCGGCTGCACGTTGATCAGGACCAGCTCCGCCCCGAGGGCCTTCCCCCACCGGATCGCGTGGCGCAACGCTTCCCGCGCGTATTCGGACCCGTCGACGGCCACCACAATCGTGTTGCTCATCCGGTTCATCCTCCCTTTTCACGGTTTTCCTGCATCGCCGTCGGTGCCGACAGTCATGATGCGGGTTCCATTTTCATCATAAATCCCGAGGGGAGGATCACCAGTGAACAAAATCACATCCGCCCGTCACAGGTTCATTTTTTCTCCGGAGCAAGTCCCTTGATCACCAGTTCCGTCCAAAGGGCGGTATAATGCTGCATTTTGGAATAGACGTGCGGACTGGAGATACCTTCCACCATGGCCTGGAAAAAAACCAGCAGAAATTCGTCGGAATATTTCAGGTCCACCTTGCCTTCCTTGCGCCCGCGGTGAAACAGATCCAGCATCATGTTCAGGTTGGTCTCGTTGTATTCGCGCATGATCAGGGATAGACCCTCGTCGTCTTTTTTCGTAATGTATTCCATCAACTCCAGGTAGAACCGCCGGTTGATTTTTTCCAGATGCCTGATCTTGTTCTGGGTCAAGGCGGCCAGCGTTTCCTCGAAGGGCCTGTTTTCCGACATGATTTTTTGGGCCTCATCGATCATTTGCCGCATTAAGTACTTGAACACCTCGCGGATCAGGTTCTCCTTGCTCCCGAAATACTTGAAAACCGATGTTTTGCTGACCTTCGCATGCCGGGCAATATCGTCCATGGTCACGCGGTCGAACCCATCCTCGGCATTCAGCAGCTGAAAAGCGGCTTCCAGCACCTGCCGCTTTTTTTGTTCCGTTCGCTTCTCGAAACCGTTCATGGCCACATCCTGCTATTGATGTTCGGGTGTTCAAAAACGATTATAACACAATGGCGAACATCCAAACCCGAATGAGTTTATTTCCATTGACTTTATCCGGGCAGCGGAGTTATAAATGATCTAAAAAAAATATGATAGTTCATAATTAATGATTAATATTAATATTATGAACTATTTTTTTATAATTGATTCATTTCAAGGCCATGCATTTCATTTCGGATGGAAAGGAGATTTCATGCCATGTCTGAAGTCGTGATCGTACGGAACCTGCAAAAAAGCTTCGGGCGCGTCACGGCGCTGCACGACGTATCCCTGTCGGTCCGCGAGGGCGAAGTGGTCGGTTTCATCGGCCCGAACGGCGCGGGAAAGTCCACGACGATCCGCATCCTGCTGGGCATTCTCCGACGGGATGGCGGAGAGGCGCGCATTTTCGGCAAAGACGTGTGGAAAAACAGCCTGGACATTCACCGGCGGATCTCTTACGTCCCCGGCGACGTGGCACTCTGGGGGAACCTGACGGGCGGCGAAATCATCGATCTGTTCATGAAATTGCACGGCGGAGGCGACAAAGCGAAACGCGACTTCCTGATTCGACGTTTTGAACTGGATCCCGGGAAAAAGGCCAAAAGCTACTCCAAGGGCAACCGCCAGAAAGTCGCTTTGATCGCCGCGCTGTCCGTGGATTCCGATCTGTACATTCTGGACGAACCGACCTCCGGCCTCGATCCGCTGATGGAAGCCGTGTTCCAGGATGAAGTGCGGAAGCTCAAGGAAGCGGGCAAATCCGTCCTGCTGTCCTCCCACATCCTGAGCGAAGTGGAACGGCTCGCCGACCGGGTGGTCATCATCCGCCAGGGACGCGTGGTGGAAAGCGGGACGCTGGACGAACTGCGGCACCTCACCCGCACCACCATTCGGCTGGCCGTCGATGGGGATGTCCGGGGACTGGCGGCCGTCCGCGGCGTCCATGACTTCCGGGCGACAGGAAATCAGGCCACGTTCTCCGCGGACCAGGAGCATATCCATCACATTCTGTCCGAAGCGGTCAAACTGGGCATCCGAAACATCGAAGCGGTGCCGCCCACCCTGGAAGACCTGTTCATGCGCCATTACGAGAATTGACCGCGGGAGAGGAGGAAACCGGCATGCGGCACAATTTCGCCCGCTGGGACATGTTGTTCGTTCAATTTTTGAAACGGGACTGGAAAAAAATCCTCGTCTGGGTTCTGGGCGTCGGCCTGTTTTCCGCCGGATTTGTTCCGGCGTTTGAAGAAATCGGCAAGGGACAGGGGTTCCGGGGGTTGTACGAAACCATGCAAAACCCCGCCATGATCGCCATCGTCGGACCGACGCCGGCGGACAGGGCGGAAGATTATACGCTGGGCGCCATGTATGCACACGAAATGCTGCTGTTCTGCGGACTCCTGGCGATGATCCTCTCCGCTTTGCACGTGATCGGCCATACCCGCAGGGAAGAAGAACTTGGCCTCATGGACCTGGTGCGTTCCTTTCAGGTCGGCCGTCAGGCCAATTCGCTGGCGGTCATGGCGGAAACCGTCCTGATCAATGTCCTCCTGGCTTTTGTGATCGGCGGGATCCTGGCGGGTTACGGCGAATCGTCCCTTTCCGCCGAAGGATCGCTGCTGTTCGGCGCATCCATCGGCATGGCCGGCATCATGGGCGCGGCGACCGCCCTCGTCATGGCGCAAATCATGCCGGCGTCCTCCGCCGCCACGGGCGCATCCCTCGGCATCGTCGGCGCGTTGTTTCTCGTTCGCGCCGGTACGGATATCTCGAAAGAGTCGCTCTCCATGCTCAATCCATTGGGCTGGACGTATTTGACCTATCCGTTTACCGAAAACCGCTGGGGTCCGCTGGCACTCGCGGCCCTCTTCACCATTGCGGCCGTCGCCGCCGCCTTTGCCCTGGAAGGCCGCCGGGATCTGGGCGCCGGCTATTTGCCGGAGAGACAGGGCCGCGTGACGGCAAGGAAAACGCTGCTGTCCGTCCACGGTTTGTTCCTGCGGCTCAACAAGGGCGTCATCCTGGCCTGGACGATCGCGTTCCTGGTCATCGGAGCCTCTTATGGTTCGATCTACGGCGACATGCAGACCTTTTTGGAAAGCAATGATATCATGCGGCAAATGTTTACAGCCTCCGGCGTTTCGATCGAAGCGTCGTTCACCGGAATCATCCTGCTGGTCACGACCAGCCTGGTCGCCATCTTGCCGGTCGCCGTCGTCAACCGGCTTTTCTCCGAAGAAGTCCGTTTGCGTCTGAGCCAGCTGTTGGCCACGCGGGTGACCCGGGCCCGGCTTTACTGGACCAACGTCCTCATGGCCGTCCTGGCCGGATTAGCCGGGACGGCGGCGGCGGCGGTCGGACTGGGCGCGACGGCGGTGGCCGCCATGGGAGACGGCGCTTCGATGGACATCGGCGATTTTTTGGCCGCCGGGTTCAACCTCTTCCCCTCCGTGCTGTTTTTTGCGGCACTGGCCGCCCTGGCGCTGGGTTGGAGCCCCAGGCTCGGCAAGGCGGTGTATCTGTATCTGGCTTATTCCTTCGCGCTCAACTACTTTGACGGTTTGGTGGATTTCCCCGAATGGGTTTCCAAAACCGCGGTCCAAAGCTGGATTCCGAGAATGCCGGTCGAGCCGTTCGACGGCGCGGTCTTCGCAACCATCACCGTGATCAGCGCGGCCTTGATGGTTCTGGGCTATTTCGGATACCGCCGGCGCGACATGGCCGAAGGCGCCTGACGGACCGCCGGCGGGTCCATCGGAAGCGGACGCCCGGACAGGGCGGTCCGCTTTTTTTGTTTATGGGGATGGAGAAGCGATGAATGTTGTGGTATAGTGTGACTGAAAAAATATTTTTAGTCATACAGTTATGAGGTGGGATCATGCCTTCGCCGTTTGCCGAGCAGGAAAAGCAAAAAATCCGCGCGAAACTGCGGGAAGCCGCCGAAATTTGCCTGGCGAGATACGGGGTGCAAAAAACGACCGTCGACCGCCTCGCGGAGATGGCCGGCATCGCCAAGGGCTCGTTTTACAAATTTTACCCTTCTAAAGAAGAGCTGTTCTTTGAAGTGCTGGAGCATTACCAAAGCGCTGTCATGGAGGAAATCGCCGACCGGTTCCGCCGGATGGCGCCGGTGACCCCGGACACGTTTGCGGCAACGATGCTCGGACTTTTCCAAAAAACAAGGCGTTCCTTCATCATGACCCTCCTGGAAAACCGGGAATTCGAAGTTCTTTTCCGCAAACTGCCGGAAGATCGGGTGAAACAGCACCATGTCTTTGACGACCGGATGGCGGAAAATCTGTTCCGGCACGCTCGCCTTCGGAAGGATGTGGACGCCGGGCTGGCCGCCGCTGCCCTCAGGGCGGTCTTCCTGACGATGCTTCACGTTCCTGAAATCGGCGAAAGCCATTTTGAAAAGACGATAGAACTGTTGATGCTCGGCCTTGCCCGGCAGATTCTCGAAGGAGACGGCAGGGATGCGTGATACGGTGGTCCAAACGGTCGGCCTGACGAAAACCTACAGGGAAGTCCGGGCCGTGGATAATGTCAGTCTGTCCGTCAGGCAGGGAGAAATTCTCGGGCTTCTCGGGCTGAACGGGGCCGGGAAAACGACGCTGATCCGGATGCTTTTGGGCATGGTTAGGCCCACGGCCGGCGAATGTTTCTTTTTGGCCGAAAGGTCAGCGCGGCGGAGACAAGCCTATGGCGGGACGTGGGGTATCTCGTGGAAGCGCCTTGCGCCTATCCGGAATTGACGGTCCGGGAAAACCTCGAGATCATGCGCCGATTGAGGGGAATCGCCAACAGGACCCGCGTGGACCGGATCCTCCGCCAGCTTCGGCTGGAATCGCACGCGTCAAGGAAAGCCAGGCACCTATCGCTGGGCAACATGCAACGGCTCGGCATCGCCAAAGCCCTGATCCACAAGCCGAAGCTCCTGATCCTGGATGAACCGGCCAACGGCCTGGACCCGGAGGGAGCCGTCGAATTTCGCGAACTGCTCCACGACCTGGCGGTAAATCAAGGCGTCACGATCCTACTGTCCAGCCACAGGCTGGACGAAATCGCGAAAATCGCCTCGAACATCGCCGTCATGCACAAAGGCCGACTGGTCAGGTTCCTGGACCGCCGCGGGCTTGAACGCGAACGGAAGAAAACGCTGCTCCTTTCCGGAAGGGACATTGCGGCGATGGCTGACGTCCTTTCGAAAGCGGGTTTTGAAGCCGGAGTGAAAAAGAACGGCGGCGACGCCGAACCGCCCGTCTTGTGCATCGAACACGGGGGCGCCGTCGAACACCCGGAACGGATCGTCACCCTGCTGGTCCGGGCGGGCTGTCCCCCCAACCTGCTCAAGGTGGAGGAAGAAGATCTGGAGACCTTTTTCATGCGGGTGATTCGCGAAGCCGGGGGGAAAGAACCGTGAGACCGATCGCCGTTTCTTTGCTGGTGGAGATCAAAAAGTTTCGGCGTTCCAAAACCCCGCTCATCACCGGACTGGCCGCTATGATGATTCCCTTTGCCGGCGGGTTTTTCATGTTTGTGTTGAAAAACCCCGACTACGCAAGAAATATGGGGTTCATCTCCGCAAAGGCGCAACTCACGGGAACCGCGGACTGGCCTTCCTATTTCGCCCTTCTGTCGCAGGCCGTGGCCGTTGGAGGCATCCTCATTTTCGGATTTGTGACCAGCTGGATTTTCGGCCGGGAATTTTCGGACAGGACGGTCAAGGATCTGCTGGCGCTTCCCGTATCGAGAAATTGCATCGTCGGATCCAAATTTGTGCTCGTCTTTTTGTGGTGCGCCCTGCTGTGCGTTTTGGTCATCCTGGCCGGTCTGGCCGTCGGCCGCCTGATGGATCTGCCGGGCTGGTCGCCGGAGGTCGCTCGACAAGGCCTGTCCGTTTTTGGCCTCTGCTCGTTCCTGACCATCGCCCTGTCGCCGCCTGTGGCCTTATTTGCCAGCGTCGGGCGCGGTTACATGCCGCCCCTTGGCTTTTTGGTCTTCGCCCTGGTGTTTGCCCAGCTCGTTGCGGCCACCGGCCGCGGCCATCTCATCTGTTCCCATGGTCGGTCCCCGCCATCGCCAGCGGGATCGCGGGCGGCGCGGACGCCGGGCCGGAACCGGCCGGCGTGCTGGCCGTGCTACTGACATGCGTCGCCGGGCTTGCGGGAACCTTGCTGTGGTGGCGGTTGGCGGATCAGGATTAAATATTCAGTATGAAAAAAACAACCCGGCAAAGCCGGGTTGGCAGACTGAAGACAAACTCCCACGTGCGACCCATCGCAGCGATCGCCGTGGGAGTTTTTCATACAGCAGGATGCGGTGGAGGGGAAACAACGAGTTGTTTGCCTTCGCAAACGATAGCCCCTGCAGCGCCTTGGCGAGCTTGATTTTCTCGAGGTATTCCAGAAAGATTTTGGCGCCTCCGAAACTGGTCGCATGTCGCA